>NZ_JBEZYG010000014.1:0-262723 GCF_040638385.1 Streptomyces sp. NPDC026589
GCCGACCGGCCGACGGAGAACCCTCACTTCTGACGCCCCCGCCACCGCTCCTCGCCACGTACCAGCGGCAGCCGGGCGCACTCGAACGTGTCGCCCCGGGTCCGGGGCAGCGCCCCGAGGGCTCCGCCCCCGGACCCCCGCTCCTCAATCGCCGGAGAGGCTGGATGGCTCGGCACCCGCTCCTCGAACGCCGAGGAGGCCGGATGGCTCGGCACCCGCTCCTCAATCGCCGGAGGGGCTGGAGATGTTCGGCCGGTCGCCCGACCTGGCCGCCGCCGCCATCTCCTCCAGCCGCGCCAGCATCGGCATCGGGTCCACCCCCACCGTCCCCGGCAGGAAGTCCGCGATCCTCTCCGGGGTCCAGGGCCCCTCCCCGTACGCCGCCCGCAACTCCCTCGGCTGGGCCCAGACCGCGATCTTCGGGCCCGCGACCGTGTACACCTGCCCGGTGATCCGCTCGGCCCGCGCCCGCTCGCTGAGCAGGTAGACCACCAGGGCCGCCACGTCCTCCGGCTCCCCGATCTCCTTCAGCTCCATCGGCACCCCGGCCGACATCCGGGTCCGGGCGACGGGCGCGACCGCGTTCGCCGTGACCCCGTACTTGTGCAGGCCCAGCGCCGCGCTGCGCACCAGCGAGATGATCCCGCCCTTCGCCGCGCTGTAGTTGGCCTGGGAGACGCTGCCCTGGTGGTTGCCGCTGGTGAAGCCGATCAGCGTGCCCCCGCCCCCCTGCTTCCGCATCACCGCCGAGGCGGCCCGGAAGACCGTGAACGTGCCCTTGAGGTGCGTGGCGAGGACCGGGTCCCACTCCTCCTCGGACATGTTGAACAGCATCCGCTCACGGAGGATCCCGGCCACGCAGACCACCCCGTCGAGCCGGCCGTACTCCGCCAGCGCGGTGTCCACGATCCGCTGCCCGCCCGCCATCGTGGAGATGTCGTCGGCGACCGCGACCGCCTCGCCGCCCGCCGCCTCGATCTCCTTGACGACGGACCGGGCGATCTCGCTGGTCGGTTCGGAACCCTCGACGGAGACTCCGTAGTCGTTGACGACGACCCGCGCCCCCTCCCCCGCCGCGGCGAGCGCGACCGCCCGCCCGATGCCCCGGCCGGCCCCTGTCACGGCGACCACCCTGCCTGCCAAGAAGTTCCCCATGCCCGGCCCCTTCCCGCGGTTTCTGACGGACCGTTAGATTTTACGGGCAGTCAGATGCTCCGGCACAAGACCCAGGAGGTCCCCATGTCCCTGCCGGCCGAGTTCCACGAGATCGCGAAGCGCGTGAACAACTGGGGCCGCTGGGGCGGGGCCGACGAGATCGGGACGCTCAACCTGATCACCGACGCCGTCGTGCGCGAGGCCGTCGCCACCGCCCGCACCGGCCGCCGGATACCGCTCGCGCTGCCGCTCCGGCAGGACGGGGTGCAGAGCGGACTCATCCCGGGCCGGATCAATCCGCTGCACACGATGGTCCAGATCAACCAGGAGATCTTCGGCCCCGGCACGGTCGCCACCAGCGACGACGCCGTCACGATGGGGCTCCAGGCTTCGACCCACTGGGACGCCCTGACCCATGTCGCGCACAGCGGGAAGATCTACAACGGCCGCCCGGCGGACACGATCACCGCCCACGGCGGGGCCCGGTTCGCCTCGATCGCCACCGTGGAGCACCTCGTCTCGCGCGGGGTGCTGCTGGACGTGGCCCGGGCCCGGGGGGTGGACCGGCTGCCCGGCGACCACGCCGTGACCCCGGACGACCTGACCGCGGCGGAGGACTTCGGGGGCGTACGCGTACGGGCCGGGGACATCGTGCTCGTACGGACCGGGCAGGTGCGCCTCGCGCTGGGCGGGGACCGGCAGGCGTACGGCTATCCGTCGCCGGGGCTCTCGGTGCGCACGCCCGAGTGGTTCCACGCCCGGGATGTCGCGGCCGTCGCCAACGACACCCTGACCTTCGAGATCTTCCCGCCGGAGATCGAGGACCTCTGGATGCCGGTGCACGCGCTGCACCTGGTCGAGATGGGCATGCTCCAGGGCCAGAACTGGAACCTGGAGGCGCTGTCCGAGGCCTGCGCGGAGGAGGGCCGGCACGCCTTCCTTCTCACCGCGACACCGGAACCGTTCGCCGGGGCCACCGGCTCGCCGGTCGCCCCGGTCGCGATCCTGTGAACGGCCTCCGCGCAAGGGAAGGGGAGGAGGCCGTGGAGAGGTGGTGGAAAGCGAGGGAACCGGTCTCAGGCCAGGTTGGTGAAGAGGCAGGACGGCGGTTCGCACGGCTCGCCGCCCTGGCCGACGCCCGAGGGCGCCTCCGGGAGCCGCACCGGACCGCTCCGGTCGACCTCGCACCAGATCTGCTTCCCGGCGCCCTCCGGCAGCCAGCCCCAGCGGTCCGCGAGGCCGTCCACCAGCTCCAGGCCCCGGCCGCCGGTGTCGTCGCCCTCCGCGTGCCGCTGGAGCGGCGGGCGGTCACTGGCGTCCGCGACCTCGACCCGGACGGTCCCGGCCGCGCCGGACGCCCCGGACCCGCCGAAGAGCATCCGCAGCACCGCGGGACAGCCCGTGTGGACGACGGCGTTGGTGACCAGCTCCGAGATCAGCAGGATGAGCGTCTCGGCGAGAGGCTCGTCATCCCCTATCCCGGAACCGACCAGACGCGACCGCGCCCACCTACGGGCCCGCCCCACTTCCGCGGGATCCGGACCGACCTCCAGCTGAACCTGAAGCACCTGCACCGCTCACACCATCCGAACCGGCGGACACATCGCCTCGCGCCTCCTCAGGGTCACGGAACGTGATTCCCTTACGCGACAGCATGGTTGACGTACAGTCACCGCAACAAGCGCTTCGGGCATATTCCAGCGCGAAGGAGTACGCGTGGTGCATACTGTGCGACGCTCGCCGCGGGGAGTCGAACAGGAGCGCGCAGAGACCGCGAGAAACGCTCTTCGGGCAGGCCCGGCACATCTCCGACGAGAGCCCTCGCCCCGGACCGGGGCCGCCGCACAGGCCGCCCCCGGATCGCCCGGTTCCAGAACCACTCGCATTCCACGGAGCGTACCCGAGCCGGACACCGACTCCACCCGGTGACGAAGCACGCAAAGGACACAAGCCGGTACCGGCGCCGCACGGCTGCGCTGCGTCACCCTCCGCCCCCTGCTTTCGGGGTTCCTCCGCCGGACGCCGCCGAGCTGCCGGAACGCGGCCGCGCGGCCCCCAGGCCGGCGGCCAGGAGCTCCTCCGCCGCGGCCCCGCCGAGCCGGGCCGCGGCCCGGAGCCAGGCCCGTTTCAGGTGGAGGTGAACATCTGCCTCCCAGGTGAAGCCCATTCCGCCATGGATCTGGAGGCAGTCGCGCGCGTTGCGTACGGCCGCGTCGTCGGCGAGCAGTTTGGCCGCCGCGATCTCCACCGGGTCGCCCGTCACGGCGGCCGCGTACACGGCGGCGCGGGCGGGTTCGGTGCGGGCGAGCATGTCGGCGCAGAGATGTTTGACCGCTTGGAACGATCCGATGGGCGATCCGAACTGCTGTCGGTCCCCGGCGTGTTGAACGGCTGTCTCGGTGGTACGGGTAGCGCTGCCGAGTTGTTCGGCAGCAGTGAGAAGCGCCCCCTCGTAGTGGAGTGCGCCGGAGTACGCCTCCGCGGCCGCCGTACGCCCTGCCACCCGGTGCAGCGGTGTGAGCGGGTCCACCGACCGTACGGGCCGGGCGGCGGCGACGAAGGCGTGCAGCGGCTCCCCGACGAGGGCGTCGGCGCCCACCAGCACCGCGTCCGCCTCCGCCAGGTGGGCCACCGGCAGGACCCCGTCCACGGCCGTCACCACCGCCTCGCCCTCGGCGGCCCCCTTCACCAGGCCCGCCGCCAGGTGGGTGGCGACGAGCGGGCCCGGCAGCAGCGCCCGGCCCGCCTCCTCGAAGAGCAGCACCGCCTCGGGCAGCCCGAGGCCCACCCCGCCCGCCTCCTCCGGCAGCCGGAGCGCGAAGAAGCCGGCCGCGCCCAGCTCCCGCCAGAGCGAACGGTCCAGGGTCCCGCCCCGCTCCACCGCCGCCCGCAGCCGGTCCCGGTCGAACACCGCGTCGAGCAGGTCGCGCATACCGGACCGCAGGGCCCGCTGGTCGTCCGAGAGCTGGAAGTGCACGGTGGCCTCAGCGCCCCTTCGGCAGGCCGAGGATGCGCTCGGCGACGATGTTCCGCTGGATCTGGGAGGTGCCCGCGGCGATCGTGTACGAGAGGGAGGAGAGCCGGTCCAGCACCCATTCCTGGTCCAGGTCGAACGCGTCGCCGGCCCCCAGCACCTCCGCCGCCGCCTCGTACAGTTCCTGGCGGGCCCCGGAGTAGCGCAGCTTGAAGACGGAGCCGCCGGCGCCGGGGACTCCTCCCGTGCGCTCCGACTCCGCCACGTTCCACTGCGTGAGCCGCCACAGGGCCCGGAACTCGGCGTTGAGCCTGCCGAGGCGCCGGCGCAGCACCGCGTCGTCCCACCGCCCGTTGCGCCGGGCCTCGTCGGCGAGGGCGTCCAGGGTGCGGCGGCAGGCGACGACCTCGCCGACGAAGGCCGTGCCGCGTTCGAAGGAGAGGGTGACCATGGTGACCCGCCAGCCGTCGTTCTCCGCGCCCACGCGACAGGAGGCCGGCACCCGGACCTCGTCGAGGAACATCTCCGCGAACTCCGTGGACCCGGCCAGGGTGCGCAGCGGCCGGACCGTGATGCCGGGGGCGTCCATCGGCATCGCGAGCCAGCTGATCCCGCGGTGCTTCGGCGCGTCCGGGTCGGTGCGCACCAGCAGCTCGCACCAGTCGGCGACCTCGGCGTGCGAGGTCCAGATCTTGGCTCCGCTGACCACGTAGGCGTCGCCGTCGCGCACGGCGCGGGTGCGCAGGGCGGCCAGGTCGGAGCCCGCGTCCGGCTCGCTGAACCCCTGGCACCAGATCTCGTCGCCGCGCAGCACGGGGGGCAGCCAGCGGGCCCGCTGCTCGGCCGTGCCCTCGGCGGCGATCGTCGGTCCGGCGTGCAGCAGCCCGACGAAGTTCGCCCCGACGTAGGGGGCGCCGGCCTTCTCCGTCTCCTCCAGGTAGATCAGGTGCTGGGTCGGGGTGGCGCCCCGCCCGCCCGCGTCCACCGGCCAGTGCAGGCCCGCGTACCCGGCGTCGTACAGCATGCGCTGCCAGGTGGTGTCGTACGCCCGGCGCGCGGGCCAGTCGTCGGGCGAGGGCTTCGGGGGCAGGCCGGGGAGGGCGCCGACCAGCCACTCCCGCAGCCGCCGCCGGAACTCCTCCTCGGCCTCCGTGTACGCGAGATCCACCGCCGTCCCCGCCTACTTGTCCAGGTCCAGGCCGAGCATCCGGATCGCGTTTCCGCGCATCAGTTTGTGGACGGTCTCCTCGTCCAGTCCCTTGACGTGGTCGAGGGCGACCTCCTTGGTGTGCGGGAAGGTCGAGTCCACGTGCGGGTAGTCGGTCTCGAAGGTGGCGTTGTCGCGGCCGACGACGTCCAGCGACGCGATGCCGTGCTTGTCGCGGAAGAAGCAGCAGAACATCTGCCGGTAGTAGTACGTGGACGGCGGCTCGGGGATCAGATCGCGCACCCCGCCCCAGGCCCGGTGCTCCTCCCAGACGTCGTCGGCGCGCTCCAGGGCGTACGGGATCCACCCCATCTGGCCCTCGCTGTACGCCAGTTTCAGCGTCGGGAACTTCACCAGGACCCCGCTGAAGAGGAAGTCCATCATCGAGGCCATCGCGTTGTTGAAGGAGAGCGAGGCCTGCACGGCGGGGGGCGCGTCCGGGGAGGCTGCGGGCATCTGGGAGCTGGAGCCGATGTGCATGTTGACGACGGTGCCGGTCTCCTGGCAGACGGCGAAGAACGGGTCCCAGTAGCCGGTGTGGATGGACGGCAGTCCGAGGTGGGTCGGGATCTCGGAGAAGGTGACCGCGCGGACGCCCCGGGCCGCGTTCCGCCGGATCTCCGCGACGGCGAGGCCGATGTCCCAGAGCGGGATGATGCAGAGCGGGATCAGCCGGCCGCCGCTGTCGCCGCACCACTCCTCGACCATCCAGTCGTTGTAGGCGCGCACGCAGGCGAGGGCGACCTCCTTGTCGTGCGCCTCGGCGAAGGTCTGCCCGCAGAAGCGCGGGAAGGTCGGGAAGCAGAGCGAGGCCTCGACGTGGTTGAGGTCCATGTCCTTGAGGCGTTCGGCCGGGTCCCAGCAGCCGGGCCGCATCTCGGCGCGGGTGATGCCCTCCAGGGTCATGTCGTCGCGGTCGAAGCCGACGGCGGCGATGTTCCGCTTGTACGGGAACTTCAGGTCCTCGTAGATCCACCAGTCGGTGGGCGGCCCGTCCGGGTCCATCGTGATGACGTACTTCCCGCCCGTGTAGGCCAGCTCCCCGATGCCCGCGGTGAGCGGCTGCGGCCCGCGCTCGCGGTACTTCGCGGGCAGCCAGGTGGAGAAGAGGTGCGCGGGCTCGATCACATGGTCGTCGACGCTGACGATCCGAGGCAGTTCCGTATCCGTCATGGTGTCGTCCCTCCGGCACGCCCGGCGCGCCCGGCGCGGTCCCGGGTGCGGGCGGTCTCCGATAGTTTGCCGAACTTTCTGATGACCCGTCAGATTTGGTCGCAGCACTCAGGCTAGCCCCGCACCCCTGGACCGACAAGGCGCGGAGCCCTACGCTCTCCGCATTATCTGACTGCCCGTCAGCTCGGAGGGACCGCTGTGACCGCCGTGAACGACGTGACCGCATCCGCCCACGCCCTGGGCGCCTCCCGCACCTTCTGGGAGCTGATCGAACGCCGCGCCGCCCTCACCCCCGGCCACCCCGTCCTGCTCCAGGAGGACCGGCGCCTGACCTTCGGCGAGCTGAGGGACCGCGCCGAGCGGGTCGCCGCCGGGCTGTACGGGATGGGCGTACGGGCGGGCAGCGTGGTGGCCTGGCAGCTGCCGACCCGGCTGGAGACGGCGCTGCTCTCCTTCGCCCTGACCCGGCTCGGGGCCGTACAGACGCCGGTCATCCCGTTCTACCGGGACCGCGAGGTGCGGTTCGCACTGCGCGCGTCGGGGGCCGCGTTCTTCGCCGTGCCCGGCGTGTGGCGCGGCTTCGACCACACGGCGATGGCCGAGCGGATCGCCGGGGAACTCGACCGTCCGCCGCAGGTCTTCGAGGCGTACGACACCCTCCCCGACGGCGACCCGGCGGTCCTGCCGCCCCCGCCCGCTCCCTCGTCGGGCGAGGAGGTCCGGTGGATCTACTGGACCTCCGGCACCACCTCCGACCCCAAGGGCGTCCTGCACACCGACCGCTCCCTGATCGCGGGCGGCTCCTGTCTCGCCCACGCCCTGAAGCTCTCCGCCGACGACGTGGGCTCGATGGCGTTCCCGTACGCCCATGTCGCCGGGCCCGACTACACGGTGATGCTGCTCCTGTACGGGTTCCCCGCGGTGATGTTCGAGCAGTTCGCGCTGCCGGACGCGCTGGCGGAGTACCGGCGGCACGGGGTGACGGTGGCCGGCGGCTCGACCGCCTTCTACGCGATGTTCCTGGCCGAACAGCGCAAGGCCCCCGACCGGCCGCTCATCCCGACCCTCCGTCTGCTGGCGGGTGGCGGAGCGCCGAAGCCGCCGGAGGTCTACCACGCGGTGGTGCGGGAGATGGGGGTCCAGCTCACCCACGGCTACGGCATGACCGAGGTTCCGATGATCACCATGGGCGCCCCGGACGACACGGCGGAGAACCTGGCCCTGACCGAGGGGCGGCCCCCGGAGGGCATGGAGATCCGGATCGCCGGCGAGCACGGCGAGCCGCTCCCGTACGGCGCCGAGGGCGAGGTGCGGCTGCGCGGGGAGGCGGTCTGCCGGGGCTATCTGGACGCCGGGGCCTCCGCCGCGGCCTTCGACGCCGAGGGCTTCCTGATCACCGGGGACCTGGGGCGGCTCCGGGAGAGCGGGCACCTCACGCTCACCGGCCGGCTGAAGGACATCATCATCCGCAAGGGCGAGAACATCTCCGCCAAGGAGATCGAGGACCTGCTCCACACCCACCCCGCCGTCGCCGACGCGGCCGTCATCGGGCTGCCCGACCCGGAGCGCGGCGAACGCGTCTGCGCGGTGGTCGAACAGCCGCCGGGCGCACCGCCCCTGACCCTGGCCGCGCTCGCCGTCCACCTGCGGGAGGCGGGCCTGTCCGTCCACAAGGTGCCCGAGCAGTTGGAGGTGCTGGACGCGCTGCCGCGCAACGAGACGCTGCGCAAGGTGCTCAAGTACCGGCTGCGGGAACGGTTCGCCGGGTGAGGGGGGGTGAGGCGGGCCGAGCCGAGGGCCGCAGGCGTCGCGGGAGCGGGAGGCGCTACGGCAGCGAAGCGGGAGGCGTTACGGGAACGGCCCGGGAGGCGTTACGGGAACGGCGCGCCGTCCCCGTAACGCCCGGAATCGCTACGCGTCCGGCTCGATCACCGTGAAGTACACGGCGAACGCCGCCACCACATCGCTCTCCGCGATCATCCCGTCCCGGTCCGTGTCCAGGCTCTGGGCGGCGATGCCCGCGATCTCGGCGCTGGCCCCGAGGACCCGGAGCGCCCGCTCCACGTCCGCCACCGACGCCCTGTTGTCGTTCCCGCCGTCCGCGACCGCGATGGTCGCCCGTAGGAACGGCCGGGCGATCTCGGCGAACCGCCCGGGGTTGTCCCGGAGCCGCTTCACCGCCCCGCCCACGAACTCCTCACGGGTGACCCGCTGGTCCCCGTCCACATCGGCGATCCCGGCCATGCCCTGCCAGAAGGCCTCGGCACCGGTGTAGAGCGCCTGCCCCTTGTCGCAGCGGGCCGTCGTACCGAACTCGGTGAGCAGACGGGCCGCCGCGGCGTTGAAATCGGCGCGATCGATATAGCCGTTACCGTCCTGGTCGAAGGCTGCGAAGCGGTGCGCGATCTTTCGCTCGTACTCTGCGCTGTCCATGCGGGGAGCGTACGACGCCCGGGACGCTCACGTGTCACCGAGCAGCGCCTCCCGTGTGACAACCTCGCATCGGAAGGAGCCGCTTCAGGCGCTCAGCGGCCTGCACTCCTCGTCGGTGGCGGACCGCGTGTCCGGGTAGACGTCGAACAGCCGGCGCACCCCGAGCGCCCCGAGCACCTTGTTGACATGCGAACCGTCCTCCGCGCCCCGGGCCGGGAGGATCAGCCGCAGCCGGCCGCCGCAGGACTTCATCAGCCGGCGCGAGGCGATCAGCACTCCGACGCCGCTGGAGTCGCAGAAGAACACCTCGGACAGATCGAGCACCACATCGTGCTGCCCTTCCGCCACCGCCTCGTGGACGGACTGGCGCACGACGGGTGAGGTCACCAGGTCAAGTTCGCCGCTCATGCGCAGCACGGTCCAGGAGCCCTGCTCCGCCTCGTCCACCTTCAGCGTCACGCGACTGGACCTCTCGTTCCGGGGCTCCCGGCAATCCGGAAGTTTCCGTTCCTCCTCGCGGCTGCCCCACCGCACCCCCATGAAACACCGACGCGCCGACCGACGCCCAGGAGGTTTCCGGTGGAAAGGAGCGCTTCGGGCCGTTTCCGCTGCTCAGAGGGGACAGCAGGGGGCCGGCGAGCGGACAGCGGGCGGACAGCGAGGCATCCGGGCCGAAAATCGACTACCGTCGTCGGCCACGCGCCGCGGTAAGAGAGCGGTAGGAGAGTTGCCGCAAAGGCGCGTGCACCGCCCGCCCGGCGGACTACATTCGGTCCTCACGGGCACAGGGTGGGTCACGGAGTCGGGTGGGACAGGGCCGGGGGCTGGGGGGTTCATGGCAAAGGAGACAGCACCCCGCTGGGACCGCAGGATGCAGCAGAGGCTGGCCTGCGGTGAGGCGGCGGCGCTCGGCGAGCTCTACGACCGGTTCGCGGCCCTCGTCCACAGCCAGGCGCACCGGATGCTCGACGACGAGGACGCCGCCGGCCTGGTGACCCGCGAGGTCTTCGCCCAGGTCTGGGAGAACCCCGAGGCGTACGACCCGAAGCAGGGCTCGATGCGCTCCTGGGTGGCCCGCCTCACCCACCGCCAGTCCGTCCAGCGGCTGCGCCGCTCGGCGGTCTCCTCGTACGTGACGGAGCACGGCGAGGGCGCGGCGCCCGACCCGGAGGAGCTGGAGCGGCGGGTGCGCAGCGCCACGGCCGCCGCCCGCGCCGACTACATCGTCTCCTCGATGCCCGCGCCCCTGCGGCAGGCCCTGGAGTTGGCGTACATCCATCGCCGGGACTACCGGCAGACCGCCGCCGACCTCGGGGTGACCGAGGACGAGGCGCGACGCCGGCTCCGGCTGGGGCTCCAACTGCTCTCCACGGCGAACGCCCGCCCGCTCGAAGGGGCCTCGCCACCCGGTTACGGACGGGGCCGGTGAGCGGCGACGGACGCGAGAGCGGAGGAGGCGAGGAGGAGGTACGCGGCGCCCGCCGGATACCGGGCCCGCGCGGGGCGGCGGACGACCTCGACCTGGAGTCCGTACCGCGGTCTCCCCTGCCACCGCCCGGATCGACGGCCCCGGACGAGGCCGTGCCGGAGCAGTCCGCACCGGAGCCGCCCGGGCCGGATTCGTCCGGACCGGAGCCGTCCGAACCGGAGCCGTCCGAACCGGAAGAGGCCGAACCGGAAGAGGCCCTCCCGGAACTGGCCGGATGGGAACAGGCCCTCCCGGAGCCGCTCATGACCTCCGCTTCCGCCTCCGCCTCTGCCTCCGCCTCGGGCATCGACCTCCCCCACCGGGTCCTCAAGGCCCTCCTCGGCGCCTGGGCGCTGTCCGCCTGTTCGGCCGAGGAGACCGCCGCCGTGGAGGACCACCTCACCGCGTGCGCCCCGTGCGCGGACGAGGCGCTGCGGCTGCGGGACGCGGTGGGGCTGCTGCACACCGACGGCTCCCTGGATCTCGATCCGACGCTCCGGTCCCGGGTGATGGACGGCTGCCTGGGCCGCCGGCCGGCCCGGATCCCGGTGCCGGAGTACGCCGCCCCGTACGACGCCGAGACCGCCCGGCTCGACGCGCTGCTCCGCGACATCGGGGACTCGGAGTGGCACGCGCCGGTGCGCCTGCGGTGGTTCGAGGAGGAGCGCGAGGTCAGCCGCAGGACCACGGTCGCCGGGGTGATCGGCCATCTGACGGCGGTCGACGGGCTGCTGTCCGCCGCGCTCGGCCTCGACGACCCGCTCGGCGGCGGCGAGGCGCCGCTGGACCCCACCGAGCGCACCGAGAGGCACTGGTCGGCGGCGCACCGGCCGCCCACCCGGGCCGTCCGCGAACCCTGGCGGGCCCAGAGCCACGACCTGATCCGCACGGCGTCCTTCGCCGGGCGGAACGTCGCCGAGACCTCCGTCTCCTACGGGGCCTTCGCCCTGCCGCTCCAGGACGCGCTGCTGGACCGCGCCTTCGAGTGCTGGGTGCACGGCGGGGACATCGCCGACGCCGTCGACTACCCGTACGAGGCCCCGTCGGCGGCCCATCTGCACCGGATGATCGACCTGGCGGCCCGGCTGCTTCCGGCCGCCATGGCGGGGCGCCGCCGCGCCGGACTGGCCGGACCCGCGAAGGACCTCGTCACGGCCGGCGCGCCGGGCCGCTCGGTCCATCTGGAGATCGAGGGCCACGGCGGGGGCGACTGGTACATCGCGCTGGACTCGCCGGCCGCCCTCGGCTCGCCCGAACGCACGGTGGCGCAGGTGGCCCTGGACGGGGTCGAGTTCTGCCGGCTCGCCGCGGGCCACATCTCGCCGGTGGAAGCGGCGGCGGGCCAGGAGGGCGACCGCGAGGCCATCCGCGACGTACTGTTCGCGACGGCCTCGCTCAGCCGGCTGTAGTCCTCCAGCCGACTGTAGGTCCCGCCGAACGGCGCCGGATCACGGGACAGCCCTTACGCGAAGATCACCGTACGGCGGCCGTTGAGCAGGATGCGCCGCTCCGCGTGCCACTTCACCGCGCGCGCCAGCGCCTGGCACTCCACGTCCCGGCCGATGGCGACCAGCTGGTCCGGTGTCACGCCGTGGCCGACGCGCTCGACCTCCTGCTCGATGATCGGGCCCTCGTCGAGGTCGGCGGTGACGTAGTGCGCCGTCGCGCCGATCAGCTTCACCCCGCGCGCGTGCGCCTGGTGGTAGGGCTTGGCGCCCTTGAAGCTCGGCAGGAACGAGTGGTGGATGTTGATGATCCGGCCGCTCAGCTGCTTGCACAGGTCGTCGGAGAGGACCTGCATGTAGCGGGCCAGGACGACCAGCTCGACGTCCTCCTCGCGGACCAGCTCCAGCAGTCGCGCCTCGGCCTCCGCCTTGTTGTCCTTCGTCACCGGAAGGTGCCGGAAGGGGATGCCGTACGAGGCGACGAGCTCGGCGAAGTCCGTGTGGTTGGAGACGACGGCCGCGATCTCCACCGGCAGCGCCCCGGTGCGGGAGCGGAACAGCAGGTCGTTGAGGCAGTGGCCGAACCTGCTGACCATCAGCACGATCCGCATGCGCTCGGCGGGCCGGTGGATCTGCCACTCCATGCGGAAAGCCTCCCCGATCGCTGCGAAGCTGGCGCGGAGCTTGTCCACCGTCACGGTGGCGTCGGCCGAGAAGTGGACGCGCATGAAGAACAGACCCGTGTCGTGGTCCCCGAACTGCTGACTGTCCTCGATGTTGCAGCCGGTCATGAAGAGGTAGCTCGACACGGCGTGCACGATGCCCTGTTTGTCGGGGCAGGAGAGCGTGAGGACGTACTGCTCGGTCGCGGCGGCGTCCGAGGCGGCGGAGGGGGCGGGCTGCGGCGCGGTCATCCTCGTAGGGTGCCACACCCTCCGTGTCTCAGACGGTCCTGGTCATGATGCGGATGACGTCCAGCGAGCGGGGCGGTATGTCCGGATCCTCCGCGTCGTTGGTGGCGAGCATCACATGGGCCTCGCGGGCCGCGTGGACGGCCTCGGGCCAGCCGTGGTGCTCCAGATAGGCGGAGACGGGGGCGTCCGCTCCGACCTGGTGCATGATCCGCAGCACCCGCAGGGCGGCGGCGTCCACGGCGGCGGCCTCGGCGGAGTCCCTGAATATGGTGCCGACGTACTTCTCGGCGGACCAGTTGTCGAGCCAGGTGTCCTCGACCAGGCGGTACACGGCGTCGGTGACGTCCCCGTACCCTTCCCGGCCGGCGAGCCAGCACTCGTGGTGGAAGACGGGGTCGGCGAGCATGTGCAGCGCCGAGCGCACGTTGGTGCGCCAGCGCCACCACGGCATGTCAGTGAGCGGCATGCCGCCCATGGTGGAGGAGCGACGGCCGCGACGGGAAGAGTTCTCCGAACCTTGCTGCACGGTCGTCGATCGTACGTTCCTTCACCGCGCCTCCGCACGGGCCCCCGTAATTCACCTGGACGTCACCGTGCGTTGAGAACGGCACACCGCGCCGTTACCCGGGGCCCGGAAGGGTCCTGGTCCATGACCGGACGGCGACGCCTCACCTTTCCCCGCCCCTTCCCGGGCGTCATCAGCGCGGCGGCGGCGGGGGCGGTGCTGCTGTCCGGCTGCGGCGTGCTCCCTGGGGCCTCGGGGGGGCCCAGGGAGCCCGTCACCGTGATGACGTGGGCGCCCGACCGGTCGGAGGACATCAACGCGGTGAAGATGTCCGGGGTGCCCGCCATGGCGCAGACGTACGCGCGCTGGGTCAACGACACCGGCGGCATCGACGGGCGCGAGCTGAAGGTGGTCGTCTGCGACGAGGGCGACACCGCGCTCGGCGCGGAGCGGTGCGCGCGGGAGGCCGTCGAGAAGAAGGTGGCCGCCGTCGTCGGCTCGTACAGCCGCCACGGCCAGAGCTTCATGCCGGCGCTGGAGGCGGGCGGCGTCCCGTACATCGGCGGCTACGGCGCCTCCACCGAGGAGTTCAGCAGCTACCTCTCGTACCCCGTCAACGGTGGCCAGCCGGCGCTGCTGGCCGGGCACGGACAGCAGTTGGGCCGCAGCTGCGAGCGGGTCTCGCTGGTGCGGCCCGACTCGATCGGCGGCGATGGCATGCCGCCGCTCCTGAACAACGGGCTGATGGCCGCCGACCGGCCCGCCTCCACCGACATCCTGGCCCCGCTGGACGCCACGTCCTACGACGAGCAGGCCGCGCAGGCGCTGGAACGGTCCGACGGCGGCTGTGTGACGGCGGTGCTCGGCGCCCGTACGGAGACGTTCTTCGACTCCTTCCGCCGCCTGGAGCCGGACGGCGAGCAGGTGAGGATCTCCTCCGTGCTGGGCAGCGTCAGCCAGCCGCTCATCGACCGCACGGGCGGCCCGAACAGCCCCTTCGAGGGCGCCTACGTCACCGGCTGGTACCCGGACGCGAGGAACGCGCGCTGGAAGGAGATGCGCGAGGTGGTCGGCAAGTACGCCTTCGGGGACAACCGCATCGACCCGGACGACACCGCCGTGCAGACGACCTGGATCGCGTACACGGCGCTGCGGGCGGCCGTCCGGGCGATCGACGACGAGAAGGTCACACCGGGCCGGGTCGTGGCCGCCCTCAACCGGGGCGTCGAGGTCGACACCGGCGGCCTGACGCCGACGCTCCGCTGGCGCTTCGAGGACCTGGTGGGCACGTTGAGCTACCCGCGCATCGTCAACACGAAGGTGACGTTCCAAGTGGTTCGCGAGGGCCGGCTCACCGCCCAGAGGAAGGGCTTCGTCGACGTCTCGGACGCCCTGACGGACGCCCCGCGCAGCTAGAGCCTCTCGTTCGGGATCGGGCCGGGCCGGGCCGGGGGCTCAGAGCTCGGTGACCCCGTGCTTGGTCAGGCCGTACTTCGCCGCGATCGCGTTCCAGAGCTTGGACGCCTCGCGCTTGGCCTGGGTGGCCACCCCGCTCTGCTGGTTGGCCTTGGCCGTCTCGCTCGTCGAGCGGGCCTGGCCGCCCTTGCAGACGGACTTGTTCTTCTTGGCCTGCCGCGCCCAGGTCGCGTAGTGCTCGTCGGCCGCCGCCGATGCCTTCCACGCCCGGTTCAGCGAGGCGGTCAGCTCCGCGTTCCGCGGGAGCTTGTCCACGGTCAGCCCTTCGAGCCGGGTCACCAGGTCGCGGCGCTGCTGGGCGGCGCCCTTGAGGTCGGTGTTGGCCCGGTCGAGGTCCTTGCAGGACTTGATCTTCTCGACCGCGCTGATCACCGCGGCCCGGCTGTCGTTGCTGTCGGCCAGCAGCTTGTCCAGCGCCTCGGCCTGCGGCTTCGCCGGGTCGGGTGCCGCCTCGGCGGTGGGCTCCGTGGCCGCTGGTGAACTCTGCGAGGCGACCGGCTGCTTGTCGTCCTCACCGGGATCGTTGCCGCCGCTCAGCAGCGCGCCCGCGCCGAGTCCGATGACGGCGCAGCCCACGACGACCGCGGCGATCAGCGGAACATGCGCGGACCGCCGGCGCGGGGCGTCGCCGCTCGGCCGCGGGGCCGGCCCGTCCTGCTCCGCGCGGCCCTGGAAGCCCTGGAGGCCGGACTGGTAGCCCCCGGGCGCCTGCGGCGGCAACTGGCCGCCCTGGGGCCCCCGCTGGGGCTGCTGGGGCTGATGGGGCTGCTGGGCTTGCTGGGGCTGATAGCCCTGCTGCTGGTACGGGGGCGGGGGCTGCTGCCCCGCGTCGAACTGCGGCATCTGCTGCGTGGCGCCCGCGGGTCCCTCGGAACGGAACAGGTTGTCGAACTCCGCGGGCGGCTGCCGGTCCCCCGGCGCGCCCGGCCTGATCCCGTACGGGGCCCCTCCGGGCACCGGGGGTATGTACTGGGTCGCGTCGGCGTCCCCGCCGCCCTGCACGGGCCCCACGGGGCCGGGACCGCCCGGGACGGGCGCGATGTACTGCGTGGCGTCGGCGTCCCCGCCGCCGCCCTGCACGGGCCCCACGGGGCTGGGACCGCCCGCGACGGGCGCGATGTACTGCGTGGCGTCCGCGTCCCCGCCGGGAACACCCTGACCGCCCTGACCGCCCCGGGCGCCCGGCCCTGCCTCCGGCGGCAGCGGCTGCGCGTACGGCTGCGGTTGCGGTTGCTGAGGCTGCTGGTTCTGCTGGTGGGGGTACTGCTGCGGGTACGCGCCGGGCTGCTGAGGCTGCTGGTGCGGCAGCTGCTGAGGGAGCTGGTGCGGCAGCTGCTGAGGGAGCTGCTGAGGCTGCTGGTAGGAGCCGGGCTGCTGAGGCTGCTGGTACGCACCCGGCTGCTGGGGCTGCTGGTACGCCCCGGGCTGCTGGTACGCCTCCGGGCCCGGCGACTGCTGCGCGGGCGGCAGGGGCTGCGCGGGCGGGTAGCCGTAGCCCGCGTCCGGCTGCTGCTGCGGTCCCGGCGGCCCCCACTGTCCGCCCCACGGCTGCCCGCCCGCGGGCACCGTCTGCTCGCCCTGCTGCCCGCCCTGCCCGGGCGCCCCGGGGGTCAAGGGGGCTCCGCCGTCGGCAGGCAGCACGACACCCTCGTGCGCGGGTCGTGCGGCGGGGAGCTCGTGCTCGCCGCCCTGTCCGCTCTGCGTCACCAGGACTCCTACGTGTGAACCTACGGAACCGTCGGCTCACGCTATCGGGTGGCCACCCGCCTCCGCCAAGCGCGTGGTGCCCCTCACGACCCCTTCACAGGGCCGGTAACACCCCGCCGCCCCGCGACGCTGTTAACGGCCGGACCGTCACGCACACGGCCCGGACCGCATCGGCGACCCCGTGCCCTCAAGCCGCCTGGAGCTCCAGCCGCTCGCCGAACTCCCGCACCGCGGGCTCCTCCCCGTAGGGCACGAGCCGCTGCTGGAGGTCGTCGAGATATTCGGCGCCCCGGCTGGAGCGCACCGTCGACAGCAGCTCCATCGCCCGGGTGCCCGTGTGGCACGCCCGCTCCACCTCCCGCTGCTGCACCTGGGCCGAGGCCAGCAGCACCAGCGCGATGCCCCGGCGCCTGGCCCGGGTCTCCGGCAGCGCGGCCAGCGCCTCCTTCGCCCGCCGGGCCGCCTGCTCCGGCTGCCCCAGGTCCCGGTGGCAGTGGGCCAGTTCGTCCGCGAGGTAGCCCGCGTCGAAGTGCGCGATCCAGCCCGGGTCGTCGCCCGACTCCGGGCTCGCCTGCTCCAGCGCGGCGACCGCCCGACCCGACACCGCGTGGCAGGTCCTGGCGTCCCCGAGCAGCGCGTGCCCCCGGGCCTCCGCCGCGTAGAACATCGCCTGGGCGCGGGGCGTGACGTGCCCCCGGGCCCCTTCCTGCGCGGCGCGGGCCAGTTGGGCGATCTCGCGGGGGTTGCCGAGCTGGGCGGCGAGATGGCTCATCGACGCGGCGAGCACATAGCCGCCGTACGCCCGGTCGCCCGCCGCCTGCGCGAGCCGGAGCGCCTGGATGTAGTAGCGCTGGGCGAGGCCGGGCTGGCCGGTGTCGACCGCCATGTAGCCGCCGAGCTCGGCGAGCCGGGCCACCGCGCCGAACAGCTGCCGCCCCACCTGTTCGCGGTACGCCCCCGAAAGCAGGCCGGAGACCACGCTGTTGAGGTAGTGCACGAGCACCGGCCGCACATGGCCGCTGCCGAAGCGGTGGTCGAGGTCGGTCAGCGCGGCGGTCATCGCCCGCACCGCCTCGACGTCGGACATCCCGACCCGGGCCCCCGCCGTCCGCTCGACCTGGACGTCCGGGCCGGAGATCAGCCAGTCCCGGCTCGGTTCGACCAGCGCGGACGCGGCGACCGCCGACCCGGCGAGCAGATCGCGCCGGCCCACGTCGCTGCGCCACAGCTCGCAGACCTGCTCCACGGCCCCGGCGACGGTCGGCGCGTACTGGAGGCCGACGCCGGAGGCCAGGTTCTTGCCGTTGGCCATGCCGATCTCGTCGATCGTGACCGTACGGCCGAGCTTGCGGCCGAGCGCCTCGGCGATGATCCCCGGGGCCCGGCCCCGGGGCTGCTGCCCCCGCAGCCAACGGGCCACGGAGGTCTTGTCGTAGCGCAGATCGAGACCCCGCTCGGCCCCGACCATGTTCACGCGGCGCGCGAGGCCCGCGTTGGAACAGGCGGCTTCCTGGATGAGCGTCTGGAGCCGTTCGTTGGGCTGGCGGGCTACGAGAGGCCTTGCAGCCATATGTCCCCCTGAAGCATCGGTTATGTGCAGTGATCGGTGGAAGGGATCACTGCCCGTCACATACGCAAGAAATGCGCATATTCCATCGGCATTCGGTACGGCCATGGCGCGTTGCTCCGTCGCGGAGGTCCGCGAGCGGCCCTGGGCGGCGGTCCTGGAGGTGGTTACCCGCCCTTCGGTGCGACGCCTCACGCGCGCCCCCACTCGTGCACCGATGCGCCCCGCGTGCGGGTTCGATGCGCCGGGCCCCGGTTCAGGGGAGGCCGTAACCCCAGGTGATGGCCGGAGTTGTGCACGGCGTGGAAGAGCCCATCGGAGTCACGGAAGCCGCACAGGTCCCTCAGCAGCGGGGTGAGCCCCTGCTCGACGCCGCGGTGCGGTATGCGGAAGAGCGTCATTGGGACGTGTTCCCCGGCGCCTGGCTGGAGGCGGTGGGCGGCGGGGAGCGGTGTTCGTGCGGCGACGCCGGCTGCGCCCTGCCGGGGGCCCACGCGGACCGGCCCGACTGGGCGGGCCGGGCGACCGGCAGCGGGGCCGCCGCCCGGCGCATGTGGAGCAGGCAGCCCCGCGCCTCGGTGCTGCTGCCGACCGGCCGGGCCTTCGACGCGCTGGAGGTCCCGGAGTCCGCCGGCTTCCTGGCGCTGGCCCGGATGGAGCGGATGGACCTGACGCTGGGCCCGGTCACCCGCACGCCCGACCGCCGGATGCTGTTCCTCGTGCTGCCGGGCGCCGCCGCCAAGACCTCCGAGCTGGTGCGCGGGCTCGGCTGGAACGCCGAGGCGATCGATCTGACCGGCCTCGGCGAGGGCCACTACGTCGCCGCGCCGCCCACCCGGGTCGGCGCCCGGGGGGCCGTGCAGTGGGCCCGGAGGCCCACTCACGCCAACCGCTGGCTGCCCGATGTGGCCGAGCTGATCAGCCCGCTGGCGTACGCCTGCGCACGGGAGGCGGCCGACGCCCGTACGCGCGTTCCGTAGAGCGCCCGGACGGCGTCTCCAGGGGCTCCGGTCAGGCCTTTCGTAGGGTGGTCCCCATCTATGGGGATATCGAAAGGCTGTGCCATGCCGGAACGGGCAGATGCACGTACGAAGACAGGCGTGGAGACAGACGCGGCGAAGGACTTGCCGGCGGGCGGTGCCCAGGAGGCGCGGCCCGCCGTCCGCGTACAGGGGCTGTGGAAGCGGTTCGGGGATCAGGTCGCCGTCGCGGGGATCGATCTGGAGCTGCCAGCGGGGAAGTTCGTCGGCCTGGTGGGGCCCAACGGGGCGGGCAAGACGACGACGCTCTCGATGGTCACCGGGCTGCTGCGGCCCGACATGGGGAAGATCGAGGTCGCGGGCCACGACGTGTGGACGGACCCGGTCGAGGTGAAGTCCCGGATCGGGGTGCTGCCGGAGGGGCTGCGGCTGTTCGAGCGGCTCTCGGGGCGTGAACTGCTTGCCTACAACGGGCGGTTGCGTGGCCTGCCGGGGGACGAGGTGGACAAGCGGGCCACCCAGTTGCTGGACGTGCTGGATCTCGCGGGCTCGCAGCACAAGCTGGTCGTGGACTACTCGACCGGCATGCGGAAGAAGATCGGGCTCGCGGCGGCGCTGCTCCACAACCCCGAAGTGCTCTTCCTGGACGAACCGTTCGAGGGCGTCGACCCGGTCTCGGCGCAGACCATCCGGGGGGTGCTGGAGCGCTACACCCGGTCCGGGGCGACCGTGGTCTTCTCCAGCCATGTGATGGAGCTGGTCGAGTCGCTGTGCGACTGGGTCGCCGTGATGGCGGCGGGCCGGATCAAGGCGCAGGGCACCCTGGCCGAGGTGCGCGGCGACGCCCCTTCGTTGCAGAGCGCCTTCCTCGAACTGGTCGGCGCGGGCGGCCGGGACGCCGGCGACTCCCTCGACTGGCTGGGCGGCTCCCGATGAGCGTGCTGGACGCCCCGGTCACTTCGGCCGCCCCCGCGGCGCCGGTGACGGGCCTGACCCCGATCTTCGTCCGGCTCAAGCTGACGCTGCTGCGCAACGGACTGCGGCAGTCCTCCGGGCGCAAGGCGGTGTTCATCACCTCCCTGGTCTTCACGCTGCTGCTCGCCGCGGGTCAGGTGCTCGGCCTGGTGCTGCTGCGCGGCAACGAACACGCGGGCACCGTCGTGGTGCTGCTGACCGGTGTCGTGGCGCTCGGCTGGGCGGTGCTGCCGCTGTTCTTCCCCAGCGGTGACGACACCCTCGACCCGACCCGGCTGGTGATGCTGCCGCTGCGGCCGGAGCCGCTGATCCGGGCCCTGCTGGTGTCCTCGATGATCGGCATCGGCCCGCTGTTCACCCTGTGCCTGGTGGTCGGTTCGGTCATCGCGTCGGCGCACGGGGCGGCGGGCGCGGTGTTCGCGGTGCTCGCGGTCCCGCTGACGATGCTGCTCTGCGTGGCGCTGTCCCGGGCGGTGGCCACGGCCAACGTCCGGCTGCTGAACTCCCGCAAGGGCCGCGACCTCGCGGTGCTCAGCGGGCTGGTGATCGCGGTGGGCATCCAGTTCGTCAACTTCGGCGCGCAGCGGCTCGGTCGGGCCGGCGGGCTGTCCGCGCTGGAACCGGCGGGCGACGTGGTCCGCTGGCTGCCCGGCGCCTCCGCCGTGGCGTCGGTGGACGCGGCCTCGGACGGCGCGTACGGGGTCGCCCTCGCCCAGCTCCTGATCACGGCGGCGGCCCTGGCGGCGCTGATGTGGATGTGGCGGCGGACCCTGGTGAGGCTGATGACCTCGCCGGACGGTTCGACCCTGGCGGCGGCGGAGCCGGCCCGTGAGGAGTCCGGCCGGGGCGGTCTGTCGGCGCTGTTGCCGGAGGGCCGCACCGCGACGGTGATGCAGCGCGGCCTGCGGTACGTGGCCCGGGACCCGAAGACCAAGGCGGCCTGGGTGACGGCGCTGGCGGTCGGGGCGATCGTGCCGCTGCTCAACGCGGTCCAGGGCACCGGCTCGGTCTACTTCGCCTGCTTCGCGGCCGGGATGCTCGGCATGCAGATGTACAACCAGTTCGGCCAGGACACCTCGGCCTTCTGGATGGTGGCGCTGACGATCTCCTCGCCCCGGGACGCGTACGTCGAACTGCGGGCGCGGGCGCTGGTCCTGCTGCTGCTCACCCTGCCGTTCACGCTGATCGTCTGCGCGGTGACGGCGGCGGTGATCGGTGACTGGCAGGCGCTGCCGGGGGCGCTCGGCCTGTCGTTCGCGCTGCTGGGCTCGATGCTGGCGACGGGCGCGGTGGCCTCGGCGCTGTTCCCGTACTCGATTCCGCAGGAGGGCGCGTTCAAGAACGTGGCGCCGGGGCAGGGCGGCCTGGCCTGGATCTCGATCCTCGGCGGCATGGTGGCCGCCGCGCTGCTGGCCGCGCCGGTGATCGTGCCGACCATCTGGATGCACGTCACGGGCCGCCACAACGCGCTGTGGCTCCTGGTGCCGGGCGGGCTCGCGTACGGGGCGCTCGTCGGGTGGGCGGGGCTGCGGATCGCCGCGCGGCGCACGGCGGCCCGGCTGCCGGAGATCCTGGCGGCGGTCAGCAAGGGCTGAGCCGCCGACGACTTCGGCTACGGCGGCTACGGCTACGGCTACGGCTACGGGGAGACCGGTTCGCGGTCGTCCCGGTTGTCCTCGGCGACCTGTTCCAGGAAGGGTTCGACCGCGGCCCGCCAGCCCTCCGGCTGGTCGTAGTGGACGAGGTGGCCCGCGTCCACCACTTCCGCGTACTGGCCGCGGGGCAGGACCCGGACCATCTCCTGGGCCTCGGCGCGGCCCAGCTCCCCGTCGAGGCCGCGCAGCACCAGGGCGGGGCACTGGACCTGGGCCAGCTCCTCCCAGTGGGCGTCGAAGACCCAGGTGGCGCGGGTGCGGAGCATCTGGTGGCGGGAGAAGACGGGGCGCCAGCCGTCTTCCCGCTCGGCCATCACCTCCGCGTAGAACTCGCCGCGGGAGGGGTTCGGCCGCTCCACCCAGGGGTCGTCCTCGCCGAACCACTTCCGTACGTCGGCGAGGGTGGCGAAGGGCAGCGGCCAGGAGTCGAACCAGTCGCTCCACTCGCGCTGGGAGGCCGCCCCGAGGGCAGAGGCCCGCATGTCGCAGACGACGAGGGCGCGGACGAGGTCGGGGCGCTTGGCTGCGAGCTGCCAGCCCGTGAGCGCTCCCATGGCGTGGCCGACGACGGTGACGGGGCCGAGACCGAGCTGTTCGATCGCGGCCTCGGCGTCGGAGACGTAGGCGTCGCGGCTGTAGGGCCCGTCGGCGGGCTTGTCGCTGCGGCCGTGGCCCCGCTGATCGAGGCCGACCGCGCGGTGCCGTTCGGCCAGCCAGCGGGCGGTCGGGGCCCAGTGCGAGGCCCGGCCCATCAGCCCGTGCAGCAGTAAGACCCCGGGCGCGGTGTCCGCCTCCGCGCGCCCCTTGGGCGGATCGGCGAACTCCCATGCCGCGAGGCGTACGCCGTCGGTTCCGGTCACATCGATGCGCCGCACCATAGTCCTGGCACCCCCTTCTGGTCCTCGATCACCGTGTGGTCGCACCCCGCCAGACTATCGAACACTTATTCGAAAACGAGTTCCGCCACCGAAGACCCCACGTTCGAGTGACACCGGTCAAGGATTGATGCCGACCGGCCTGGGGAGATCTTCAGCGGGAGGCGGGCCGCTCGGGGACAGGGGCCCGCGGGAACTGACCTTGAGAGCTCGGGGCTCCGGGTCAGCACAGGGGAGGAACGGCCCCGGCGCCTTCGGGCGCCGGGGCCGCCCCCTGTCCGGGCACCCGGCCCGACACCCTCGACAACGATGGCAGGCCGCGGCGCGAACGGCCCCGCACCTGCCGGGGTCAGGGCATTGCTCAGGACATTCCTCAGGGCGTCGAGAAGCGCGCCGGGCACCGTGCGGTGCGCGTGTTGGTACGACGGGCGCATTCCCTGCTCCCTCCCCGACCGTGCCGGCCGGAGCCGGCCGACACCCTCAGGTCCTCTGCCTGGCCTCAGCCTGGCATGCGACGCGTCCGGCCGCTGGCATTCCGGACGGAAATCGGCGAGCGCACATCACGGTTGTGTTGCCGCGGCCGACGCACGGCCGGCCACCGGGCCGATACCGGTCGCCGAAGGCGTCAGCACCGGGCGGCAGTCGGGTCAGCGCTTGGCGACGAAGACGTGCGAGGCGACCTCGGAGTCGAGCTCGGCCGCCTCCCCGCTGGAGCCGACCAGCACCCCGCCGGGCGACTCCGTCACGCTGACGACGGACCCGGGCTGCACCCCGGCCCTGCGCAGCGTGTACATCAGCTGGGCGTCGGTCTGGATCGGCTCCCCGATCCGGCGCACGACCACGGTCTTGCCCTCCGTGCCCGGGTCGAGCTCGGCCAGGCTCACCATGGAGTCGTCCAGGAACGGGTCGGCCCCGGCCTTCTCGCCCAGCTCCTCCAGGCCCGGGATGGGATTCCCGTACGGCGACTCCGTCGGGTGACGCAGCAGCTCCAGCACCCGCCGCTCCACCGCCTCGCTCATCACGTGCTCCCAGCGGCAGGCCTCGGCGTGGACCTGCTCCCACTCCAGGCCGATGACGTCCACGAGCAGACACTCGGCGAGCCGGTGCTTGCGCATGACGCGGGTGGCGAGGCGGCGGCCCTCCTCGGTCAGCTCCAGATGGCGGTCCCCCGCGACCTGGACCAGTCCGTCGCGCTCCATGCGGGCCACCGTCTGGCTGACGGTCGGACCGCTCTGGTCCAGCCGTTCGGCGATGCGGGCGCGCATGGGGACCACGCCTTCCTCTTCCAGTTCGAGGATGGTGCGGAGATACATCTCCGTGGTGTCGATCAGTCCGGACATACGTGCCCCTCGATGCTGTGACTAGAAAACGTCGTGCGATGGCCCTGCACCAATTCTGACGCATACCGCCGACAACCGTGCCGCCCCGGTGGAAGACGGGGGGAAGTGCGTGCGGCCGGGGTCACAAGGCGCTATTGACAGTCCACTGGTCCAGACCGCAACGTGATCGGCGGCACCGGCATTCCCGCACCGCCCCACCCCCCGTCGAAAGGGCTCCCCCGATGAGCGACAGCAAGCTGGCCGGTCAGTTCTTCGATGCGGCGATCGGCCTGCTGACGCGGGTGCGGGACGAGGAGGCGGACAGCATCGCCGCCGCCGGCGCGGCCGTCGCGGACACCGTCGAGTCCGGCGGCAGGCTCTTCGCCTTCGGCGCGGGCCACTCCTCACTGGCCGCCCAGGACGTCGTCTACCGCGCGGGCGGCCTGGCGCTGATGAACCTGCTCACCGTGCCCGGCGTGGTCGGCGTGGACGTCATGCCCGCCACGCTCGGCTCGGCGCTGGAGCGGGTCGACGGGCTCGCCTCGGCCGTCCTGGACTCCAGCCCCGCCACCGCCGGGGACCTCCTGGTGATCGTCTCGCTGTCCGGGCGCAACGCCCTGCCGGTCGAGATGGCGCAGAACGCCCGCGCTCTCGGACTGAAGGTCATCGGCCTCACTTCGGTCGCGTACGCGGAGAGCACCCGCTCCCGGCACGCCTCGGGCGGCTTCCTGCGCGACCACTGCGACATCGTCCTGGACAGCAAGATCGCGATCGGCGACGCGGAGCTGACGGCCCCCGGCGTCGACGCCCCCTTCGCCCCCGCCTCGACGGTGGTGACCAGCGCGATCATGCAGGCGATGCTGGCCGCCGCCGTCGAGCAGCTGGTGGCCCGGGGCGTCGAGCCGCCGATGCTGCGCTCGGGCAACGTCGACGGCGGCCACGAGTGGAACGGCCGGGTCATGACGGAGTACCGGGACCGGATCTTCTACCGCCACTGAGCGCCGGCCGTCCGGGCGTACCCGCCGGGCAGGAGGTACCGCCCTCGCGGGCCTTCCGCACGGACACGTCGTCCAGGTAGGCGGGAGGGGTCACTCACCCGGCGGCCGAGAGGTTCCCTTCTCGTGCGCGGAAAAGACCAGGGCGAGACCACGGGCTCCCGGCCCGCACGGCCGTCGGTGCCCTGAGGGGCGCGGAGGGTTCGGGCCCCTCAGGGCCGTCGCCGCACCGCCCGCGCCAGGTCGACCGCTCCCGCGACCCGGGCCGCCACCGTCTCCGCGTACGCCGCGTCGGGGCGCTCGAAGGCGGCCCGGTTCGCCGCGCGCAGGAACGTCAGCGCGCCCAGCGTCCGCCCCCGGCTCCGGAGCACGGTGCACAGGGCGTGGGCCGCGTCCCCGGGCCAGCGGCGCTCGGTCGCCCACGCCGGCCCTCCCGAGGCCCCGGCGCCCGCGCTCGTACGGACCGAGCCGGTGCGCTCGACGGCCTGGAGGGCCGGGTGCCCGGGGCCGTAGCGGACGGGGATCGAGCCGCCCGCGACCAGCAGACACGGGCCGGGCCCGTCCGAGGGGGTCCCCGCGGTACGCACCAGGCGTCCGCCCGCCGCCGGATCGCCCGGCGTCGGATCGCCCGGCGTCGGATCGCCCGCCACCAGGTCGACCAGGACGTGGTCGGCGAACCCGGCGAGCGCGAAGTCCAGCAGGGCGGTCGCCGCCTCCATCGGGTCCTCGCACTCGGAGGCCGTACGGGCGGCCCGGTGCAGCTGGCTCGTCCGGAACCGCAGCCGGTCGGCCTCCTGCTCCGCGAGCTTCGCGGCGGTGACGTCCCGGAACAGCCACCCCACCCCGAGCGGGACCGGTTCCTCCGTCAGCGGCGAGGCAAGCCGCAGGAACCCGCTGCGCCAGCACCGGCGCCGTTCGCCCTCCGCCGTCCGCAGGGTCACCCACAGCTCGGCCGGGGCGGTCGGAGCGCCTTCGGCGAGCACATGGTGCAGGGCCGCCTCCAGCTCCTCGACGCCCTGGACCACCAGTTCGCCGAGCGGACGGCCGAGGAGAGTGCTGCGGCCCCCGCCGAGCGCACGGGCCGCGTACGCGTTGACGACCGTCGGACGCAGGTCGACGTCGACCAGGACCACGCCCCAGGACACGTCCTCCAGCAGCGCCTCGCTCAGCGCGATGGCCCGCTCCAGGTCGATCTGGGCGTGCACCTCGCTGAACGCGCAGTAGACCCCGGCCGGCTTCCCGTCCGCGCCGCGCACCCCGGCGGACTGGGTCCGCACCAGCACCCGGCCTCCGTCCTTGCGCAGCAGCGCGAACTCGTGCACCTGCCGCCCCGGCGCGTCCATGGCCGACATCAGCCGCGCCCGCACCTCGTCCGCGTCGGACCTGCGCACCGCCCAGCCCGCGAAGCCGTTGCGTCCCACGGCCTCGTGCGCCGTCCAGCCGAGGACGCGTTCGGCCTCGCGGTTCCAGTGGGTGACCGTGCCGGCCGCGTCGAACGCGCAGAGCGCGGCGTCCATGCCGTCGAGCAACGCCGCCAGCAGTTCGGACCCGGGAGGCTCACCGGGTGCGCCGCCCTCTCCCGCCGGGGACCCGGGGTCCGCGGAGCGCCCGGGGGGCCCGCCGCCGGGATCCTCGTCCGGCCCGAGCTCGTCGGTGGTCCCGCTGCTGCTGAAAGCACCCACTCCACACCCCCCGCGACACGTGTCGGCCGTTCTCCCACGCGTCGCCGCGTGTATTGCCGCACGTCAGACCATTCAACTCGAACGTGACCCAGCGCACATCAACTTCGCCGAAAATCGTTTCCCCACCGGTGGGCTCCCCTCGCTTCCCATCGCTTTCGCGCTACACCGCGAGCGAGCACGGCCGGGCCCCGTCGATCCCTCCTGCGCGGGGAGTTCACCGGCACCACGGCGGTGCGTGGTGACGACGTCACACGGAGTCCACCGGCCCCGCCCATCCTTGGGTCGCCCTCGCCCTCGCTCTCGCACCCGCCTTCGGTCTCGCACCCGCCTTCGGTCTCGCGCCCGCCCTCGGGTCGTCTTCGCACGTCTCGGGTCACCCCGGGCCGCCCCGGCACGCCGGGGACCCGGCCGCTCCAGGCCCGCACAGCCCCTCCCGCCCGCTCTGCCGCTCCCAGCCCCGCTCCTCCGACCCTCGACCGCAAGGAGCCCCTCCGTGACGCCCTTCCGCACCGCACGCCCGACGGCGACAGCGACAGCGACGACGACGACCGCCCTAGTCGTCTGCGCCGCGCTCGCGACACTCATCGCCGCCGCGCCCGCACCCGCCGCGCCCTCGGTGCCCGCCGCGCCCTTGGTTCCGGCAGCGCCCTTGGTTCCGGCCGCCCGGCAGGGCGGCCCCGGGCCGCTGCCCGCCGTCACCCCGCGCGCCGAGACCCCCACGCTGTACGACGACGAGCAGGGCGGCAACGCCAACGCGGACGACCCCGCGATCTGGCGCAATCCCGCCTCTCCGGACGACAGCCTGGTGATCGCCACCGCCAAGGAGGGCGGGCTGCGGGTCTACGGTCTGGACGCCCGTCCGGTGCAGTCGCTCCCCGCGCCTCCCGCGCCCGGCCCCGACGACGCCCCGGGCCGCTTCAACAACGTCGACCTGGTCCACGGACTGCGGCTGTCCCGGGGCGGGCCGGCGGACCTGGCCGTCACCTCCGACCGCGGCCACGACCGGCTGCGTATCCACCGCATCGATCCGTCCCGGCCGGGCGGCCCGCTGACCGACGTCACCGACCCTGCCGCGCCCCGGGTGTTCTCCGCCGATCAGGACGAGGTCAACGAGCAGGCGACGGCGTACGGCCTGGCCACCTGGACGGACCGCCGCAGCGGCCGCTCGTACGCCCTGGCCAGCCGGCGCAACCGCACCTCGGTCGCGCTGCTGGAACTGCTCCCGACCCGGTCCGGCACCGTGACGTACCGCAAGGTCCGGAGCCTCGACCTGCCCGCCGTCTTCCGGCTGCCCGACGGCACCTCCTGGACGCCGTGCGGTGAACCGGGCGAGCTGCCCCAGGTCGAGGGGATGGTGGTCGACCCGGCCGACGGCACGCTCTACGCGGGCCAGGAGGACGTGGGTATCTGGCGGATGCCCGCCGACCTGCGGGGGAAGCCGGTGCTGGTCGACAAGGTCCGCGAGTACGGCGTGCCGGGGACGTACGACGAGGAGAGCGAGGAGTGCGCCCCCGGTGAGGACCCGGGCTTCGGCGGCACGCGGATCTCGGCCGACGTGGAGGGGCTGACCCTGCTCCCCGAGCGGAACGGCGACCGGTATCTGCTGGCCTCCAGCCAGGGCGACGACACCTTCGCCGTGTACGCCCGCCGGACCGACCGCGAGAAGGGGTCCGGTCGTGAGAACCGGGCCGGTCGTGAGAACGGGGTCCTCCCCCGGTACGCGGGCGGCTTCCGCGTGACGGCGGCCTCGGCGACGCTCGACGGGTCCGAGGTCTGCGACGGCGCGGCGGTGCTGAACGCACCGCTCGGCAGCCGGTACCCGGGCGGCCTGCTCGTCGTCCAGGACGGCAGCGCCACCCCGGCGCAGGACGGACGGGAGGCCACCGGCTTCAAGTTCGTCGACCTGAGGAAGGTCCGGGGAGCGCTGGGCCTCACGGGCGCCGGGGGAAAGACCGGCGCGGAGAAAGTCACCGGATAAATCGGTTGAACCGCGATCCGGGACGCTCCTAGGCTGTGGGCACACAGGAAAGGAGGTGTTCAAGAAGTGATTTCTTCTCGGACTCGTGAGGTGACTGCGGGCTGACGCCCGTCGTCGCACTCTTTCTGCAGTGCAGGCCGGACGCCGGCCAATCCCAAGCAGTCACCGACCCGCAGGCTCGCCGGTAAGTCCGGCCGGCTCCTCTGTGCACGGAGGAACCAGAGCCTGCGGGTTTCTGCGTTTCCCGGCCCCCGCAAAGCGCTCACGGCGGCGGGATCACGGGCAGAGCCGCTCCACGCGCCACTTTCCGGCGCCCGGCTCGTCGCCGCCCTCCCTCACGTACCGCAGCCGGTCGTGCAGCCGGTTCTCGTGCCCCTGCCAGAACTCGACCGTCTCGGGCACCACCCGGAAGCCGCCCCAGTGCGGCGGGGCCGGGACCTTCTCGCCCTCGGGGTAGTGGGCGGCCAGCTCCTCGTACCGGCGGATCAGCTCCTCGCGGGAGCCGACGACGGTGGACTGGGCGCTGGCCCACGCGCCGAGCTGGGAGCCGTGCGGGCGGGTGCGGAAGTAGCCCACGGTCTCCTCGCGGGAGGTGCGCAGGGCGGTGCCGGTGACGATGACCTGGCGGGCCATCGGGTGCCAGGGGAACAGCAGCGAGACATACGGGTTGGCGGCCAGCTCGCGGCCCTTGCGGGAGTCGTAGTTCGTGAAGAAGACGAAGCCCCGCTCGTCGTACTGCTTGAGGAGCACGGTGCGCGAGGACGGGCGGCCGTCCGGAGCGGCGGTGGAGACGATCATCGCGTTGGGCTCGTGCAGCACCCCGCCGACGGCGACCTGACGGAACCAGCGGGCGAACTGGTCCATCGGATCGGGGCTGAGGTCGTGCTCGGTGAAGTCCTCCGAGCGGTACTGCTCGCGCATCGCCGCCGGATCGGTGGTGCAATCGTCGGGGAGGGATCCCGAAGAATCTTCTGGTGTGGGCACAGGCCCATCCTGCCGCAGCGGCTGAGTGTGCCCGGCGGGGAGGGCCCGTAACCACGCACCTCCGGAATGGAGCCCTGTGCCGGATGTCACGCTTCCCCGCTCCGGGGGAACCCGCCAATATCTTGGGGCAGGCCCCTGTGGTCTTCGCACAGCGGCGGCCTCCCGGGTACACGCACGCGCCTTCGGGTACATGCACACTCCGTACGCCACGGCCGCCGAACCGGGTCTGCCGCCCGCCCGCCGCCCGCCGAACCGAGGGAGCCGCCTGATGTCCGACTTCGTACCCGGCCTTGAGGGAGTCGTCGCATTCGAAACGGAGATCGCCGAACCGGACAAGGAAGGCGGTTCGCTCCGTTACCGCGGGGTCGACATCGAAGATCTCGTCGGCCATGTCTCGTTCGGAAACGTGTGGGGCCTGCTGGTGGACGGGGCGTTCGACCCCGGGCTGCCGCCCGCCGAGCCGTTCCCGCTCCCCGTGCACTCCGGTGACATCCGGGTCGACGTGCAGTCGGCGCTGGCGATGCTGGCCCCCGTCTGGGGTCTGAAGCCGCTGCTGGACATCGACGAGGCGACCGCCCGCGACGACCTCGCGCGGGCGGCTGTGATGGCGCTGTCCTACGTCGCCCAGTCGGCACGCGGCCAGGGGCTCCCGATGGTGCCGCAGAGCGAGATCGACAAGGCGCGGTCGGTGGTGGAGCGGTTCATGATCCGCTGGCGCGGCGAGCCGGACCCGAAGCACGTGAAGGCGGTCGACGCGTACTGGACGTCGGCGGCCGAGCACGGCATGAACGCCTCGACGTTCACGGCCCGGGTCATCGCCTCGACGGGCGCGGACGTCGCGGCCGCCCTGTCCGGTGCGGTGGGCGCGATGTCGGGCCCGCTGCACGGCGGCGCCCCGTCCCGGGTCCTCGGCATGATCGAGGAGATCGAGCGTACGGGCGACGCGAGCGCGTACGTGAAGCAGGCCCTGGACCGGGGCGAACGCCTGATGGGCTTCGGCCACCGCGTCTACCGCGCCGAGGACCCCCGCGCCCGCGTCCTGCGCCGCACGGCCCGCGAGCTGGCCGCCCCGCGCTTCGAGGTGGCGGAGGCGCTGGAGAAGGCGGCGCTGGAGGAGCTGCACGCACGGCGTCCCGACCGGGTCCTGGCGACGAACGTGGAGTTCTGGGCGGCGATCGTGCTGGACTTCGCGGAGGTCCCGGCGCACATGTTCACATCGATGTTCACCTGTGCCCGGACGGCCGGCTGGTCGGCGCACATCCTGGAGCAGAAGCGCACGGGCCGCCTGGTGCGCCCGTCGGCGACGTACATCGGCCCGGGGACGCGGGACCCGCGCGAGATCGACGGGTACGACGACATCACGGGGTGAGAGGGGCGGGGCGGACGCGGGTGCTCGCGGCTGATGAACGCTCGGGTACGGGGTAGGCGTACCGGCACACCCCGGCACTCCAGCACACCCCGGCACCCCGGCGCACGTCGGCAGACCCCGGCACACGCCAGCACACGCCGGCGTATCTCGAACTCATCTCCGGAGCGAGGAGGCTCACCATGACCACCCCCCGACCGTCTCTGACCCTCTCCAGCACGGTGCTCGACGCCCCGGACGCGGCGGAGCTGGCGGACTTCTACCGCCGCCTCCTGGGGTGGGAGCCGGTGCAGGAGGAGCCGGGCTGGGTGAAGCTCCTCCCGCCGGGTGGCGGCTCCGGCCTGGGCTTCCAGACGGAGAGGGCGTACGTGCCTCCGGTCTGGCCCGCATCCCCCGGCGACCAGTTGATGATGCTGCACCTGGACTTCGAGGTGACGGACCTGGAGGCAGGCGTGGCCCACGCGGTGGCGGAGGGCGCGACACCTGCGGAATTCCGGCCGGAGCCCGACGTACGGGTGCTGTTCGACCCGGTGGGCCATCCGTTCTGCCTGTTCGTGAACGACCCGGCCCCGGGCCGGCCCTAAGCACGCGTCGTGGGCAGGGTGACTTCGAAGCGGCAGCCGCCCATCACATTGCGTACGGCGGCCCGGCCCTGGTGGGCTTCGACGATGCCCGCCACGATGGCCAGGCCGAGTCCCGCTCCCGCCGGCGGCGTACGGGCGTGGTTGCCGCGCCAGCCGGTGTCGAAGACGCGTGGCAGGTCCTCCTCGGGGATACCGCCGCAGCTGTCGGTGACGGACAGGACGACACCGTCGTCGGTGCGCCGCGCGGCCACCGCGACAGTGCCGTCGGAGGGAGTGCGATGGATCGCGTTCACCAGGAGGTTGCCCAGAACGCGGCTCATCTCCTTGCTGTCGACCTCCACCGGCACACTGTCGACCGCCTCGCCGACCAGGCGCACTCCGTGCTCCCGGGCGAGCGGGTCGGCCCCGGCCATGGCGTCGGCGACCAGGTCGTAGACGGAGATCCGGGCGCGGCTCAGGGCGAGGGCGCCCGCGTGGATGCGGGACAGCTCGAAGAGGTCGCCGACCAGGGTGTCGAGGCGTTCGACCTCGGAGCGGATCTGGCGCAGATAGCGGTCGGGGTCGGCGGCCACACCGTCCTCAAGGGCCTCGGACATGGCGCGCAGACCCGCGAGCGGCGTACGCAGGTCGTGCGAGATCCAGGCCACCAGCTCCCGCCGTGATGCCTCCAGGGCGCGTTCACGGTCCCTCGACTCCGCCAGCTTGGCGCTGCTGGACTCCAACTCCGCGGTCAGCGCCATCAGTTCCGCGGTCGCCGCCCGTGCGGGCGCGGCGAAGCTGCCGCCGTCGCCGAACGAGCGGGCCGCCTCGGTCAGGGCCAGGCTGCGGGCGACCACCCAGCGGCCGAGCAGCAGCGCGGTGGCCAGGGAGACCACGGCGGCCATCGCCACGACGATCACGATCACGTTCAGGTCGTGCGGCGACAGGAACATCTCCCAGGCCACGGCCAGGGTTCCGAGCAGCATCGCGAGGACCGCGACGGCGGCGACGACCGTGAGGGTGACCACGAGGGAACGGTGCCGCAGGAGCCGGAGCGCCAGGGCGCCGAGCAGACCGGCCACCGCGGCGCCCAAGAAGGCCAGCAGGGCGATGATGAGGATGTCCAGCACGGGTCCGTCAGCCTTCGGTCGTCGTGGAGCGCCCCGGCCGGCCGGGACTGCGCCGCGCGGCGCACGCCGGGGCCGCCGGTCCGTCGTCGGCGCGGGTGACCTCGTGGACGGCGCGGCCCGGGTGCCCCGCGACGGCCCCGGCCAGGGTCGGGCCGTCGTCCACGACGAGGTCCACGACGAGGTCCACGACGAGCACGCGGGGCCCGGCGTCCGGCGGTGGTGTCTGCATGGCCCCAGCCTCGCACCGGTCGGTGGCGCCCGGGGCGTCCGGCCCTGGTCCAGCGGTCGACGTCCCGCTTTCGTAAGAACTTGAAGTCCCTTATGCCCGCTTCGCGTTCATAGAGTGGTGGACATGCCCTTCACCGCGTCCAGCGACGCCGACGCCCCCTGCCGCAGCACCTCCCCGCAGTCCCCGCCCCCGCTCTCTTCCCCGTCCCCGCTCTCTTCCCCTTCCGCGCTCTCTTCCGCGTCCGCGACTCCGCTGTCGGGGACGCCCGCCCCCGTCGCGTTACGGGTCGGGGACGAGGTGTTCCACTACCGCGAGGGCGACAACCCGGGAATCGTCGTCGGCGTACGAAGACCCTGGTGGGCCCTGTTCGGGCGCGTCTACTGGGTCCAGTGGCGCGCGGGCGTCCTTCCCGTACCGATGCACACCGGGTTACGGCTCGCACCCGACGACCGGCAGGCCCGAAGAGAGGCGAGATGATGACGACGCACGATCCGCAGCGCCGGGACGCCCCGAAGCGACGGCGATCGCGATCGCGCGGGCCGGTGCTCGCCGCCGCGCTGATCGCCGCCACGCTGGCCGTGAGCGTGGGTCTGTACTGGTTCCAGCCGTGGAAGCTGTGGCAGGACGAGACCGTACGTGAGGAACTGGCCGTCCCCACCGCCCCGCCGGAGACCGCGCCGCCTTCCCCCGGCGCCTCCCGGTCCACGGCGCCGCCGGGACCGGAGACGCTGGCGACGGGTGAGCTGATCAGCCACGAACACCGCACGAGGGGCACGGTCAAGGTGGTCCGCCTGCCCGACGGCTCGCGCACGCTGCGTCTGGAGGGCCTGGACACCAGCAACGGTCCCGACCTGCATGTCTGGATCACCGACGCTCCGGTCAAGGAAGGCAGAGCGGGCTGGAGCGTGTTCGACGACGGCGCTCACGAGAGTCTCGGCAAGCTCAAGGGCGACAAGGGCGACCAGAACTACGCCCTGCCGGCCGGCATCGACCTCGACGAGTTCACCGGCGTGAGCATCTGGTGCGCCCGGTTCAGCGTCTCCTTCGGGGCGGCCGAACTCGCCCCCGTCTGAACCCGGTCCGGCGGACGTCCGCCTGCCACGCCCCCGAGGGCGGCTCAGTCCCGGGTATCGGCGCGTCGGACGGCGATGACGTTGTCGGTCACGGTCGCCGTCTCACCGCCGGGCCCGGTGGCGGTCCGGCGGGGCGCGTGGCACAGCTCGGCCCGCCACCCGTCGCCGAGCCGCAGGGACGCGAGCACGTCGTCGGGGGCGGGGAAGCGTACGTCCTCGTGGCCGTCCCGCCAGGACCAGGGGGCGAGCGAGGCGTGCTCGACCAGGACGAGCAGGCCGCCCGGGGCGACGGCCCCGGCGGCCCGCCGGAGTACCTGCTCGCGGGGGATCTCCACAGGGGTGTGGAAATAGGTGGCGGTCACCAGGTCGAAGGTGCCGTCGGGGAAGGTCCGGGCCAGGTCGTGCCGGCTCGGGTGGACACGGTCGGTCAGCCCGGCCGCGGCGGCCCCGGCGGCGACCCGGCCCAGGGCGGTGGACGAGACGTCGACGGCGGTGACGTCCCAGCCGAGCGAGGCGAGCCAGAGCGCGTCGCCGCCGTGGCCGCACCCCAGGTCCAGCGCCCGTCCGCCGCCGCCCGGTGCGGGGGCCAGGGCGGTGAGGACCTCGGCGAGGACAGCGTTGGGGCGGGTGCCCCACTGTGCGTCGACGCCGGCGTAGTGGTTCTCCCAGAAGGCGGCGGAGTCGGTGACGCCGGTGGTGTCGTTGCCCATTGGCTGTTCCCTTCATGCCCGTGGAGGCCGCTCCGGACGAGCCGCCCCGCTGGACGGAAAGGTGCGCCGCGGCCTGCCACACTTGCAAGCTCCCATGCCGTTTCGGCAACCTGGCGGGCATGGCAGCCGAAGAAGACGCGGTACGACAGACGCCCAGGGACACCGGCGGCGCCAAGGACACCGGCAGCGCCAAGGACGGCGTCCTGGCGGCGGTGGGCCCCCGCCTCCGCGACCTGCGGCGCAGACACGGGATGACCCTCGCCGAGCTGGCCGAGCGGACCGGGATCAACGAGAGCACCCTGTCCCGCCTGGAGGGCGGCACGCGCAAGCCGACGCTGGAGTTGCTGCTGCCGCTGGCGGAGGTCCACGCGGTGCCGCTGGACGAACTGGTGGGCGCACCCCGCACCGGCGACCCGCGCATCCATCTCCGCCCGGTCACCCGTGACGGCCTCACCTACGTACCGCTCAGCCGCCCCGGCGGCGTCCAGGCCCACAAGCTGCTGATCCCGCCGGGCCCGGACACCGAGCCGACCCTGCGGACCCACGAGGGCTTCGAGTGGCTGTACGTGCTGGCCGGGCGGCTGCGGCTGATCCTGGGCGAACGGACGCTGGTCCTGAAGCCGGGCGAGGCGGCCGAGTTCGACACCCACGTGCCACACTGGCTGGGCCCCGACGACGACCGGACGGTGGAGCTCCTGGTCCTCTTCGGCCACCAGGGCGAACGGGCCCACCTGAGGGCCCGCCAGGGGCCTTTGGGAGGATCAGCCGATGCGACCCACTGACGCGGCATCCGTCCACCACTCCCCCTCGACCTGGCAACAGCCTTGCCCGGCACCGGCGTCGGCCGATCGCAGCGCCCTGACGGAAGCACTCGCGGAACGCATTCTGACCGTCGGTCCGGGCCGCCTGCTCGTGGGCATCGACGGCTTCACCGCAGCGGGGAAGACGAGCTTCGGCCACGAACTGGCCGAGCGCATAGCGGAGTCGGGCCGACCGGTGCTCCGGGCCACACTGGACGACTACAAGAACCCGTGGAAGGACCGCCACCTCTACGACCGGGAGTCGGGCGAGGGCTACTACCGCAACGCGTACGACTACGACGCGGCCCGCCGCCTGCTGCTGGACCCCTGCCGGGACCCGGCGGCGGTCTCCTGCGCGCTGTGCTTCATCGACCCGCTGACGCAGAAGAGCCACGCGACGGAGACGGCCCCGCTCGACCCGGACTCGGTGCTGATCGTGGACGGAGTCTTCGCGTTCCGGCCCGAGATCGACACGTACTGGGACTTCCGCGTCTGGATGGACGTGGACGCCGAACTCTCCGTTCGCCGGGGCGCGGAACGCGACCGGAACTGGGCGGGCTCGGACGCGGAGGCGATCCACCGCGACCGCTACCTGGTGGCGGAACGTCTCTACCTCAGGGAGGTCGACCCGCTGCCGAGGATGGACGCGGTGGTGGACAACACGGACTTCGCGCGACCGCGGCTGATCACGAGCTGACGCCGCTGCTCTCCTTCGCGGAGTGATCGCGTCGGCCGGTACGCGGGCTGGAAAACCCGGGTGCTCCGACGGGAGGACCACGTTAGGCTCGACCGCATGAACGTCACCGGCCTCAGCACCACCGCGACCGCGCGAGCGACCAGCTCGCCGGTTGCCGCCGCCTGACCTTCACTCCCCCCGGCGACCGGAAACGGTCCGTCGGCAGTGCCGTGGCGCCCCTGGCCCCGGCCGGGTGACCGAACGGTCCCGTTCTCCGGTGCCTCCCCGCCGCAACGCGAAGGAGCCCCACCCATGCGTACGGACCAGCTGGTCAGCACGTTCGTCGAGTACTACGAGGAGCGCGGCCATCGCCGCATCACCGGCTCGACCCTGCTGCCGCCCGACGGCGACCCCGTACTCTTCACCACCTCCGGCATGCACCCGCTCACGCCGTACCTGGAGGGCCGCCCCCACCCGCTGGGCCGGCGGCTGGTGAACGTACAGCGCTGCCTGCGCACCACAGATCTGGACGAGGTCGGGGACGCCACCCACCTGACGGTCTTCGAGATGCTCGGCACCTGGTCGCTGGGCGACTACGAGGGCCCGCTCAGCCTCGACTGGGGGTACGGGTTCCTCACCGAGGGCCTGGGCATCGATCCCGGGATGCTGCACGCCACCGCCTTCGCCGGTGACGGACGGACAGGGCCGGACACGGCCTCTGTCGACCTGTGGCAGGGCCTCGGCGTCCCCGTGGAACTCACCGTGGAGGACAACTGGTGGCCCAACGACTCGGTCGGCCCCTGCGGCCCCGACTCGGAGATCTTCCTGTGGACCGGCGAAGGTCCGCCGCAGTCGACGCCCACCCGCGACGACCGCTGGGTCGAGGTGTGGAACCACGTCACGATGACCCACCGCCGCCTCGGCGACGGCTCCCTCGTCCCGCTCCCCCAGCGCAACGTCGACACCGGCCTCGGCCTGGAGCGGCTGGCCTCCCTGCTCCAGGGCAAGTCGTCCGTCTTCGCCTGCGACGTCTTCTCCCCCTGGCGCCGCCTGGTGCCCGCCCTGTGGCCGCTGGACGAACCGTCACTGCGCCTGGTCTGCGACCACCTGCGCTCGGCCGTCGTGGTGCTCGGCGACGGCGTACGCCCGGCCAACACGGGGCGGGGCTACGTGCTGCGCCGCCTGGTACGACGGGTGCTCACCGTGCTGTGGCGCGATGATCCCTCGCGGAGCGTCGAGGACCTGCCGCGAGAACTGGTCGAGCACACCCTGGCCCACTTCCGGCAGAACCTGCGCCCGGGCGACGTACTCCGGACGCTGCTCGAAGAGGAGGACCGGTTCCGCCGCCTCCTGGAGCGCGGCCGAGGGGTGCTCGCCAAGCCCCGGTTCCAAGGCCCGCTGACCGAGGAGGACTTCCACTACCTCCACGACACCCATGGACTGCCCCGCGAACTGGTCATGGGCCTGCGCGAGGAGTGAGGACGTGAAGCGGATCGCCCGACCGGACTTGGCACACGGCGGGGAGCCCGGAATGCTCGACCCTGACAGACGGCGTCAGGTCTGGATGACGGAGGCAGATCATGGAAGCAGACACGGACGCGGGTTCGCTGGAGTGGGCGAGGGCCTGGATGTGCGTGACATTCACGCACGGCCTCGGCCCCGAGGAGGTGTTCGCCCGCTACGGCGCCGATCCGGAGCGGGCGCGCCTGCTCGACTGGGCCACGGCCTCGGATCTGCCCTCGGGCGAATCGGACCACGGGACGGTCTCGTTGCTGCGGGCCGGCAGGATCGGTGAGTGGGCCTTCTGCGTCGAGGAGGAAGGCGACATCGGCTGCCGGGAAGAATCGCTCGCGGAGTTGTCCAGGGGGACTGAGACGTACAGCGTGGCGACCACCGAGGGAATCGACGTCTTCCAGCACTGGCGCGACGGTGAGTGCGTCGAGTATTTCGAGCCCGGCATGGAGCACAGCCGGTCCGAACCGCTCGGCCCCTGGTGGGATCGGGTGGACGAGGCGCTCGCCGCACACGAAGGCGAGGGCGCTGGGGTGGCCCCAGTGGTGGCCCTCGTACTCGCCCACCTGGGCATCACCCTGGACGACGCGATCCTCGCCGGGCCCTGGCCCAGCCTGACGCACGCCGAGGACGACACACCAGCGGCACCCCTGGGCGATACCTACGCGGGAGAGGGACCGGTTCCGTCCGGGGCCGTCCTGGATTTCGGTCCTTCAAGCGGACTGTCCTGAACCTGAACGGCAGAATCGCCGTCCGCCGCCCTGGCCCCCGACCTGCGCAGGGCCAGGGCTACGCCCTGCCGGGTCGGATGACCTCGCCCGGGTCCCGCAGCCACACCTGCTGGCCCCGGCCGGTCACGGTCAGCCCGAATTCCTCGGCGTCGGGCCGCCCCACCGCCTCGTACTCCCACCAGACCTGCTCGATCTCCTCCCACAGGAACCCGGGCCCGTACTGCCACACCTCCTCCCCGGTGGCGGTCGTGGCAGCACCTCCGTCCTCCCGGGTCACCCACACCTGAACACCCTCGGCGGTGCTCTGGTGAATGAGCCGTACGCCGGGCAGCCGCGCCCCCGCGTACAGGGCGAACCCGAGGTCGAGGAGCCTGGCGGGGTCCAGGCCCGCCGCACGGGCCCGCCCCTTGCCCCGCACCTCGTGGAGGTCGGGCACGCGGTGGGCTCGCATCGGCATGTACGTGGCCCCGCCGCAGAACGGGCCGGTGGCGGTGCCGTCGTCCTGAACGCGGAGCTGGACCAGCGCTCCGGACCAGAACTCCCGGGCGAGCGGGGCCACGACGACCCCGCCGGGCCGGACCTGCCGGAGCAGGGCGTACGGGACGTACCGCAGGGCGCAGGTGGAGACCAGCCGGTCGACGGGTCCCAGACCGGGCCATGGCTGTTCGCCGTCCCCGACGCGAAGGTGTGGACGGTACCCGGCCTGCGCGAGGGCGTCGGCAGCCTGCCGGGCCACGACCGGGTCCAGCTCGACGCTGTGGACCAGATCGTCACCGAGCCGTTCGCAGAGCAGCGCGGCGGCATACCCGGTGCCGGTGCCGATCTCCATCACCCGCTGCCCGTCCTGGACATCAAGGAGCGTGAGCATCCGGGCGACCATCGAGGGCATCGAGTTCGACGACGTCGCGACACCGGGCCCGCCCTCGACCCCGTCGTCGAGCTGCGTGACGACCGGCTCGTCGCTGTTCACCAACGCCAGCCACGCATCCGCCCCCACCACCGGCACACACCGGTCGGGCAACTGCCGCCACACATCCGCCGGAACGAACCGGCTGCGCGGAACGGCCTCGAAATTCCTCTACTTCTCGGCGATCGCGATGAGTTCTGTGAGCGACTGGATCACCCAGTCGGCAGTCGCGTGCACCTGGTCGTCGGCGCCCCATAGGTTCCCCCAGGGGCCGCGGCGGATGTGTGCGGTGCGGAGCCCGGCCCCGGTTGCGGGGAATGTGTCGTTCTCGGGGTGATCACCGACGTACACGGCGTCTGTCGCGGGGACACCGGACGCCTCCAGAACCTTTGCGAAGAACTCCGGCGAAGGCTTGGCGCAGCCCCACTCCTCGGAGGTCGCGACGAGATCGGCGGGCAGGTCGAGCGCCCGGAGCAACTCACCCGCGCGCACGGTCTGGTTGCCGGCGACGACGAAGCCCACGGTCCCCGCGCACGCGGGGGTGTTCCCTACACCGGCCGGGAGGAGCGTCAGGCCCTCGTACGGTCCCCGCGCACGCGGGGGTGTTCCCTCCGGCCGTCGTCGGACCACCCCGCCGCTCGTACGGTCCCCGCGCACGCGGGGGTGTTCCCTGGGCCCAGTTTCGCGTGGGTCAGATGCGCGTACGGTCCCCGCGCACGCGGGGGTGTTCCTCGCGCCCGCCCGACCGAGTCGGTGCACAGCGTCATAGCGCTGGGGCCGGCTAGCGGTGATCGGACGAGCGCGTCCCGAAGCTCGGGTCCCGAGGCCCTAAGCTTCGGGCCTCGGGCTTCGGGGCGGCCGGGTCACTCTTCCGGGGTACGTAAGCGGGGTGCTCGGCCCGAAGCTCGGGTGCCAAGACTCGGGCTTCGGGATGCGGGATCCGGGGTTCGAGCTCCCTCTTTAACCGGTAGGTAGAAGAAGAGGGTTGGGGAAAACCTCCCCCACCTCCCTACCCCGTAACGGTCAGCAAGTATGACTAATCGTGACAGCTTGCGGCACAGCGTCACGACTGCTTACGGTGCGAGAACCAAACGACCCCGACCGGTGTTGCAAGCACCAGGCCGGGGTCTCACCGCAAGACCGATCACCCAGAAAGCCGATCCCGTGGCTACTCAGCACACTAGCTCCGCCCTGCCCGCCCCCGCACACTCCGCCGCGTACCCGATGGCCAAGCCCGGCTACGGCAAACGCTCCGCGGCCGACCAACAGGCCCGTACACGCCACGACTTCGCACTCCTCCCGGCCCGCGAGCGGTACGTCGCCGGATTCGTCGACCACCTCCCCGAGGGTGCCGCGATGAGCGTGAAGACCCTGGCCAAGCAACTCCCGCTCTACGGGCAGCAGGCCATCTCCACCTCCCTGACCAGCCTGTCCGTCGCGGGGCACCTGCGGCGCGTCCGGTGCGCGGTCGGCGTGGGCGACGAGACCCGCTGGGCGTTCCGCACCTTCTGGTCCCGCACCGCGCGCGACAACGAGTGGTGGAACACCTACCTCGCCACCGAGGACGCCGGGGCAGCCCGCCCCGCGCCCGCAGTGACGGCCTCCACCGCCGCTCCTCCGCCTCCCTGGGTCCCGGCCGAGGACCCGCCCCCGCGCGCGCTGCCGGACGGGCCCCAAGGAGAAGCCGCCCCGGAACCGTCGGAGCCATCTCACGGCGACGCCGCCCCCGGGCCCGCAGAGTCCGAGGAGGCCCCGGCCCCCACCTCCGTACCGCACCAGCGCACCCTCGCCGAACCTCCGTACACGGCACCCGCGCCGGGCCCGGCCCAGAGCTCGGCTCCGCCGTCGGGCCCGACGGCTCCGACCGCACCCCACTCCCCTGCCTACCTCGCCCTGGCCCGACTCGGCCGCACGGACCGACGCCTGACGTTGTCCGCCGACGACTGCACCGCCTTGGAGTCGGCTGCTGCCGCCTGGTTCGCCCGGGGTGTGGACGCGGACTACCTGACCGCCGCCCTCACCGCAGGACTCCCCGAGCGCGTCGACTCCCCGGTCGGCTTCGTCCGCCGCCGCCTCACCGACAACATCCCGCCCCGGCTGCCCAACGAAAACACCCGGCCCGCCACCCCCGCACCAACCCGCCGCATCCTCATGGAATGCACTGACTGCGGACGCCCCGGCCAGCCAGAAGCCCTCCCCGACGGGCTCTGCCGCCCCTGCCGCGCCGCCCACCACTCCGGAGCGGCCGCTTCCCCGACATGTACCGCCGAGGCAGCAGGCGGCGCCCGCGACATCGGGGCATACATCGCCGGCCTCCGTGACTTGCTCAAGGCCCCCTGAGGGCTGTTGCAGGTGTGCGTTGTGCCGTCCAGATTGCAGATGTGATGATGTGCGTCATGTCTGAGTACGAGGGCCGGACAGGCGAACAGCCACGGGCCGACATTCCGAAGTCACGACTTGCGGAATACGCCGAAATGGCTCTCCCTGTACGGAAATCCGGCGAGTCGGGAAGCGTGAAGAGCGCCCCCACTACAGACTCGGCGTCCGCGCAAACCGAGGGTTCGTTGCAGCCCACCACCGTCCGGACCAGTGCGGGCCCGGCCGACGCTCCTGCTGCTCAACGTCGGCAGGAATTGGCCGCATTGCTGAAGAGGTTCCGAGCCACGCCGGTCCTGGTGCCGTTGGGCGATGGACATTCATCCGACGATGAGCGAGGCCTGCTGACCGCCGACTTGAACGGCATCCGCTTCATCCTGGCCTTCTCCGACCGACAGGCCCTCGCCCGCTACGCGCAGGCCCGCGGAGAGTTCGGACGCGAGTGGACGTACCAGACCATCCTCGGGGCGCGACTGCTGGACGTGGCAGTTCCTTCAGCCGGCGTGCCGTGCGGAGTGGCGCTGGATTGCGCGGACGGGCCGGACGGAATGATTCTGCCGCCGGTGAAGGGAATCGTGCCCGATGAGGCCGCGATCGACGTCAACACACACCAATAGAGGAGACACATGAACGGGGGCGGCGAGGACCTCAAGACTCAGGGTCTGAACCTGATCGCCAAGGGGCTGACCGATGCGCTCGGCGAGTTGAAGGAACTCGGCATGGTCGGGCAGGCGGGCAGAGGACGCGGCTTCGGAGAAATTGCCTTGTCCGGACTGGAGTTGGGCGAAGAGGGACTCACCAAGGAGTTCACATCGTTCTGCGAGCGCTGGGAGTGGGGCGTCCGCTCCCTGATCAGCGAGGGCAACGGGCTCGCCGTCGGCACGGGACTGTCCGCCGGTACGTACTACGAGAACGAGCAGTACGTCGAGGGCACCTTCAAGGTTGTCGCCAACTCGGCCATCGGTAACCCGTACGCCTCCGAGGACGAGGTCACCCAACAGGGGTGGGGGGACCTCGCCACGTCCGGCGCCTTCGGCGGAGTCGACTACAGCCAGGAGTCGTGGGACCGGGCCGGCGAGAACATCGAGCAGGGCTGGAAGGACGCCGGGCGGGATGTGATGACCTCCCAGACCATCGGCCCCATAGGACTCAACCCGGAGAACCTGCATGGCAAGTTCGGTGTCTCCGAGGCTGAGTACGACCGCATGCTGGACGACACCTTCGGCCCGTCCCCCGAGGCACGCGCCGAGGTAGCCCAACAGCAGCGGGATGACGGCTGATGGGCGTCCTCGGGGACATCGGCGACGGCCTCAAAAGCCTCGGTGGCGATGTCAAAGATGGCCTGAACGACGGCATTGGCGCCCTTGAGGACGGTCTCGACGCAGGCAAAAGGCTCGTCGGTGAAGGCGTCGACTGGGGCACGAACAAGGTCGGGGACGGCCTGGACCATGTGGGCTTGCACGGCGCCGCCGATGCTGTCGAGGACTGGGGCGACGAGGTCGCCTCCGATCTGGGTGCCACGCCGGGCGAACAGCAACTTGGCCAGACCGAGGACGCCAACGAGCTCGTCCACGGCAATCCCGGCAGGATCTCCGAAAGCGCCAAGCACCTCAAGGACTTCCAGGCCGCGTTCGACAAGGTCGGCCAAGGCATGCGCAGTCTCGACTCCGCGCACTGGAGAGGCGAAGGCGGTGATGCCTTCCGTAAGAAGTTCGAGATGCACCCCAGCAAATGGCTTCACGCGTCCGACGCGTGCGAGACCGCAGGGGTTGCTCTGGACGCGTATGCCGACACCGTCAAGTGGGCGCAGACACAGGCGAAGGAGGCCATTGCCCTCTACAAGAAGGGCAAACAGGCCTCCGAGCAGGCGGTGACGACGTACAACGAGCGCATCGACGCGTACAACGCGAAGATCAAGGCGGACCAGGACCCCGGCCCGGTGCCCGAGCCGTTCAAGGATCCCGGCAGAGCCGACATCGAGGGTGCCCGGGAGAAGCTAGCCGAAGCCCGCCGTCAGCGGAACACAGCTGCCGCAACGGCCCGCGGCAAGATCAAGGCGGCGCTGGCGCACGCCCCCGCCGAGCCTCCACCGCTGGACCGTCTCGGAGACAACCTCGTCGACGGCTTTCACGCCGTGAACACCGAACTCACTCATGTCGCCGGCGGCGCCCTCAAGGGTGCTTCCGGAATTCTCAATTTCGCCCGTGGCCTCAACCCTCTCGACCCCTACAACCTCACTCACCCTGCCGAGTACGCCCAGAACGTCAATATGACACTGTCCGGTCTGGTGTCCACGGCGGCACATCCGGAGCGCATCGTCCAGGCCGCGGTGGACGGCTTCAAGAAGGATCCTTCCGAGTTCATCGGTCGTCTTCTGCCTGAACTCGTCGGCACGAAGGGCGCCGGGTTCGTCCGTAGCGGAACACGCCTCGGACTGAAGTACGCGGACGACATCCCCGGCACCACGCCGTCGAAGTGGAGTGACCTGGCGCGCAGCACGGAAACAGTGAAAGAGAAGGCCATCCACTACGAGTCGGTGGATCCGAAGAAGGCCCAGGAGTTTCTCGACTCTGAGTACCCGTGGCTCAGGGAGGTCAACAACACAGGGCAGCCCGGATACACGTTGAACTGTAGCCACAATACAGTGACCGTGGACCGTCGCCTGGACGGCATTGATGTCAGTGCGGCCCCTAAGCAGGGTGGTGACCACATCCCGCCGGAGCAGCTCGGCATGAAGGACAGACCCAAGGGCCAGTACGACTTCGTAAATAGCTACGATGAGATCATCCGTGACCTCCAAGCCCGCGGGGAAGGCTCAAGAAGCGCTGTATATATCAGCCGCCCCAACAACACTGCCCATATTTTCAATGCCGTGAACACGCCACACGGTGTAGTGTTCCTCGATGGCCAGAGTGGAACTCTGGGAATACTAGAGAGAAACGTATCATCCATCGGTCACATCCCGTATCGCAATGGAGCCCCATAGATGGTAACCAAAGACGAAGCCGTGAGAAGCGCCGAAGCGTTCCTACGACAGGTCGCATACCCGGACCGAGCGGACTCCATCGTCATGCGCCCGGATACTGCTATTGAATTCACCTACGGCTGGACAGTCTGCTTCGATTTCAAGGAGCACATCGAAACAGGAGATTTCACTCAGGCCCCCTTCTCTGCCGTGATCGTGGTTCCGCACGACCGCTCCGCCGCGCACTTCGCCCCTACATTCCCGCCGACAGAGGAATACATGGCCCTCCAAGCCTCGGGCAACTGGCCCCCCAGGAAAGGGCAGTAACATGCTCCGCCCCGACCAACAGGCCGCAACCTGGCTCGCCCATACCTACCGCGGGCTCGCGGAACCGGCGGCGCCCCACCCCGTGGCCGAGTCGGCCACGGCCTGGCTCATGGCCTGCCGGACCGTGCAGCAGCCCGGCTTCCCGCACACCCCCATGCTCGCGGCCTCGGTCGTCGTCCCCAAGGACGGCAGCTCCCCCTTCCACCCCGCGCCGAGCGCGCCCTTCGCCGACCTGGAGCCCGCCGCGTCGTACGAGGCCGCTGTCGCCCGCAGCCAGAACCAAGGGCGCAGGATCAACGCGCGCGGCACCGTGGTGGCCATGCACTCGGCGATCAATGGCAGCCCCTCCGTACCGCTCGCATGGCAGCCTTCGGACGAGGCGCCCGGCTGGTGGAGCAGGCTGACCCGCCGGTACTTCCCCGAGTTCGAGCGGGTGAGCGCGAACAGTTGGGACGAGGTCGTGAAGGCGGTCGCGGAGCCCGGGCCCGACACCCGGGGCCTGGTGTGGATTCGCCGCGAACTCGGCGGTCACGAAGCCACGGGCAATCTGGTGTACGCGCACAACAACAAGGGGCAGGTCGTCTTCCTCGACAGCCTGACGTCGTCCCTCGCCCGGTTGGACACCGACCAGGTGCGCGAGTTGGTCCTCGTCCGTGCCCTGCCCGAGGCGCTGAGGGCTCCACGTCGGCCCTGGGAGCAGGAGGCTCACGACTTCGAGGCTGCGGCGACCAAGGCCCGGCTGTGGCTGGAGCACGCGTACGGAGGCGAAGCCGAGCTGGTCGGGCCCACCACCGGCGACGAGACCCGGCGGGGCTGGGTCTTCTCCTGCGACACCCGGCGGCACCTGCGCGGGGGACGCTGGCAGGACACCATGCTCGACGCGACACTGGTCGTACCCAAGGACACCGCCGAGCCGTTCAGTCTGCCGAATGCGGATCCCTGGGAGTGGCTGGCCCACTGGGATGCGGGAGGCGTCCCCGGCACCGGGAAGTTCCCGACTCCTCCCCCGCCCGGCCGTGCCGACTGGTTCGACTCGACCCTCGCCCAGCTCGGTCCCGTCCTGTCGACGTCGGATCACCAGGTCTGGTCCTCGGCGGTCGACGAACTGTCGTCCTTCCCTGCCGGGTCACGGGCCCTGATCTGGATCCGCCGCACGGACGGCCGGGGCCGCGAGGCCGTGGGATGGCTGGTCAACGGAGTCACCACAGCGACTGGAGTACTACTCCTCGACGGCTCGTCCGAGGAACCCGTGTCGTTCGACCCGACCGGAGTCCACGCGTTGCACGTGATCCGGTACCGCTGAGGCCGCCGCCGCTCCAGGTGGAGCCGGCCCGCTCCGGAGCCCGCTCCACCTGCCGCTGTCCGAGGCCCTCCCCCCGACCGGCTCTGCCGCGCTGCATCGAGCCGTGCCGTCAGTGGCCTTTACGGCGCTCCACGTCGAAGCGGCACAGGACCCGTACCAGACGCCACACGCCGACCGCCCCTCCGGCCAGGGCTCCCCCCGTCCGTACGCCTTCGGACGCCGCATCGGAGAGGTCAAGGACAAGGGTGAGGGTCAGCGCGACGGCGAAGACCGCCCCAGCAAGGGCGGCAGCGGTCACCAGGGCAAAGGCGATCTCTACCGTCATCGCATCCTTCTCCCACCGCGACTCGCGCCCCATATCCATGCCGGAAGTCTCGCAGCGCGGTCAAGCCCAGGTGCCCGATTCAGACGGCGTCCGGCCCCCACGGATCACCGCCCTGACCTGCTCCAACAAGCACGCCGAAAGGCCAGTGCCTGTCCGAGCCCTCAGCCCGAACCGGCGACCAGTGCCTCGCCGAGCGGGGTACGCCGGTAGAGCACCGACCGTCCGGACCGGGCGCGGGCGAGCAGTCCCGCGTCCCTCAGGATGGCGAGGTGGTCTCCCACCGCGCCGGGTGCCATGGCGAGGCTTCGGGCGAGGTGGCTGGTACTGGCCGGGGCGTCCAGCGCCAACAGCAGCCTGGCTCGGGCCCGGCCGACCAGGGCGGTCAGCGCGTCCGGGCGGGGGGCGGCGGTCTCCTGTTCGCCCCACAGGGCGGCGGTGCCGCGGGCGCGATAGATCAAGGTCCGGGGCCAGGGGTCTTCCGTATGGGCGGCGATATTCCTGACGAAGGCCGAGGGGATCAGCAGGAGCCCGTCGCCGGCGAGGCGGACCGTCCCGACGTGGGGGAAGTGGCCGATCTCGATGCCGCCGGCTCGCCAGGTGATGCTCGAATGCAGGCTCTCGATGGTCGTGGCCCATCCGTGTTCGCCGATCACACCCACCCGGTGCACGATGTCGCGCTCACAGATCGCGCGCAGTTGCGGCCAGTCCGGGGCGAGCAGTTCGTGCCATGCCCGGTCCATCGCCTCGGCGATCCTGGAGACGGCGTCCGGTGAGTCCAGCACGGCGCTTACGCGGGGATCACGAACGGACGGGGCGGTCGCGTTGGCGGCGAATTCGCGGCGGGCCGTTTCCAGCGGGGTGGCCCGGATCTTGGCCAGGTCGTCCGTCCAGGTCTGGTTGAGCCCGCGCGGGGGCGGAGCGACGAAGTTCGGTCCGCCTTGCGGGGTCTGCAGAGCGATGACGGCGTTCAGTTCGCTCTCACGGCGAAGCCGTTCAAAGGCCGGCAGGAGCCGGGCGGCCCAGGCCCGCGGCAGCGGCCTGTCCCGGCCGGCGAGCGAGCCCAGCAGGAAGCACAGGTCCATCGCGGGCGACAGTGCGAAGCGGCTGCGCAGCAGGTCCTCGACGGAGACTTCGAAGCGCAGCACCCGGCCACGTTACCGCGAGACGTTGTTCCGATTCGTCCAGCGACGAATCATTGGTGCGTGACGTGGGCGCACGGTGAGGCTGCGCGTCATGACCCCAACCGCCCGGCCCGCGCAGGGCAACCACCGTGCCACCTACTGGGAAGTGCTGTCCGAGCCGCGGTTCCGGCTGCTCTTCTCGACCCGCGCCGTCGCGATCACGGCGGACGCGCTGCGGATCACCACGTTCTCGGTTCTGGTCTTCTCGTCCACCGGCTCCGCGCTGCTCAGCGCAGTGGCCTTCGGCATCGGCTTCATCCCGCAGCTGTTCGGTTCGCTGTTGCTGGGCTCGCTGGCCGACCGGCTGCCGCCCCGCGCGCTCATCACCGGCGGCTACGCCTTGACCTGCGCCACCGCTCTGCTGCTCGCCCTGGTGCGGATGCCGGTCGCGGCGAGCCTCGGTGTCGTGGCGCTGGTCTCTCTCACCACACCGGTGTTTCACGGCGCGTCGAGTCGGCTGGTCGCTCAGTCGCTGGAGGGTGACGCCTACGTACTGGGCCGTTCGCTGAACAACATCGCCGGCGCCGGCGCGCAGTTGTTCGGTCTGGCGCTGGGAGGGGCGGCCGTCGCGGCACTCGGACCACGCCGGGCGCTCGCGGTCAGTGCCGTCCTCTACCTTGGCTGCGCACTCGCTGTCCGCCTCCGGCTCCCCCGACTGGAGCCGGGGGAGTTCGACGGCGCATCCGGCAGTGCCGGAGGCGATAGCGGCGCCGTCCGTACGAGCCTCCAAGGTGCGGGGCAGCTGCTGCGCGGACGCACGGTGCGACGGCTGATGGTGGCCCAGTGGCTACCCGTAGCACTGGTAGCGGGCGCGGAAGGCCTCATCGTCGCCTACGCGGGAGAACGCCGCTTCGCGCCCGGCTGGTACGCGGTGCTGATGGGCTGTCTTCCGGTGGGCATGCTCGTCGGTGATCTGCTGGTGGGTCGACTGCTACGGCCACGCACCCGGGAGCGACTGGTAGCCCCGTTGGTCGCGCTGGCGGGCCTGCCTCTGATCGGCTTCGCCGCCGAGCCCGGGGTGGGCGCCTCGTCCGGCCTGCTGCTGCTCAGCGGCCTCGGATACGCCTACGGCCTGGGCCTGCAACGCCCGTTCCTGGACGCGCTGCCGCAGGACGGCCGGGGCCAGGCCTTCGGCTTGCTCGGCTCCGGCAGCATGACGTTGCAGGGCGTCGGACCGGTCTGCCTGGGCGCGGTGGCCGCAGTCGTCGGAACAGGTGGTGCCATCGCTCTCGCGGGCGGCGCGGTGGCGCTCACCGCCGGCTGGATTCTCACCTGGCACCCGGAGCCGCCCACCTCGATGACGAGACGCTGACGTGCTCGGCGGGCGCTCCCGACGCCGAGGTCCGGCACGTTCCCCGGGGCTCGCCGGACCCGACCCCCGTCCCCCGTACCCGACCCGTGTCCCCCGGACCCGACCCGGGGCCCCCGGACCCGACCCCGGGGCCCCGGGACCTGATCCGGACGGGCTCACAGCCGCTTGAGCCCGACGTACTGGAGGGCTGCGAAGCCGCCGACGGTCAGGCTCTGCAGCACGATCCAGACCGTGCCGACGCCGGTCGGGGAGAGTACACCGGAGACCACTGTCACCAGGCTGAGCACAACCCACAGCAGGTTCGCCACGATGACCGCCGTCAGTCCCGTGCGGTTGATCTCCTTCCGTGTCCCGACGGCGAGCACTCCCAGCGCGTAGAGGAGCAGGAAGACCCCGACCGGGTACTGGACTGCCGTCGTGATGCCGAAGAAGGAGTCGAGGACCGTGGCGAGTGCCAGGTACGCGATGCCGTTGAGGCCGGTGACCACCGCGTCCAGCTTGAGCGCCAGCCTCGCGAACCCGTCGGATCCCGTCGCCCTCGCGTAGGAGGTAACCCCGTCGTACTGCGTCGAAGTCATGGTCGTCTTCCTCTCGTGCACCAGGGAGTCGCCCGGATGGAAGCGGCCCCTCCGTGGGGCCTCCGAACAATGTCGAAGGTAGGCGGCCCCGCGGAGGGCCTCAATTACCTCCGAGGTCATCAGCCCCTCGCGTCCAGCAGCCGCTCGGGCACTGACCAGCGCAGATCCGAGGGGGCGGCAGGCCCTGGCCTGGCCCCGCTTCTCCGGGATGACCTCCTTGATACCGCTGAAACCGCAGCCGACTCCGCAGGCACCCCGAATACGGGTACGTCACCCCGCTCGAAACGGGAACCTTGCTCGGGCACGGCCTCACCCCCACAGCGTGAACACCCGCTGTCCCGGGCCCGGGGGGAACTCACAGCGCCCTCAACTACCTCTCACCGGTGGAGTTCGAACAGCAGCACCTGTGAGCAGATGAGCCATCGATCGCGGCATGAGCCCCTGTGTCCACACTCCGGGGGACGCCTCGGCTGTAGCTCGTCACCTCATCTGTGGAACGCGGGCTCAGCGGCTGGCGGCCGTCCGGTCACTGGACAGACCGAGATCGGAAAGCATCTCGAAGAAGGTTGGACACGTCTTGGCGACACAAGCGGGATGATCCAGCGAAATTCCACGACCACCTATACCGATGAGCGCGGATGCCATGGCCATGCGGTGGTCGTCCCTGGTCTGCACCTCGGCCCAACGAACAGTTCCCGGTTCGATCAGCCATCCGTCGGGCCGCTCCTGCACGCGAGCACCCACCGCACGCAGGACCGCGGTCATCGCGTCGATTCGATCGCATTCGTGGTGTCGAATGTGTTCGACGCCGGAAATTTCTACCGGGGCATCGGCGAACGCCGACAACGCGGCGACAGTCAGGGCCACATCGGAGCAGGCGTTGAGGTTGAAATGGTGACCACCGCGCAGGCGGGTCAGCCCCTGCGGACGTCGGATGCGCACGCCGAAGTCTCCGGTCCAGTCAGCCGTACATCCGAATGCGGTGAGGATCTCGACGAACTGGATGTCGGGCTGCCGGCTGGCGCGTGCCAGATTCGTCAACTCGATGGCACCACCGGCAACGGCGGGTAGGGCGGCGAAGTAAGTGGCGGTCGACGCATCCGCCTCGACATCGAACTTGGTGGCTCGGTATTCGACCGGCTCCACGTCGATGCGGCTCAGGTCGTCGGAAGCCTCGACTCGGGCACCGAACCGCCGCATGCAGTCGATCGTCATGCGGACGTACTCCGACTGCACCACCGTACCGTCGGTGGTGATCCGGATCGGGGTGGTGTTCATGGGCGCGGCCAGCAACAGTCCGCTCAGGTATTGGCTGGAAACGCTGCCGTCGACATGTGCGCTCGAGCTCCGGATGCTGCCACCCCGGACTGTAATCGGGTAACGCCCGGGATTCTCGGAGTACTCGAGCGGATCACCGAGCTGGTTCAGGGCCGCACCGAGCCCGTCGATCGGCCGCTTCGCCATCTGCGCGCTCGACGTCAGATGCCATTCACCGGATTCGCCGAATGCGAGCACACAGGGCAGAAAACGGGCGATTGTTCCTGCCGATCCGACATTGATCGTCGCCTGCGGCACCGGGCGCTGCCGGCCGATTCCCGTGATCTCGATCTCGTCGTCCCGGACCAGGACCTTGCATCCCAGAGCCTGGGCCGCGTCCAGCCCGCGTTCCGTGTCATCACTGAACAGCGGATTGGTTATGAGAGAGGTTCCGGTGCTCGACACGGCAAGGGCGATCGCCCGGTTCGTGATGCTTTTGCTGCCCGGTATCCGGACCGATCCACTGACCTTCCCGTTGGCCGGGTGAACCACAATCCGGTCTGTCCCTGTTTCCATGTGCGATATCGCCCTCTCTGTCACTTCCGTCGTTCGTGCCGCTGGTTGCAATGCCTCGTTTTCCTGGCACCTGCGCTGTGCGGAATAGTCCCGGAATCCGGCCCGAGTACGCCGTCCGCGGACACTCATACCCGGCCCAGGGTGACGTGCGGCGTCCGAGAACTCTCCTTGGGGAGTTTGGTGGTCGTCGGTTCGGTGAGCGCCGCGATGACGGTGCTCGCGGTGTGCTCTACGTGCGGAGTGCGCAGGATCTGATAGTGATTGGCGTCGAGGGTGCCACTCGTGTAGCTCACGTCGGTGGCGGCCGTGTCGAGGAATGAGTAGTCGTCGCCGGCGGCGCGGATGATGGTGATGGCGGCAGCGAGGTTGCGATCGGCCAGTTCGGTGAACGTGTACTCGAACTCGCACGTCTTTTCGACGAGCCGGGTGATCCGGTCGGCGAGACTCGTGTCGATCTCGAGATCGGATGCGACTGCCTTCAGGAAGGAGTCGCGGCCCGTCACCGTGGCGGCGACGCTGTCGGCGAGTGGTCCGTCGGTGCGACCGAAGAACACGGAGAACAGCAGACGCTTGAACCAGGTCTCGCGATAGCGGCCGTCAGCGCCCGGGGTGGCGGGTTCCTGCTGGATGCTGGGTGAGCCGGGGGCCAGGAGGATGACTCTGTCTACCGTTTCACCTTGGGTTTCGAGCTGGTGGGCCACCTCGAAGGCGATCCGCGCACCGAAGGAGTAGCCGATGAGGTTGTACGGGCCGTGGGGCTGGATGCGGCGGACCTGCTCGATATCGCGGCGTGCCATGACCACGATGGTGTCGTCCTCGATGTCTTCGCCGTCGTTGAGCCCGTGTGCTTGCAGGCCGTAGCACCGGTAGGAGGTCCCGGCGACGGACGCGGCGAGGGCGCGCAGGTTCATCGGGTAGCCGCCGAGTCCCGACCAGAGGAAGACGGGATGGTCGCCCTTCCCGGCCAGCGGGACGGCCCTTGAGAATACTGCGGTGTTTTCGGCGCTCAGTGCGCGGGCCTGCTTGGCGATGGTGTCGTGCTCGAATATCGCCTGAACAGGAAGGGGGACACCGAACCTGGCGCGGATGTTCTTGACGAGCCGGACCGCAGCTATCGAGTTCCCACCAAGGGTGAAGAAGGACGTTGCAGTCGATACGGGGCTGTCGTGCTGCAGGGTCTCTTGCCACAACTGGGCAAGCTGGTGTTCAACGAGTGTCGCCGGGGCGACGTAGGCGTCCTCGTCGGGATGGTCGGCTCGGACGAGTTCGGCCTCGTGAAGCGCACGAATGTCGATCTTCCCGCTGGGAGTCCGCGGCAGGTCGTCGAGTATGCGGATCACGTCGGGCAGCATGTAGTGCGGCAGCATTTCGGCGATGTCGGTGGTGATGATCTCCGCGAGCCCTTGCGCGTGGAGTACGTCCTCATCCGTGCCGTCGTGAGCGATCTGGTCATCCGTCACGGGTCCGCCGAGGGCGAAGTAGGACGACTCGCCCTGGGTTCCGGTGGACGCACGGATTCGGCGGGCAGTGGCCAGCTCGTGTCCGCTGAACGAGCTGTACCCCGAGGACATGAGACCGAGATTCCGATCGTTCATCTTGACGCGTTGGAGGGCACGGCCGAGGTCGATGTAGGACTCCGGTGAGCCGGTGGAGGTGAGAACGAGTCCGAACGACGCCTTGTCGTAGACCCGCTGGTTGACCGCGATGACGTCTTTACGACGAATCAGCGGATCGGTGCTGACCCGGGTGAGGACGGAACCGTTCGACTCGTACACGCCGCGGTGTTCAGGTGCGCCGCCCAGTATTTCGACGCGACCCCGGACCGCAGGCAGCGGGTCTGCGCTGTCGGCATCTGTCAAGGGCCACGAGCCGATCACGAACCGATCCCCAGGGTCGACACCGATGAGGGCGGGGTCGGCGGCGGACAGGTCGTTGCGGTCGCCGACGCGATGGCCGGCGGCCGGTGCGATCGTGTCCAGGAGACCGAGCAGGTGTCCGGCTTCGAGGTGCAGGACCTCGTCGACGTTGGTCGGGTAGACCGACGAGATCACCGAACGCTGGCCCACCAGGACAAGATCGACACTGGTGCGGTGATCATCTGCGGGCGTGGCGTGGACGAAGTGCAGTGTGGCGGTCCTGGGATTCAGGTAGTACATGCCGTCAGCGACGGCGGGCAGACCGGCGATCCGGACATAGACCTGCACGCCGTACAGCGCGCCGGTTGAGGCGTATGCGTATTGGGGCAGTAGCCGGGACTCACTGCGGTACTGGACGAGTGAGCGAAGAACGAATGCCAGCGACGACATCGACCAGTCACCGGTGTGCGGGCCGGATAGTTCTCGGGGTGTCCCGACGAATGCGGTGAGCTGGGCAAGCAGCTGGGGATCGGTCTCAACCGAGTGGAAAGTCCGGTAGGGCTTGTGGCCGAACGCGATCCGGCGAAGGAGCAGGTCATCTTCCGGGGAGACGGGAAGCGCGATGGCCGGCGTCGCATGGTCCTTCCACGGACCAAGATCCGCTACCTGGACCGAGGTGTGGTGCACCCCCTGGTCGAGGACGGCGGCTTCATGCGGGTTGAGCTCGACGTGTGCCACGAGCCGCGGGGCATCGTCGTCGCCGCGGTCGACCGTGAACACACCGGCGTGCCGGACCCATTCGTGATTCTCCAGGGCATTGCGGATCTCGTCGAGCTCGATCCGGTGGCCACGGATCTTGACCTGGGAGTCGGTACGGCCACGGAAGTGGAAGATACCGTCGATGAGTTCGCCGACATCGCCGGTGCGGTAAAGCCGCGTCGGGGTGCCGTTGATGACCCGGGTGACGAAGCGGCGGTCGGTCTCCTCGGGCCGGTTGCGGTAGCCGCGGGCCAGCTGCAGACCCGAGATGCCGATCTCGCCGGTGGCGGAGTCTGTCGGCTCGCCGGCTTCATCGAGGAGATGAAAGGCGAGCCCATCGACCGGGAGCCCGATGGGAACCACCCCGGCCGCCGATGCCGGGCCGTCCAGTGGGCGAGGGAGCGGGTAGAAGGAGGAGTTGATCGTGGTTTCGGTTGGCCCGTACACGTTCATGATCCGAGCGGCGGGAAGCATGCCGACGGCCGTGGCGCCGAGTCGGGACGAGAGAGACTCACCGCCGCTCGCGACAAGGCGCAACGAGGTGCAAGCGGAGAAAGTCGGCTCCTCGCAGAGTGCCTGCAGCAGAGTCGGCACGACTTGCAGGTGGGTGACCTGGTGAGTAGTCACAGCGTCGATCAGCGCCTCAGGATCCCGGTAGAGATCAGGGTCACCGATGACCACTGCAGCGCCGGTCGCGTTCGCCAGGAACTCCCATTGCGCGGCATCGAAGCTGATCGGTGTCTTGTGCACGATTCGGGCTCCTGGCCCGAGATCGAGGCCGGAGTTGATCCATCTCATTTGATGAGCCAGCGACGTCTGCGGAATCTCCACTCCCTTGGGAGCTCCGGTGGAACCAGAGGTGTAGAGCACGAAGGCGATAGCGTCGGGCGCAGCGGTATCGCGGGGTGTGTCGCCCCCACCGGTAGCAGGAATGTCGGGGACAGCGGGAATCTCGGCGATGGAGACGTCGGTGCCGGCGACGATCTCTTCCAGTTCGCCCCGGAGTTCTGCCGGAGTCAAGATCAGATCGACGTCACCGGCGCGGACCATGTAGCGGATGCGGTCCTCGGGGTAAGTGGGAGCCAACGGCACATAGGCGACGCCGCTGAACAGCGCACCCCAGGCCGCCGCGACAAGGGCGGGAGAGGGTGCGAAGTACAGACCGACGGTGCGCGGTTTGGCTGCGGTGATGATCTGCTGAGCTGCCGCGACCATCCGGCCCATCGACTGGAATGAGATCACGCCGTCGCGTGACACCACCGCAGGGGCATCGGGCTGGGCGGCGAGGTGATGCAGGAATTGGCCACAGAGATCGGAGGCGGTGATGGATGGAGCGTTCATGGTAAGTCAACCCCCCTGAAATTATTTGCACTTAAAGAAAATAGAACAACCGGCCGCGACCGTGAAGCGATCAGCGATCCCTGTTCGTTGCAGGGCAAGCCATGAGGGAACTGTGTTCTTGGACAGGGCAGGCTTGCCGAGAAAAGTTGCCGCATCTCATTGCCTGCCGGGCAGGCAATGAGATGCGGCAAGCCATCAGGAACATTTCCGGTGCAACCAGAGCGCGGACCGTCAGCGGAGCATTTGCATCGAGGAGATCAGGTCGATGAGGCCCTGAGACGATACATCTGAGGTGGATTGCTGGACGAGTGGTCCGGAGTTCTCCTCGCCGGCCGGATACAGGCACACCAGCCACCCGTCGATCGGCATGTCCGGTATGAATGCTCCCGACTGTGGTGCCACCACGATTTCCGTATCGGCACTGAGCATTCCGGCCAGCACCGATCGTTCCGCAGACAGCTGCTCCGCAGTCAGAGCGAGTCCGGTATGCACATGGACGGCGGTCTGCAGCGATCCGAGTGGCTCATGGAGGCCTTGCCGCGGATCTAGTGATCTCACACCAGTTCCAAGACCAATTTCTGGGTGTCCCACTTCAGTGCCCTCTCCAGCCGATCGGAGTCCTTGTGCATCAGGGTTCGATCATTGCGATGGCGGGTGCTTGCTGATGAATCATGAGAAAGATCCCGCGATCAGGACACGAAGGTGAAATAGCCGGTTTCGTCGTAGTCGTACCCGGCCAGCTTGTGTCGTTCTTCCGGAACGGGGTAGCCCTTTTTGAGATATTCCGCGAGAAAGTACCTTTCTTCTGGAGTCGTCAGGCCGAGTCGGACATCCACGCCGCCGTGAACCTCGGCGGCCATGCTCGCGGCGTATTCACGAAGCTGCGATTTCAGTCCGCTGCCGTCCGGCATACGGATCTTCGGGCGGTGGACGATGTAGTCCGGAAGCAGGTCCGCGACAGCCTCGCGCAGGATCCATTTCTCCACCCCGTCGCGGATCTTCACCGAGAACGGCAGACCGAGCGTGAATGTCGCGAGATCCAGATCGAGGAAAGGGACCCGTGTCTCGACCGAATGAGCCATGCTCATTCGGTCGACCCGCTGAATATCAGTCCTGTGCAGGTTGCGTGTGCGGTAACGAACCAGCTCCACCGGGTCAGGGTGGGTGCGGAACAGGTCGTAGCCGCCGAGCAGTTCGTCGCTGCCTTCGCCGCAGATCGCCACCTTGAAGCCGTGTCGCTGGATCAGCCGATAGGCGAAATAGGAGATGCACGAATCCATGGCGTCGATGGCTTCGAAGAACTCCCCGTACTGGACCACGGCCGGGATTGCGGCGACGACATCGTCCATGGAAATTTCTTCGACGTGGTGCGCGATGCCCTGCTCTTCGCAGTACCGCCGGGCAACCTCGATGTCCGCCGAGCCCTTGAAGCCGACGGTGAACGCGACGACGTTGTCGTGGTAGCGGCGTGCCGCGGCGAGCACTGCGGCACTGTCGATGCCGCCGCTGAACGTGACCGCCACCGGCAAGTCGGTATCGACATGACTCCGCACCGCCTGGTGGAACAGGTCCCGATACGTCTGGACGAGCGCGCCCTCATCGATGCCGCGTTCGTCCGGATCGGGCGAGGTGTCCAGGACGGTGGAGAAGCGCTGATAGGTCGTACCGTCGTACCAGTGCCCGGGTTCGAACTCCACCGGCTGGTGGCCCTCGGCATCCCCGAAGCTCTTCAGCTCCGAGGCGATCAGCACCGCTTCGCTGGTCTCGGAGAAGTAGAGCGGCTTGATGCCGAAGGGATCCCGTGCGACGACGAAACCGTTGTCGGCATCGCTGAAGATCACCAGGGCGTACATGCCGGAAATGCGGGAGAAGGCCTGCTTTCCCCACGCCAGATATGCGTTGAGGACGACTTCGGTGTCCGTGCCGGTCTCGAACTCGAAACCCAGTGCTACCAACTCTTTTCGGAGCGGGTCGGTGTTGAACAACTCACCGTTGTAGAAGAGCGTCAGCCCCTCCCGCACGACCGGTTGGACGCCGTGGTCCCGATCCGTGATCGCCAGCCTGTTCGTGCCCGCAGCCCACCGGTCCGTGATCCGCGTTTCCCCGAAATTCTCGGCATCGCCCCGATGCGATATCCGGAGCAACATCGACTGGAGCGCACTGGCCAGGGTGGCATCGGTCGAGCGCGCCCCCTTGGTAATGATCGCCGCGATGCCGCACATACTAGGCACCCGCCTTGACGGCAGGCTCCGCCGACAGCTGCAGATCGATTCCCAGTTCGGCGGCATCCCGGAAGAAGTCGGGATAGGTCTGACCGACAACGCCGGAGTTCTCGATGACCAATCCATGCTTGCTCCGAGCCCCAATGAGCGTGAAGGCGAGCACGATCGCGTGGTCGAAATGACTGTCGATGACCGCGGACCTGGTGGCACCCGCCGGGTTGCCGTGAATGATGAGGCTGTCCACGGTTTCCTCGGACTCGATGCCCACCTTGCTCAATTCCTTACGGAAGTCGGAGATCCGATCGCACTCCTTGTACCGGATGTGCTCGATGTTGCGGAAGATGCTGGTTCCGTCGGCGTGCGCGGACAGCGCGGCCAGGGGCAGGACGGAGTCCGGTGACAAGGATCCGTCGAAATCGAGCGGCTTCAGCGCCGCCGGATCTCCTTGGATACGAATCTCGTCGGACCCGGCGGTGACGTTCCCACCGGCGGACCGGACATAGTCGACTACACCGTCGAGTTCGGTCAGCCCGGTGTGCCGGATCGACACGTCGGAATCCAGTGCTGCCGCGAGCGCCAACAGGGCCGCGGTGCTCGCGGGATCGCTGCCGACGGAGAATTCAGCCGGAGCGAAGGCAGTGCCCGCAGCGATCTGGTAGTGCAATCCGTCTGGAGACGCGGAGGTTTCGACCCCTGCGATGGCGAGCACCTGCTGAGTCGTCCGCACCATGGACGGGGCTTTGAGCTCGTCCGGCACGTGGATTTCCAGGTCCGAATCGAGCCGACCACCCAGATAGAGCAACCCACTGAGGAACTGCGAGCTCTTGCGGGACTCGATCGAGGTGCTTCCGCCGTGGACGCCGGCGCCGTGGGTGCTGATCGGCAGCCGTCCGTCGCGTTCCTGCCAGTCGGCGTCGACACCGAGCAGGCGAAGTGCATCGAGCATCTCGATGTTCGAGCGTCTGCCGAGCGATTCGGGGTACTTCGTCACGAACGTCGTGCGGTGCAGATGCGCGGTGGCACCGAGCAGCAACCGCAACACGATGCCCGAGTTGCCGACGTCGATCGTCTGGTCGTTCCTCAGCTCGGTAGGCCCGACCACGACGAGATCGTCGCCCTCGAAACTGATCTCGGCGCCCAGAGTCTCGACCGCGTCGATCAGTGCTCGCACATTGCGGCTGTTGGCAATCCGACGGATCCGACTCCTGCCCGGCGCCATGCCCGCGGCAAGAACGGCGCGGGCGGAGTAGCTCTTCGAACCGGGCGGCGTGACAGTGCCGCGCAACGAAGCACTCGGTGTGATTCGAGCGGCGGTCGGCGCGATCGTGGATGTCGACATGGTGACCCCTCCTGTAATGCTGTTTCTGCTGTTCAGGACTGTGTTTCGGTGCGATCGACGACGGCGCCGAGTGCTTCCAACTGCTCGACGAACTCAGGGAAGCTATCGATCAGACTGTGCAGATCCGAGAACTTGACCGGGTTGGTCGCGCCGACGGCTGCGGCCATGGCCGGCAGCAGGATGCGATGATCACCGTCGTCACCGATGACGATTCCGCCCCGCGGTGCGCCGTCGAGGGGTTCGGTGTGGAAACCGGTGACGACATCGCGGTGATCGCGCACCTCGCGGATATCGAATCCCATGCGCGCCAACGTTTTTACGATCAGCTCCACCCTGCGGGTCTTGTGGTTGTTCACGTGGTCGCAGTTGACCACCGTGACCGCACCGCGCGAATAGGCGGCAATGGCAGCCAAACTGGTCACCGCCGTCGGCACGTCACTTCCATCGATCACCACCGGCTCCGACGGATAGCCGGTCCGCCGAATCCGCAGCGTGAGTTCGTCCGGGTCGTACACTGCCTCGACACCGAGTTTGGCGATCGCACGGAAGAACAGGTCCTCGGATTCCAGCCCGGACGGCGTGAAATTCTTGATCGCGACCTCGTGCTTCCCCACCTCGCCTGCTGCGGCAACCACCGCGAAATAGGTGATCGACGTGAAATCGGTCGCGATCTGATACGCGCTCGCGGGATACCCACCCGGCTCGGCGACAGCCGACCACTCCCACCCGTGTTGCGCGCGGTGCGCCAGCCCGGTCCTGACACCGAGCGCGCCCAACATCTCACGGGTCAGTGCGATGTAGGGGGCTCCGACGACGCGACGAGTCGCGGCCCGCACTCGCAGCTCCTCGCTGATGAACGGCGCAGACAGCATCAACGCCGTCACGAGCTGCGAACTGTCGACCGTATCGACGACATGCGTGGCCTGCTGACCACACGACCTGCCGCGGCCCTTGATGGAGACGACGTACTCCGAGTCGGTGCCATAGGTACTCAGGACAGCGCCGAGCTGATGGGTGAGCACACCTAGGTGTTTCGCGACCGGACGATTCATCATCCCCCTGGTCGCCCGGAAATGCGTGGTTCCGCCGCTGACCGCGGCAAGCACGCCCAGAACACGGAGAGTGAACGCCGATCCCGCGACATCGACCTCACGAACGGGACTGGCCGAAGCGGCATCCGGGTCCACCGTTATCGACGCCCGCTCACCATCGATGGTGGATGTCGCACCGAATTGGTTCAAACCTGCGAGCAGTAACCTGGTCTCTCGCGACCAAGCGGCGTTGGTGACGGTCGACGTGCCCGATCGCGTTAAAGCACCGGTGACGAGCGCGCGCTGAGTGTGCGGCTTGGAAGCGGGCGCAGTGACCATGCCGACCAGCCCTCGGACGCCATTGTGAATAGAGAGCATGCGACTAACCGCCAACAATCGAGAAAGCGCTGATCTCGACCAAGAGCTCACGCTTTTCGAGTTCCGTACGAACGATGGCGTTGACCCCACGCTTGTGGGCACTGATTCTCATATGTCGATCTCCTCTTTCTGCTGAAGTGCGTCTACCGTCGGCTGGTGCCCATGTGCAGGCACCCGTACCGCGAACGAGATGGAAAGTAATGCGATCGCGGGAAGTAGATACGAGTACGGCGTCGCCAGTTCTCGGACAACGGTCGCGTCGTAGTGGTTACTGACTTCATTCGAGATGAGGCTGATACTCATACCGATCATGACGATTCAAAAGCCGGAAGTCGAGCGTGAATACGCTCTCCGGTGCCGCACCGATATCCGACTGACCGGAGCCTCCGACGCTTTCGACCATCAATGCGTGGCCGCCGCAGTGGCGATACCTATACATCCTTCCGTTGCGACGATTGCTCAATCAGACTACCGACGGACTGCCCCCTGCGAAATGGCGATTGACGAATGGCGGATACGTAGGACGTATACCACCAGGCGATCGCTGTACTGTGACTGGATATAGGCGGAGGAGTTTGTCGTGTTTCAGACTTTGTGGCTGGGCGGTTGAGTCACTCGTGAAGGAGCATCCGACAAATCGGGTGTACCCGTCGATATGGCGATGGTCGAGGCGGCCCTCCGGGAGAAGGTCAGCGAGCAATTGATCGGCCGCTGGCAGGTCAGAGTTCCTGGAGGGTGGCAAATCAGCCCTGACCGCTGGGCGGTCCGGGCCATCGAGCCGGGAGGCGCAACGGGAGGCCGAGTTCGCCGAGCCGGCTCAGGCGCTGGGTGAGGCCGCGGTCGAGTCGCAAGGTGTGCTGTAGACCAGGGACAGATTCAGGTCACCCGCGTCGAGCCACTCCTGCGGGTGCCCGGAGTAGGCGGTCGAAACCCGGGGGTCGACGTCCGGGTGCTTCTCCACGATCACCTGCACCAGCGGCGGAACCAGAAGGTCGACCACGCTACCCAGGAGCCGGGCGGACCTCTGCCCGTGCTCGTTCCCGTTCCGAAATGGCCCGTCGGGCCCGCTCGTTCAGGGTGCGGCCGGCCTCGGTCGGGCGCATGCCCTGTCTCGAGCGGTCGAACAAGGCGACACCGAGTTCCTCCTCAAGGCCGAGGATCTTCCTGGTTGCCGCGGATTGCGCCAGGTGCAAGAGCTGAGCGGCCTTGATGAGGCTCCCGGTCTCGGCCACTCTCAAGACGGCTGCGAGCTGTTTGAGATCCACACCGGGTTCCGTCCGCCGATGCTCCCCAAGGATGAATGCATGAAGAACTATCATTCGACATCCGCGGTTATGACATCACATCATGGATTCGTTCGCGCGCCATTCCGTCATCGACCGCAGGACGACACACTGTGACCACTTGGAAAGACTGGATCGGGACCTCCCGCTCGGCCGCCGCGCTGCTGGACGTCGGGCAGGCGAACAGGATGGCGGTCACCCTTGACCGGGAGCCGGGCTTCAAGCCGGGCGACGCCCTGCCGCCCGGTTGGCACTGGCTCTACTTCCACGACATCGTCCGGGCTTCGCGCCTCGGCGGCGACGGGCATCCCGCGCTCGGCGTGACGATGCCGGCGGTGCCCCTGCCTCGCAGGATGTGGGCAGGCGGCGAGCTCGTCTTCCATACCCCGCTGCCGCTTGGCGCCATCGCGAACACGACCGCGACGATCCGGTCGATCGAGGAAAAGCACGGACGCACCGGCCCGCTGTACTTCGTTACCGTCGATCACGAGGTCACAGTCGAGGGCACGTTGGCGCTGTCGGAATCCCAGACCATCGTCTACCGCGAACTCCCGACAGAGGCGGCCGCGCCCGGAGGACCGGCCGCGCCCGGAAACGCGGAGTTCAGCGATACCTGGGAGCTGGACAGCACCGCGCTCTTCCGCTACTCGGCCCTCACGTTCAACGGCCACCGCATCCACTACGACGCCGACTACGCCCGGACCGTCGAGGGTTACCCGAACCTCGTCATCCACGGTCCGCTCCTGGCCACCCTGCTGCTGGATCTCGCCGCGCGGCAGGACCGTCCGCTCGGATCGTTCCGCTACTGGGCCAGGTCTCCGCTCTTCCTCCCTGACGCCTTCACCGTCAACGGCCGCCGCGCGGGCAAGAACACCGCACTGTGGGCAGCTTCCGCAGACGGACGCCTGGCGATGGAGGCCGAAGCCTTCGACCGTAAGGATGGTTCCGATGACTGAAGTCGCCGCCGACGACCAGCACCGCCAACACCTCGCGGCGGTTCGTCTCCGGCAACACGGTCCACGACGTCTGCTGAGAGCCGCCATCGTCCCTGTCCGGGGCCGACGTCCGCTCCGGCGACGTCCGTGACGCACCGCCTTCCCCCTGGTCACGCGCCTTCAGACGCGCGACCGCTGCGGCCGGCCGCAGCAGGCCGTCACTCCCGATAACCGGCGTGTCCACACCCTCTTGTGCAACGTCCCCCACACACAGGCCGATTGGGGGCATCTGGTCCCTACTGCGGCGCGGGCCGCCGGCCGATGCCGCCTTCATCGAACCCGACGACCTCACCCGTACCCTCCGCAGGAGTCTGCGGCAGCTTCAGTACCGGCCCGACCTGATCGACGGCTGCCCCGCCGAGACCGGCCCTACGATCACCGGCCACCGCCCGACCCCCACCGAAAACCTCAGCAGGAGGCTTGGATGTCGCGGCGTACGGCGTCGAGGTAGTCGGTGATGGCTCGGTGGTTCTTGGTGAGGCATTCGATTTTTTCGGCCATACGGTCACGTTCGTGTTCGAGCGTTGCGACCATGTCTGGCGTGACGTAGGGCATGTGGATCGTGCGGGGGGTGTTCAGGCAGGGCAGGATCCGCTTGATGATCCGTGTGGGCAGCCCTGCGTCGAGCAGGCCTCGGACCTGGAGAACCCGGTCAACGACGTACTCCTCATAGTCCCGGTATCCGTTGGGCAGTCGATCTGACGCGATCAGTTCCTGCTCCTCGTAGTAGCGCAGCAACCTCACCGGAGTCCGCGTGCGCGTCGACAACTCACCGATCCGCATGTCCCTCTCCTCGCCCTCTGTGGCTGGTTGTTGTATGACTCAGCGGACACCGACTTGACCCTCACACTAATGTCACCCTTCGATCATAGGGCCATGACACAATCAAACACTCTGCCAGCTCCGGCGACAACGGACGCCCGGCTCCCACTGGCGGGTCTTCTGGCCTTGTCCACCACCGCGTTCATTACGCTCCTGACCGAGACGATGCCCGCCGGGGTGCTTCCCGGGATGAGCCGAGACCTGGGTGTGAGCGAGAGCACCGCCGGGCAGAGCGTCACCGTCTTCGCGATCGGGGCGATCGTCGCCGCGATCCCGCTCACCAAGGCGACGATCGGCTGGCCGCGCCGACACTTGCTGCTGTCGGCGATCGCAGGATTCGCGGTCGCCAACACCGTCACCGCGCTCTCCGACAGCTTCGCACTTACGCTAGCCTCCCGGTTCCTCGGCGGCATCGTCGGCGGGTTGCTCTGGGCGCTGTTGGCCGGGTACGCGGTACGGATGGTTCCCTCACACCAGCGCGGCAAGGCACTGGCGATCGCGATGGGCGGCGCAACCGTTGCCCTGTCCGTCGGAGTCCCTGCTGCGGCGTTTCTGGCCAAGCTCGTCGAGTGGCGATACGCGTTCGGGATCATGACCGTCCTCACGCTCGCGTTGATCGTGTGGGTCATCGCGGCGGTGCCGAACTTCCCCGGACAGCCCAAGGGCTCACGGATCCCGCTGACCAGCACCCTTCGCATTCCCGGCGTAGCGCCCGTGCTCTTCGTGACCCTCACGTTCGTGCTCGCCCACAGCATCCTCTACACCTACATCGCCCCGTACCTCAAGCCGCTCGGCATGGCAGGTCAAGTCGACGCTGTGCTGCTCACGTTCGGCCTGGTATCGCTGGTGAGCATCTGGATCGCCGGAGCGCTCGTCCAGCGGCGCCTGCGCCTCCTCATGATCCTCGCGTGTGTGCTCTTCGCGGCAAGCGCGCTGCTGCTCGGTATCTTCTCCGGCACGCCTTCGCTCGTCTACGCCAGCGCAGCGCTCTGGGGGCTCGCGTTCGGCGGCACCTCCACTCTCCTGCAGACCGCAGTCGCCGATGCGGCAGGCGACGCCGGCGATGTCGCCCAAGCACTGCTCACCACCGGATGGAACGTCGGAATCGCCGGTGGCGGCATCATCGGAGGCGTCGTCCTCAGCGGATTGGACGCATCCTGGCTGACGTGGATCGCGCTCGCACTGCTCGTCCCCGCACTCGCCACTGTGCTCGCGGCACACAAGAACGGGTTCACCACGGGAGAGCTCGGCAGCCGCTGAACCACCGCTGCCCCTGGCTGAGACCCGGGAGCAGAACCCAGTGGATCGCGCGTGGGTCCGGCGATCCGTACGCACGGAAAGGAATCCTTGAAATCGACCTCATTGACTGGGTGTCCTCTGCCACGGCACTGCGGACACCACGGCGTTGTTCAGCCGATCCGCGTAGATCCGGTACGCCTCGCGCTCGGCCAGGGACGCGCCGTTGGCGCCGGGTGTCGCCGCTGCGGCGAACAGCGTGTGGTGCAGATCGGGCAGGGCGGTGACGTGCAAGGTGCAGCCCTGCGCACGCGGCGCACTCCGCGTCCCGTGCGCAGGGCCTCCCGCGGCGCTTCGCTCAGGCCGTTATGGTCGGCCAGGCGGCGGACGGTCGTACCGGGCGCCGTCTTCCACGCCACCTAACCAGCATAAACAGCCCCTACAACCCCTGAAAGGACAAGGGAAAGCCGGCCGGACCGGCAGCCCTCGCGCCCCCAGTAAGATCAACAAACCTCCAAAAACCCCACCACGATCACCACAAGGGATCAACAACGGTTTCAGGTTTCAGGAGGAAGTACCGGCGTTGTCGTCCGGCTCCGTCAATAGCACACCGGTCGATGAGTCGAAGCTTCCGCGCGTGGAGTTGTCGACGCGGCGATCGTTTCGGTCACCGGGCAAAGGGTGCGCCGGGCGTGGTCGACGAACGCATCGACCTCGGGGCGACCGCTCGCACTCCAGATCAGAGACGAAACCACCGTTGGAGCCTGCTGCAGGGGTATGTAGACGATGGCGGAATGCCGGTAGAAGGAGGCGGTGGACGCCGGGGTGATTCCGAAGACCGCCTTCGTCGTGGCGATGGTGGTGATGCAGTCCTCGACATCATTGGCGATTCGGTCGCGCAGGTTATTGTGCGGATGGCCCCAAAGATGGTGCGGCGTAGTGCTGCCGTGGCTGGGGCGGACCAGACCGTAGGAGGCGAGGTCCGCGAAGGACACCGCCTCCCTGGTGGCCAGCGGGTCGGCGGCGCTGACCGCGACGACGCGAGGCTCGCGATTGATGCGGAGGTCTTTGTAGCGTGGGTTAGGCGTCCACTCACGCACGAGCGCCAGATCGACGATGGCTGTATCGAGTGCCATGAGTGGTGTCGGCATGCGGGCGAGTTCGATGTCCTGGTGCAGGTTCTGCGCGCGCCAGGTATGCAGGAGCGTTTCCATCGCTGGGATCAATCCGGACCAGGCATAGGCGATGCGTAAGGGCGGAGTTTGCCCGGGTGCGTCGAGAGCGCTGTCGAACGCCTTCAGGAGTTGGCGGGCGGTATCGGCGAATCCACGGCCGACGGCGGTCGGGGCTGCGCCGCGGCCCGCACGGGTGAGGAGGGTCACGGATAACCGTTGTTCGAGTTCCTGCATGGCGCGGGTGATCGAGGGTTGAGTGAGCCCGAGCCGTTGTGCGGCCCGAACCATGCTGCCTTCATTGACGATGGTCACGAAGATCCGGAGATGGCGCATTTCTATCTTCACGCTACGGTTATACCTAACATTCCGCACTTCTCGATACTCCCTGTCCACGCTCCGGGACGGTTTTTACAAAGAATTAGGGGTGTGACCTGCATAATCAAAGGCGCGTTCCGGGCGCGCCGCGCATGCCTCATCGCGCGCCGCGCCAGCGGATGCTGTGCGCGCCTGTCCGGGCGCGCATCAGCCGGGTGCGCACCGTGGCGCGCCCACGGTTCACAGGGAACCCGCACTCACCACCGTCAGGCCGCCCGCGCAGGGCCGAGTGCGCAGGCTTTGCACAGAATTCACAATGGCGCCCGGCCACCCTGCCGCCCGGAAAGCCGGCCGATCACGCGCCCGTGACCTGCGGTGGCCGCCCCGTGATCGGGGTGCTGCGGTACGGGGGCGACTGCACCATACGTACGGCGGCGGGCTCCAGATGCGGCACGGGCCAACGTCCGCCCGCGGCTTCGCCGTGGTGGCCGTCGTCGCGGTCCTCTTCGCTGTCCGCGGGCTGCGCGGGCGGGTCCCCGGTTCCGGCGCAGGCCCCGCAGTCGACACTGTGGCCGTCCACCGTGATCTTCCCGTCCTGGCAGTGCGGGCACCAAAACATCCGCGTCGTCTCCTGGCCCTCCTGTTCGCACAGCAGCTGACGCGTCAGTTGCAGCAGCCGTGTGTATCGCCAGTCCTGTTCCAGGACCGGGATGTACTCGCGATCGGCCCAGCCCATGACCGCACTTCCGCCCCTCAGCTCTACTGCTCCCGTTCAACTGCGGTTTCCGTATTCGGGGGCCGGGGTTAATTGAGTGCCTGCATTTCAGCATGCTATTAACCTGGATTCCGTACGGAATCCAGGTTTCACGGTGCAATATTCTTTCGACGTCTCGTGCAGGGGTTTACGCGTAGACGGATACCGGCGCTATCCGCGCTGGATTCAGCTCTTTCCCGTCATAGTGCATCACCGTCGGGGCGGCGGCATTTCATGGGGGTGGGGTTTCGCTTCGTCGGCCTGGACGAGGAGGCGATGGTGTGCGTGGTGACAGGTCCAGATCTCCGCAGGGGTGAGCGGGGCCGGGGCTTTGAGCGGGTGGGTCTCGCGGTGCCGTAGGCGGGCCAGGCCGTCGAGGAGAGCGGTCAGCAAGAGGGTGTCTGGCTGGACGTAGGTGTCCGGGCCGCGGCGTGGGCTCACCGGTGTTCCCCTTCGTGCACGTCGAAGAGGATGCAGGGCCCTCGGGAAAGTGGTGGGGGCAGCCGTCCAGGGTCGGCATCCCGAGGACGGTCTTGCCGTCGTGCCGGCGTACCCGGACGGCGCCGTGGGTCAGCGACCGCGGGATCGAGTAGTGCCACGATCCGGGATGATCGGTTTCCAGGGCGCAGCTCACGCGGTCTTATACCTGGCGTTCGGCGTGGGGTCCGCCGTCGATGGCGAGGACGGCGGCCGCCATGGCCGGAGTCATGAAGCGCAGCGAGGTGCAGGGCCGGCACGTTCCCGCGGAGCGCGCCCGAACACGGTCTGCTGTTCCACGTCGTTGAAACCGTCCGAAAGCCGCTCGGCGTCGCTCACGGTCGAGGATTCCCGTCCCGCGCTGCCCCGGGGCCCTTCCTGGCCGGCGCCCCGTATTCCGGCGAGCCCGGGCATCCGGGCATCATGAAGTGCGGGGCGTCGCCCCCGGATTCCCGTCGGCCTCGATATTGGCGACCATCCTGCGCAGTACCTTGAGCGCGGCCACGTACTCCTCGTCGCTGATGCCCTGGTGGACTTCGGCGCGTACCTCGGTCGCCAGCTCACGCAGCCGCACTCGGGCGGCCTCCCCGGTATCCGTCAGGTGCAGCCGCTGCCCGTCGTCGGTCCTGAGCCACTCGCGGTGCAGCAACTGGTCCACGACCCTGGCGATCTCGTGCGGCCCGTCGGCAAGGTGCGTCAGCCGGTCGACGACCTCATCGCGGCTCGGCCCCGCGGGGCCGCCGCCGTTCACGCAGTTGATTACCCAGTACTGCGGCTGTGTGACGTCGATCCTGGCCATCGCGTCACGCAGATGCCGCGTGACGGTCGCGTGGGCCAGGCCGCTCCAGTAGCCGATCGGCTGAGTGGCCAGCATGTCATCGGTGGCGGCCGGGTTCGCCGGCGCCTGGTCGGTGGTGTTTCCGGTCGTTGATCCCATGATCGCGACGCTACGTTTCCCGCAGCGTCCATTCAAGGCGCGGCATTCATGCGGAACGCCGCGCGAAGACGAACGATCATTCGGACGCCGCTGGGCGCAGGATGCCCTGCCTGTCCGGTGCATCCCCGCCCCCGTGCGGTGCCGCCCCGCGACGGCGATGCGTCAGCCCTGGGCGGTGTCGTCGCCCGCCTGTGCGGTGCCGTCGCCCGTCTGACCGGTGCCCTCGGCCGTGCCGGTCTTCTCGCGCATCTTGCGCACCAGCTCCGCCTTCTGGTCGGCGGCGCTCCGGCGGTCCAGATTGCGGTGCGGGCCGTTGTTCTGCCGTTCGGCGCGGGAGAGTTTCTTGCGCTGGCCGCCACCCTGGCCCACGGGGTTGTTGATGTTCTTGCTCACGGTCACGGGTTCTCCCGGTTGTGATGTGAAGTGATCTACGGATTCACCGGTGGGGGACGGGCGGCGACGTCGGCAGGACGTCAGCGGCGGCCCATCACGCGCTCACTCGTCAATCGGCGTCTGGAATGACGAAGACGTTACCCGGTCCCGGCGCCCCCCGCACACCACCGGTTTCGGGTGGAGGCTGCCGGACTCGCCCAAGGAGCAAGAGGGCCGTGACCCGGGCCGCCGCGACCGATGAGTTCCGTTCCCGCGTGCGGTCAGCATCGATGAAAGCAACCGCACGAAGGCAACCGCACGGACAGGAGCAGTACATGGGTCAGCTGGTCGTGGTCAACTTCGTCTCGTTGGACGGCGTCATGCAGTCGGTCCTCTCGGCCGACGAGGACCGGGACGACGGGTTCGACCGGGGCGGCTGGGTGCTGCCGTACGTCGACGAGGTGGTCGAGCGGTTCATGAGCGAGGCCACGGCCGGTGCCGGCGCTCTGCTCCTGGGGCGCAGGACCTACGAGATCTTCGCCGCCACCTGGCCGTACGCCGACCTGAGCGACCCCGCTGTGGCCGCGATGAACGCGATGCCCAAGTACGTCGCGTCCCGCACGCTGAAGGAGCTGGGCTGGGCGAACTCCATCCTCCTCGGGGCCGATCCGGTGGCGGAGATCAGCCGGATCACGGCCGCGTCGGGGAGCGAGACGGTGGTGCTGGGCAGCGGAGAGCTGCTCGGGACGCTGATCGAGCACGACCTCGTCGACGAGTACCGGCTGCTCGTCTTCCCTCTCCTCCTGGGCGGTGGGAAGCGGCTCTTCGCCGATGCCAGGAGCCCTCGTCACCTGACGCTCACCGCGACGCGGCCGACACCGTCCGGCGTCCTGATCAACACCTACCGCCGCGCTGCCGAGGGGTAAGGGCCTCATCGGCGGCAGCGAACGCACTGCTGCTCGCGCGGACGCGGAGCGGGCGCGGAGCGGGCGCAGGTCGGTGGCGTTCCAGGGGAAGATCAGGAAGGCTGGGGCGCATGGTTTCGGTGGTGCAGAACGTGGCGATCGACTGTGCGGATGCCTACGGGCTGGCCCGGTTCTGGAGCGGTGTGACAGGTCGTCCGCTGCACCCGGAGGACAGGCCGGGTGTCCTGGAGGCTCAGGTGCTGCTGGCGGAGGGCCCGGTGCTGCACTTCAATCAGGTGCCGGAGGCCAAGACGATCAAGAACAGAATCCATCTGTGCCTGCGCCCGGAGACCTCGCGCGATCAGGAGGTGGGCCGGCTGCTGGAACTCGGCGCCACGTTCGTCGGCGATCACCGGAATCCCGATGGCTCGGGCTGGGCGATCCTCGCCGATCCCGAAGGCAACGAGTTCTGCGTCCTGCGGAGCGAGTCCGAACGGGCCGCCATGCGTTCCTGACGCTCACGCCGTCCGGGACGGGTGACGCCCGGGCCTCGTCGTCGGCGACGATGGCCGGATGCATCAGGAACACGAAGACGTGAGTGCGGCGATCGACGGCGAGTTGCGGCTGTTGGACCCCGTCGTCCGTCTCTCCCGGTCCCTCGCCGAGACACTGCTCGATCCGGAGTTCGTCGAGATCGGGGCTTCCGGCAGGCGGTGGACGTACGAGGAGATGGTCATCGCCCTCCCCGGCCTGGACGGCGGAGGCTCGGACAGCCCGCGCTACGAGCCGTCCGGTATGACCGGAGTGGTTCTGGGGCCCGGGCTGGTGCACCTCACGTACGAGACCGTCATCGGCGGCGGCCGGGCCCGCCGGAGTTCGCTGTGGCGCAGGCGGGCCGGGGAGACGTCGTGGCGGATGTACTACCACCAGGCGACGCCCGTTCCGGCCGGTGAGGGCCCCGGGACCGCGCCCCGGCCGGGCTCCGCCTGACGCCGCCTGACGCCGCCTGACGCCGCCTGACGCCGCCTGACGCCGGTCCCGGCGGTCCCGTACCGCGCGGCTCCGACGGCCCCGTGCCGCGGGGCTCCGAACGAGTGGACTTCGCAGGGCGCGGCCGGGATGCGGTGCGGAGTCCGGGGGCCGGGTGGTGTCGTTGCCGTCGCCCCGCTCCCCTCCCTCCCCCCGGTCCGGAAGAGGTCCCTGTGCGACGCTCCCCCACCCGACGCCTGTACGCCGCGATGCTCCTCGCGGCGTCCGTACTGGCCCCGATGGCCGTGGCTCCCGCCCCGGCGGTCCACGCCGCAGGCCTCGACCGGCACGATCAGCACAATCAGCACCACGGGAACGACCGACTCGGCAGACACGACCGGCACGGCCAGGACGACTGTCCGCCCGGCGGTCTCGGCCCCGAGCTGACCTCCAAGCTGGACAAGGCCATCGCGGACGTCCGCGAGCAGGCCGGCATTCCCGGGGTCGTCGTCGGGCTCTGGATGCCGGGGAAGGGGAGTTACGTCCACGCGGGCGGCGTCGCCAACACGGTCACGGGTGAGCCGATGTCGGCCGACACCCGGATCCGGATCGGCAGTGAGACCAAGACGTTCACGGTCACCGCGCTGCTCCAACTCGTCGACGACAAGCTCGTCAAGCTGGACGACCCGATCTCCCGTTACGTCTCCGGCGTGCGCAACGGCGACCGGATCACGCTCCGCCAGCTCGCCGGGATGCGCAGCGGCCTGTTCCCGTACACGGCCGACGCGGACTTCGTGCACGACCTGCTGAGCGATCCGTACCGCTCGTTCACCCCGCGGGGCGTGCTCGCGTACGGCATGAAGCACAAGAACACCTTCGAGCCGGGTGCGGAGTTCCAGTACTCCAACTCCAACCTCGTCCTGCTCGGCCTGGTGATCGAGAAGGTCACCGGTCAGAAGCTCCGCCAGGTCATCCACGAGTGGGTGCTCCGCCCCGCCCACCTGCACGACACGCTCTTCCCGACCGGGGCCGAGTTCCCCGAGCCGCACGCCCGCGGCTACACCGACCAGACGCTGAGCGGCGAGACCGAGGACGCCACGGACTGGAACCCCTCGTGGGCGTGGGCGGCGGGCGCGATGATCTCCGATCTGCACGACCTGCGCCGCTGGGCCAAGGTCGTCGCCACCGGGGAGCTGCTGAGCCCCGCGACCCAGGCGCAGCGGCTCAGGACGCAGCCGACCGGCTTTCCGGGACTCGGCTACGGCCTCGGCATCTTCGACGCCGACGGGTGGATCGGGCACAACGGTTCCCTGCCGGGGTACGAGACGGTGACCGTCTACCTGCCCGCGCAGAAGGCCACCCTGGTCATCATGATCAACACGGATTCCCTGAGCGATGGCCAGGAGCGGTCCACTCTGCTCGCCCGCGCGGTCACACGGATCGCCACCCCGGACCACGTCTACGACGGCAGCGCCTCCCGGCAGCCTGCCACTGCGGCCACTTCCTGAGGCCGCCCCGGACGCTCCCTGAGGCCGCCCCGGCCGGATGCCGCCGTAGGGCCGGTCATCCCAGCCCCTCCTCCACCAGCGCCGCCCACTGCGCCACCACCCGTGCCCGCCGGGCGGCGTCGTCGGTGAGGAGGTTGGCGAGGCCGAGGCCGCGGGCCATGTCCAGGAGGCCCTGGACCGTTTCGCGCGCCCCGGGGCGGGATTCGTCGGCGCCCAGGAGTTCGACGGCGATCCGGTGCGTCTCCCGGCCGACCCGCGCCTCCAGTTCCGTCACGCGCGGCCGGAGCTGGGCCTCGTTGGAGGCGGCGACCCAGAGCTGGAGCGCGGCCCGGAAGAGGGGGCCGGTGTAGAGGTCGACCAGGGCGGCGACCACCTCGGCGCGGCCCTGGACGGGAAGCGCGCGCAGGGCGGCGGAGCGTTCCTCGGCGACGTACTCCACCGCCCCCGTGAACAGGTCCTCGCGGGTCGGGAAGTGGTGCTGGGCCGCGCCGCGCGAGACGCCGGCCCGCTCGGCGACGACGGAGACGGTGGAGCCCGCCCAGCCGTGTTCGGCCAGGCAGGCCACCGCCGCCTCCAGGAGCCGCTGCCGCGTCGCCCGGCTGCGGTCCTGCTTCGGCGCGTGAGCAGCCTTGGACGTGGAAGAGGAGGAGGTCACCGCACCCATGCCGGGTCCCGTCGTTCGAGGAAGGCCGTCATCCCCTCCCTCGCCTCGTCGGAGGCGAACAACGCGGCGGATCGGGCGACGAGGTCTTCGGCGTACTGGTCGAAGCTCCTCAGCACGGTAGCCGTGACCAGCTCCTTCGATGCGGCCAGCCCCTGCGGCGAGGCCCTGCGCAGGCCGTCCAGGATGGGGACGAGTGCCTGGTCGACGTCCTCGGCGGCCGCCGTGACCAGCGAGATCCTGGCCGCCTCCGCCGCGTCGAAGCGCTCCCCGGTGAGGTAGTAGCGGTTCGCCGCCGTGCGGTCCAGGCGCGGCAGCAGGGTGAGCGAGATGACCGCCGGGGCCAGGCCCAGGCGGGACTCCGTGAGGGCGAAGGTCGAGGCCGGGCCCGCCACCGCGATGTCACACGCCGCCAGCAGGCCCAGGCCGCCCGCCCGGACATGGCCCGTCACCCGGGCCACGACCGGTTTGGGCAGCGCCACGATCTCCCGCATCAGGCCCACGAACGCCTCCGGGTCCGGCGGCTCCTTCAGGTCCGCCCCGGCGCAGAACGTCGTGCCGGTGTGGGTGAGCAGCACCGCCCGTACGGTGTCGTCGGACCCGCAGCCCTCCAGGGCCTCCCGCACTTCGGCCACCAGCGCCGCCGAGAGCGCGTTGCGGTTGGCCGGGGAGGCCAGCGTCAGGGTCGCGACGCCCCGCTCGCCCGTCCGTACGATCAGGGTCACTGTTCCTCCGATGTTCCCGAATGATTCGGTGTTCCCGAATGATTCGATGTTCCCGAATGATCCGTCTTCTCCCGGTCGCGCAGCTCGCGCCGGAGGATCTTGCCGGACGCCGCCCGGGGCACCGCCTCGACGAACTCGGCCTGCCGCACCTTCTTGTACGGGGATACGCGTTCGGCGACGTACGCCAGGACGTCCTCCACCGTCAGGCCGTCCGCCGCCGGGCCCCGGACCAGGAACGCCTTCGGGACCTCGTTGCCGTCCGCGTCGTACACCCCGATCACCGCCGCGTCCGCGAGGTGCTCGTGGGTGAGGAGCAGCGCCTCCAGCTCGGCGGGGGCGACCTGGTAGCCCTTGTACTTGATCAGCTCCTTGACCCGGTCGACGACGAACAGCCAGCCGTCCGCGTCGACCCGCCCGACGTCGCCGGTGTGCACCCAGCCGTCCGCGTCGATCATGGCGGCGGTGGCGTCGGGGCGGCCGAGGTAGCCCTTCATCACCTGGGGGCCGCGGATGAGGATCTCGCCGTCCGCCCCCTCCTCCGCGTCCCGCGCCGGGTCCGCCAGTGACACGATCCGCATCTCGGTGCCCGGCAGCAGCTTGCCGACCGTGCCCGGCGGCGGCTGCTCGGCGGAGAGCGGCACCACGTGCGTCCCCGGCGACAGCTCCGTCATCCCGTACGCCTGCCGCACCGGCGGCACCCCCAGGCGGGCCGAGCAGGCGGCTGCCAGGTCGGCGTCGAGCGGGGCGGCGGCGCTGACGACGTACTGGAGCGAGGAGAGGTCGTACTCCCCCACCAGCGGGTGTTTCGCCAGGGCCAGCACGATCGGCGGGGCCACGTACAGGCCGGTGATCCGGTGCGTCTGGACGGCCTCCAGGAACTGCGCCAGGTCGAAGCGGGGCAGGACGACGACGGTGGAGCCGCAGCGGAGCGGGACGTTCATGAGGGCGGTGAGGCCGTAGATGTGGAAGAACGGTTCTAAATGACTGCCGACCATTGAGCCCCCTTCGCTGCTGGGAAGCAGTTTTCAGAGGGTGGCACTGCCCGCAGAAACAATCAAGCGCGCCTGCATGATTCTGGGCCTAGGACTCGGATTCGGTCCAGGGGTCAGGCTCCCACATCGGGTGGAACGCGTAGGAGCGTACGACCTTCCACCGTGCCCCCGTGTCGCTCTTGCGGCTGCTGATCACTACACGCCTCAGCACCTGCCGGAGGAACGTGTTCTGCTCTACAGGGCTGATGGTCTCCCACTCGGCGAGTAGGCCGACGATCAGGGGGCGAAACTCGGCGCGGGTGGGCATCTCCTCGACGGCGGCGAGGGATTGCAGGTACTTGGTGATCTTCACCTTCTGTTTGGTGAGTTCGTCACGCACCCGGGCGTAGCTGTCCGATGGGTATTTCTGCGGGTTCAGGGTGTAGTCCATCACCAGCCGGTCTAGGCCGTCCTCTACGGTTTTCAGCTCCGCTTGGGTCCGGGCGCGGTCCGTCGTGAGGGCTGCGCGCGGGTCAGTCGGCGCGGTGCGCTGCACGGGGATGCCGGTCGCTGTATCGACATCGTCCGCCACTTCTCGCCGGAGCCAGTCCAGCGTTTCGCGCTCTACTTCGTCGCGGCGTACATAGAGGCCCTGCTCGCATTCGCCCTTCCCCTTGGCCCTGCGAGCGCCGCAGACAAAGGCCCACCCGTTGGCGAACTGGCCGCCCGTCCCGGGCACGCGCCCCGTGCGCGCCGCCCCGAATCCACGGCACTCGGCGTGTCGGATCAGGCCGGTGTGGGCGTAGGTCGCTCGCCTCGCGCGAGGTGGCCGCTTCCTCACGTCCGCGCGGTGGGCCTGGTACTCCTCCCACTGGGCAGGGGTGATCAGCCCGGGGTGGGCGCCTGCCTGGTAGATGATCCGTTCTTCTCGGCACCGGTCAAAGACCTGCTTGCCGTACCCGCAACCGCACTTCGGGTCGTGGAGCCGGAGCAGTCCGGCGGCGAACCCGCTGTCCAGGTACCGCTGCACGGTGTTGGGGGCCCATCGGTTGCCGAGGCTGGTCCGAAGGCCGAGTTCGTCGTTCAGCCACATGGCGAGCGTGGCAAAGCCCTCGTGGTCGAGCTTCCTCTCATACAGCTCGGCCGCGACTTCGCCGTAGTCGGGGTGAGGTTCGTAGCGTTCCTCTTGCATCCGCCAGCCTGTCGGCGCGGCGGAGTCCGGGACGCGGCGAGGATGCCAAACGTAGCCGAAGCGGGGCCGGCCGACAGCGGGCAGGCCGAGGGCCCGGCGGTGTGCGTGGGTGTCCTTCCAGTTCTCGCCGATGCGGTCACTCTCGAACGCGGCGAGTTCGAGCATGAGGCCGCGCTGAAAACGTCCGATTGCGGTGGTTGCGTCGACCTGTTCGGTCGCGGATTCGAGCTGTCCGCCCCTTGCTTCGAGGCGGGCCAAGTTAATCGCGTTGCCGGTGCGATTACGACCGAACCTGCTGTACGCCCAGACGGCGACGCCGCGGCCTTCACCTCGCTCGACGCGCTCAATCAGCCCCATGATCTTGCGGTTGAAGTTGCGGCCGGTGGCGTCGAGATCTTCGACCCAATCGATGATCCGGCGGCCGGTACGGGCGGCCCATGCTTCGATCGCGGAGCGTTGGAGCTCCGGGCTGATCTTCTCTTCCTTCCAGGTCGACACTCTGATGTACGCAAACCAGGGCTCGCCCTCGATGAAGGTCGAGCCCCGGAATGTGGCAGGTGCTTGCTGTGGTGTCACGGCTCCTCCGGCGCGGCTGTGAGCAGGCCGCGCGATACGTGGGTGAGTGCGAGTGCGTATCCGGCGTGTTGTGCGTCGGTGAGCTGCTGGGGGGTGGGTTCGTGGGTGGCCCGGCGGTTGAGGCGATGCGCTATCAGGAGGTGGGCACCGATGGCGACTCCGGCTGCGACGGCGATGGTGGCCGGGGTGATGTGCATGTGCATGTGCCCTCCGTGGTGGCGCTGCGCTATCCGGCGGTGGGGTCACCGGGTGGTGGTGTTTTCGGTGTGAGTGTGTCGACGACCCCCCGAAACACCTGGCGTCCGGTGGGGTCTGTGATGCCGAGTTCGTCGGCTGCCTCGTCGGCCGTCATGTGGCCTTGAGGTCGCTGCGATCCGCCGAGTTCGTCGGGGTCGATGACGCCTGCCTCGACGAGCATGGTGCCGAGGCGGATGCCGAGGGCGTTGCCGATCTTCTCCAGGACGGCGACTTCGGTGGCACCCTCGCCGCGCAGGATGCGGCTGATCGTCGCTTTGCTGACGCCCGCGTCTTCAGCGAAGCGGGATACGCCGCCGCCTCGGAGGACGAGGCTGTAGCCCTTGGCGACCAGTCGGTCATGGAGCCAGGCGGCGAATTCCTGGGGGGTTCGTCGTTTCATGAGTGAAACGTATCTCGCGTGAAACAGGCACGCCATCCGGTCTCGCCGTTCGGCCGAAACTCGCTCGACAGAGCATGACAAAACCCCCCGCCTGTGTAAATTTGCTCGAACGTTCGCTCGATCGTCTCGCGCCCCACCCTACGCGTCAAGCACCTTCGCTTGTGAAGAAACTGTAAACCAGACCGCTCATCTGGTTTCCCTGCGCCTCTCCGGATAGCGTCTCAGCCGTGCTACGTTTCTCTCGTGAAACATACGTTTCGCCGCCGAGAGGACCGCACCGCCATGTCGTACGACCGCACCACCCTGCTCGCCGCCGCCCATGCACGCGGTGACCAGCACTACCGCGAGATGGGCCAGCGTCTCGGAGTCAGCCGCGCCACCGCGTGGCGGCTCTGGACCGGGCGCACCGCACCGTCCGCCGTCACCGCCGCCGCCTGCGAGCGCGAATACGGCGTCCCCGCCCGCCAGCTCCTCGCCCCGGCCACCGCATGACCAGCGCCGTCATCCCCCGCGAGCAGGCCATACGGAACGCCCGCGCAGCGCTCGACCGGGCCCGCGCACGCCGCGACGCCGACCGGGCCGCCGGACGCCTCGCCCCCGAGGTCGAGCTGATCCTCCGCCGCCTCGAACGCCAACAGCGCGAGCAGCTCGCAGCCCCCCGCGCCGCCTGAAAACGCACTTGGGCCGCCCCGGATTGCGCCCGGGACGGCCCGACCACGACCCGTGAGGAGACACGACCCGTGAACACCCAGCACAGTACCCGCCGCCCGCTCCGCGCCGCCGCCGCCATCCGTGGCGGGCAGGCCGGCCGCCGCCACGTCACCCGCGCCGGAGTGCTCCGCCGCCAGCTCGACCAGATCGCCCCCGGCGTCGCCGTCGTGTGCATGGCCCCCGTGACGACCGCCGGGGCGCACGGCACGCACGTGATGCTGCTGAACGACCTCGCACAGCCGCTCACCGCCGACGACGACGCGCACCGCGCGGCCGGCCGCCTGCTGGCCCACGCGTTCCCCGCCGCCCAGCGCACCGCCCACGACTACTACGTGCAGTCCGGACGCCTGGTCGACGCCACCCCGACCGCCCCGGCCGCGCTCGGCACCGACACCGCCCCGGCCGCCCTGTGATCCGCCCCGGCATCACCGCCGCCGGTAACCGCGTCCGCCTGCCCATCGGCGAGCAACTGCTCGCCCCGCTGGTCGACGCCCTCGCCATCGCCTACACCGAGGACCCCGACGGGGTCGCCCGACTGCTCAAGATGCACGCCGTCTCGGTGTTCTCCCTCGACCACGCCGTGTGCTCCGAGGACATGCCGGAGCACGAGCGGTCGATGCGCGCCGCCGAGGCCGACGGCACCCGCGAGGCACTGCTCGCCGACCTCCCCGACGAGGTGCAGCGGGACCCGCTGCTCACCTCGGACGACGCGATCACCCTCGCCACCCGCCTGACCAAGATCGCCGGATTCATCCGTCTGCACCCCCGAAAGGCCCGCCGAGCATGACCGTCACCACTCTCCCCACCGCACACACCCCGGCCGCCGTCGCCCCGGCGCGAGGCGGTGCTCTGTCCCTCGGCCACATGTCCCCGTACGAGGCGTGGCAGTTCTGCGAGTCCCTGGCCAACACCCCGCTCCTCCCGGAGGTCTACCGCAAGAACCCCGCATCCGTTCTGTGGGCACTGGAGTACGGCCGCGCCCTCGGCCTCGACGTCGTCACCACCATCACGACTATTCACGTGATCAAGGGCAAGCCCTGCCAGTCCGCGGACCTTATGTTGGGGCGGACCCGGACGGCCGGCCACCGCGTCCGCATCAAGTCCGAGCGCGCCCGGTGCGTCGTGTCGATCCAGCGGCACGACGACCTCGACGACGAGACCGTGATCGAGTGGACCCTCGACGACGCGGTCACCGCCGGTCTCTGCACGCTTCGCGACGGTCGCCCGTACGCCCGGGACCAGAAGAACCAGCCGCAGCCGTGGGAGAAGTACCCGCGCGCCATGCTGCGGTCCCGCGCCATCGCCGAGGCCGTGCGCTCCGCCTGCCCCGAGGTGCTTCACGGGGCGATCTACACCCCCGAGGAGTTGGGCGAGGTCGTCGACCAGGACGGTAACCCCGTGGTCGTCGTCGAGCGCGATACCGCCCCGGTGCAGCAGACCGCGACCGTGGTGCAGTCGACACCGAACCCGCCGCCGACACCGTCCCGCGACTACCTCGCCGAGGCCGTCGCCACGGTGGACGCGGCCGAGCTGAAGGCGATCGAGGAGGCCGCACGCGAGAACGGCGCACCGGCCCCGTACCTCGCCGCTCTCGCCGACATCCGAACCGCGCACGCCGCACAGGACGTCACCGCCGTGCGGGAGCTGCACCACCGTCTCACGGAGGCCGGGGCCGAGCCCGTTCACCTCGCCCGTATCGCAACGATCGGTGCGACGAAGCCGGGGGCTAAGGCCCCCGAACAGAACGACCGCCAGCACCCCACCCCGCACTCCGTGCCCGACGCGGTGGGGGCCGAGGGGGACATGGGCGCCGCTCCGGCTGACGACGGATACCGGACAGGCCCGGACGCCGACGAGCAGGCCGCCGCCGAGGCCGAGAGCCTGCTCAGGGTCGCCGCGAGCAAGGCGAACCTTCCCACGCTCGACCGCGATTTTGAGATGGCTTTCGGTCTGCCGATCGAGCAGGCCGTCGCCGCACAGCTCAACATGTTCCGCGAGCGCATCGAGGCCGCCGCCGGGGGTGCCCAGTGACCGCGCCGACCACCGAGCAGCCCGTCGACCAGGCCGCCGAGGACACCGCCGAGCCGCCCGTCGCCGAGCAGGCCGTCGAGAAGAAGCCGACCCCGCCCGACCCCGCGTACCTCGCCGCCGTCCTCCGTCACCGCCTCGCCATGAAAGCCCAGCTCGACGCCGCCGCGGCCCTGTTCGCGGACGTCAACGTACGCGCCGAGTACCTGCTCGACCAGCAGTACAAGGCGAGCAAGAGCACGAAGGCCGACGTAACACTCGGCGATGACGACGACCTCAAGTTCGGCACCGTGACCCGCGTCGGAGGCGAGGCCGAGGCCGAGGTCACCGACCGCACGGCGTTCGCCGCATGGGTGCGCGACACCTACCCCGAGCACTGGAATTTCCGGATCATCCCGGCCCGGACCGAGGTCGTCGTCGACCAGACGTTCACCGCCGCAGTCCTCGCCGCCGTCAACTCCTCCGGCACGCCGCAGTACGCCGACCCGGACAGCGGAGAGATTCAGGAAGTGCCCGGCGTGCGGATCGTCCCGAAGCGAAGCCGCTACTGGAAGTGGCTGTTTACCCGGAAGAGCAAGCGCCAGCCGCTCGACGGCCGCAGCTTGGTCGCCGCCGCAGTCGAGGCCAAGCGCCTCGACCTCGACCGCCCTGTCGCCGCCCCCGCGCCCCTCGCCCTCGACCCCGGCGTCGCCGACCCCTGGAGCGAGACCGCGCCGCCGGCCAAGGCCGAGCCCGCCGCCGAGTAGCCACCCCCGCAGGGCCCGCCCACCACCGGGCGGGCCCCGGAAGGACACCATGCGCATCATCACCGCCGCCGAGCGTGCACAGGCCGCCGAGCTGCTGAACACCGGCGCGTCGGATCGCGCCATCGCCGCCGCTGTCGGAATCGACCGCGCGACCGTCGCACGCATGCGCCGCGCTCTCGACGTGCCGCCCGCGCCCCGCCCGGCACCGCCGAACCGCTCGACGCTCACCGTCGAGGAGAAGTGGCGGACGTTCGTCACTCCGGCCGACGAGCGCGGCCACATGACGTGGACGGGCCGACTCGCGGGCGGCGCCACGCCCGTCATGTCGTACGCGGGACGCGCGATCACGGCCCGGCCCGTCGCGTACCGCATGCATACCGGCCGCGACCCCATCGGGTACGTCCGGCCCGGATGCGGCCGACTGGACTGCGTCACCCCGGAGCACCAGGAAGACGAGCAGGACCGGGTGCGCGAACGGGCCGAACTCGGCGCGATGCTCGGCCGCCGCTCGCGTGTGACCGAGTGCCGCCGGGGCCACTCGGCCGCCACTCACCGCCGGTACCTCGCGGACGGGTCCGCGTACTGCGGAGCGTGCAACAAGGAGAACAAGCAGGCGCGGCAGGCCGCACCGTGACGGCCGCCGCCCGCCTCGACCGGGCCCGCCGCCACCTCGACACTCCGCCGCCCGCCACGGTCCCCGGACAGCTCGCCGTCGAGGTCGAGCGCCCGCCGCGCCCGTGCGAGGACGGCAACCCCCAGTGCGCCGCGCTTCCGACCCGCCCGTACCCATGCGGCCCCCGGTGCGACGACCACCAGCCGAGCATCACCCGCCCGTACTACCAGCCGAGGAGGTCCGCCCCGTGACCGTGACGCTGCTGCCGCCGATCTCTTACGGCCTTGCCGCCCACCGCGACGACCAGGCGCTCACGGAGGGCCCGCGGTTCGTACGTACCGGCGGCATGTCCCGCTGGCACCGGCCCCGCTCCGGTGTCCTCATGGCCGACGCCCGCACGATCTATACCGTGTGGTGCGGGCAGCAGGTCGGAGGACTCAGCCGGGCCGCCGCGATGCTCACCGCCGAGGCCGTGCTCGACGATCTGCCGGTGTGCGCCACATGCGACGGGCGGGCCGTCGGTGCCGGGCAGGAGACCGACGGTCCGGCCGGCCGACGGCTGCTGTTCGGGCCCCGCACCCTCACCCCGCCCCGGTCGTGCCCCGGCTCCCGGACGGACCTGTACGAGCCCCTGCCGGGCGACACGACGGGCCAGTGCCTCGCCTGCGGCGACACGCACCCGCTGAGGGCCATGGGCGGCCCGTACGCCTCCCGGTACGCCATCGTCCAGCACCCGCCCGGTGAGGCCCTGTTCGCGCCGTGTGCGTTCCACCGGTGGCGTCACCCCGCCCGCGACCGCGAGGGGCGCCTCGCCTGCGCCTGCGGACGTCCCCTCTCCACCCCCTGACGGCCCGGGGGCGAGGCCGAGCCGCCGCGCCCCTCGCCCCCGGCGCCCACCCTGAACGGAGCAACACCCAGTGCCATGGTTCAAAGTGGACGACACCGCCCACGTCCACCCCAAGCTGTTGAAGGCCGGTAACCCGGCCGTCGGCTTGTGGATGCGCGCGGGGGCGTACGCCGCGCAGCACCTCACCGAGGGCACCGTTCCCGGTGTCGTCGCCCAGCTCTACGGCACCGCGCCCCAGGCCCGGAAGCTGGTGGCCGCCGGTCTCTGGCACGCGGCCGGCCACTCCTGCCCCCGGTGCCCGCAGCCGAGCAGCGGCGACTACGTGATGCACGACTTCTTGGTCTACAACCCGACCAAATCCGCTGTCGAGAAGGACCGCGAGAAGGCAGCCGACCGCCAGCGCCGAGCCCGCGAAAAGGCGACGGAGCGACAGAACCAGACGCGTAATCGTTCCGATCAGCCGCGCGAAAGCGACTCTTTCGCGGGTGAAAGATCGGCCGAAAAAACCGAAAGTGGTTCGGAAAGCATCGCGTTTCCGGATCTCTTTGCAGGTCAGGAGGGGTCGTCACAGCGTGACGGGGTGGACCCGTCACGGTCCCCCCGACCCGACCCGTCCCCTACTACCTCCTACGGAGGTAGTAACCCCCCTAACCCCCAAGGGGGGAAGGGCGCAGCAGCCGCGTTGGTCGATGACTGGTGGGCGTCGTATGGCCGGGGCACGGCGCAGTCCCGGACGACGGTGCGCCGTGCGGTCGAGGACGCCCTCGGCAACGGGCTGGATGCCTCGCTGCTCGCCGCCGCGATGGACCGGCTCGGCCAGACCTCGAAGCCGGTGACGGGCGGGACGCTCCAGTTCGCGCTGTCGGAGATCCGGCGTCCGGCTGCTGGTGCCGCTGTGATCCCGCTGAACCCGCACGCCCCCCGCACTCTCGGCCGCGCCGCCAACGCCGCCGCAGTCATGGCCGAACTGCTCGGACAGGAGAACGCCCAGTGATCGCCGCCCACGTTGCCGCACTGCTCGCCCACGTTGACCGCCTCGACCCCGGCCGCGCCCCCGTCGAGCGCGCCGCCATCGCTGAACGCCTTCAGCAGTGGTGCGACGTCCTCGCCGACGTCGCACCTACCGCTCCGCACCCCGAGGGCCGCGACTGGGACGCCTCGCAGGCTGTGTTCCGCCACATCGCGACGTCGCCGTACCCGATCAAGCCGTCCGACGTGAGCATCCCGTGGGCCGCCTTCAAACGCGATGTGCTGTCCCGCCATTTCGACCCGCTGCCCGACGTCGACCCCGACGACGAACCCGCCTACCGGGCCGCCATCGCCGAACACCGCCGCGCCATCGAGTCCGGCCGCACCGTGGCTACGCCCCGCGCCCTGATGCCGTCCGGCACCCGCGCCGAGCGCGACAAGGCCGCCGCCGACCGACTCGCCCAGCTCGGAACCTACGTGCCTCGCAGCGTCGTTGACGCCCTTGCTACCACCCGGCCGGGCATGACGGAGCGCCGCCGCCTGGCCGTCGCCGGACAGCCGGACCCGTACGCCGTGGCGTGCCCGTGGGAAGCCTGCCGCGCGCCCATCGGCCAGAAGTGCCACACCCGCGGCCGCCCCCGTTCGGACTTCCACGACGCCCGCCTCACCGCCGCCGCTGCTGCCGCACGTCAGGAACAGCCCGCATGACCCCTGACGAACTGGCCGCCCGCGACGAGGCGGAGGCCGCCGCCCGCGAGGCCCGCCACCGCGCCGACTACGACCACCAGGTGCGCGTGCACGAGGCCGCTGCCGTCGAGGAGGCCGCCGCCGCCCGCGACCGAATCGCCGCCCTGATGCGCCGCCCCCCGGTGGCCCGCGAGTCGGCCGGCCGGACCGCCGCCCGCCACGTCACCGGTGCCCGCCGGTGATCCCCGACGCTGTGGCCGCGATCATCGCCGCCACGATCCGGGACCACCCGACCAACACCCCCGAGGAGCAAGGCCACAGGGCCGTGCGCGACCTCCGCGACGCAGGGTGGACCATCGCCGCCCCGGACGTCATCGCCGCCGCTCTACGGGCCGCGTAGCCCCTCACGGAAGGGGGGTGCAACACCGGACAACCGTGCACCCCCCTCCGTGCTACGTTTCTCTCCAGAAACGTACGTACGTTTCCAGCGTTGACCTGTGAGCCGTCGCTCAGACCGGAAGGACCGCGCCCATGCCGCCCAGGCCCCGCCCTACCGCCGCATGGCGCTACTGGTCCCGCGTCGCGTTCGACGGCCCCCTCCCGCTCGTGCGCGGAGTCCTCGGCCACTGCCACGAATGGACCGGCGCCCGCGATCAACCGGGCTACGGCACGTTCTGGCTCGGCCGGACGGTCAAGGTCCACCGGCACGCGTACCGGCTCGCCGGTCTCCCGCTCCCGGCCGACCTCGACGTTGACCACCGCTGCCGCAACCGCGCCTGTGTCCGCCCGAGCCACCTCCGCGCCGTCACGCACCGCGTGAACATCCTCGCCAGCACCAATCACGTCGCGCTGAGGGCCGCGCAAAAGGCGTGCCACCGCGGCCACGAATTCGACGCCGAGAACACCATCCGGGCCCGCAACGGGACCCGGAAGTGCAGGCGCTGCAAGAACTCCGCCGCCCGCGCCACCCGTACCGCACGCACCACCACCCCCGAAAGGACCGCAGCCTGATGGCAGGCGAAACCGTGATCACCATCGTCGGCAACTTGGTTGACGACCCCGAGTTGAAGTTCACCCCGGCCAGCCACGCCGTGGCCAAGTTCCGCATGGCGTCCACCCCCCGCACGTTCGACCGCCAGACGAACGAGTGGAAAGACGGCGAGAGCCTGTTCCTTACCGTCACCGCCTGGCGCAGCCTCGGCGAAAACGTCGCCGACTCACTCCAGCGCGGCATGCGCGTCATCGTCCGAGGCGCCCTGAAACAGCGGTCGTACGAGGACCGCGAAGGCATCAAGCGCACCGTGTACGAGGTCGAGGCCGAGGAAGTCGGCCCGTCACTTAAGACAGCCACCGCCGCCGTCAGGAAGACCAACGGCAACCAGGCCCGCCAGTCCCAGCAGCAGCCCAGCACAGGCGGATACGGGGCACAGCAGCCCGCAGGCGACCAGTGGAACACCGGCCAGCAGCAGCCCCAGCAGCAGAACGGATGGGGACAGCAGCCCGCAGGCGAACCCCCCTTCTGACCTTCCCCGCGCGGCGACCGGTCGCACCGCTTGCCGCGCGCGTGAGCAACCCACGCCCCCTCGCTCCACATTCGAGAGGACCCCATGAACACCCAGCCCGAAACCATCTGTGCGTCCCGCCGTGACGTACTGCCGTGCATCCTCACCGAGCACCATGCTGCACCGCTGCACGAGGACGAGAAGGGCTACACGTGGCCGACCGCTACCGCCGAGCGGGAGAACGCTGTGCTGATCGAGCACGCCCGGACCATCGGCATGGTCGAGCCCGAGAAGGCCCCGGCGTTCGTCGCCGCCTACCGGGCGCACGTTGAGCAACGGTCGGCCGCCGTGGGGGAAGAGACGCTGCCCCAGCTCGACGAGATCACCGCCGAGGACGCCGCCGCGTTCGTCGCCGCCGAGCCGTGCACGGACCCGAGTCATACCGGCCCGATCAGGGCGCAGCTGGGGTGCACCGGGCCCGACCCGGCCGAGCAGCCCGACTACGGCCCCGTACCGGAGGCGTGGCCAGCGTGGTCCGCGCTCCGCAGCACCCTCACACGGTCTGTGGCGTCCGACGAGGCGGATCGGCTGATCACCGATTACTACCGCGCCACCGTCCGTCGCGCCCAGGTCGCTGCCGCCGAGCCGTTCGCACCCCGCACCAAGCGCGCCTACTGGCAGGCCATAGCCGACGCTCTGAACGCCGCCGAGGCCGCAGGGATGCCGGTCGGGATCGACCTGGACGGCACGCTCACCGACCACCGTGCGTGGTCCGTCGTGTGGGACCGGGACGCCAAGCGCTGGACGCTCGCCGGGTACGACGACGAGCCCGAGGGCACCAAGGAGGCCGACGACGAGGGCCAGGAGCAGCCGCCCGTGATCGCCCCGGCCGCCGACGAGCCCCCGTTCCTCGACCCGTTCACCGAGGCCGCCGTACGCCGCGGGGCACTGCTCGGCGGCGCCGACGCGATCGAGGCACTGCCCCAGGACTACGAGTGCGACCCCGGCCGCGGTGACGCCGTCAAGCTGCTGCGCCGCCTCGCCGGGCTCACCGCGACCACGGAGCAGCCGGCCGGGCTGACGTGGGAAGCACGCGCCGAGCACGCCGTCCGCCTGTACGCCACGACCGCCATTGAGCTGGAAGACGCCCGCCGCGAAAACGGCCGGCTCCGCGACCGCCTCGCCGAGCTGGAACAAGGCCAGGCCGACGCCGACCACCTCGACGCCGAGCACCCCGACACCATCGCGGCCCTGGTCGACGAGATCGCCGACGACATCCCCCACCGCCGCGCCCCGCAGATCGCCGCCACCTACCTCAACCGGCACGCACGGCTGCTCGCCTCGCAGATCGCCGCACTCGGTCAGGCCCGCGGCTGGTCGACGTGGGCCGCCGAGTTCATCCACCCCGACCGCGAGTTCGTCGACCCCGCCAAGGACGACCACCAGGCCGCCGCAGGGCAGCGCGACAACCTCGACTTCAACCGCGGCGACACCGTGGCCGCGGTCCGTGACGCGTTGCTCGACCCCAACGAGCACACCCCCGAGACCGCCCTCGCCGCCGCCCGCGTGCTGCTCGCGGCGCACACCCGCCTGCTTGCTGACGAGGCCCACGAGCACACCTCGCAGCGAGGCAAGGAGATGCACGCCGAGGGCTACCGGGGCCGTGTCGCGTGGTGCAGCGGCATGCGCGAGGTGGCCATGTTGCTCGGCGCCCGTGCCGACGCCCTCGCCCCCCAGGCCGGCCGATGAGCACCCCGTCCCCGGCGCCCGCCGTCACGCTGCTCCATCCCCGCATGTTCGGCCGCACCAACGCCGCCCTGGCCGCCGCCGACCAGCTCGCCGCCGACGGCCACCACGTCCACTACGCCGCCAGCGGAGAAACCCGCTGCCACACCGGCCACTGCACCCCGAAGGACACCCTGTGAGCACCCGCACGCGTACCCGCCTTCGGTGGCGCTACTGGGCGCACCGCACCGGGCTGATCCCGTCCACGGCGTACCAGTTCCTCGGCGTTCCGTACGGCACCGCCGGGCAGCGCCGCCGCCGACGTGATCGGGCCCTCGCCCGCCTCGCCCGCACCGAGCCCACCGGATGCACCCCCACCTGCCCGACGTGCCGAGTCCTCGCCGACCGGGCCCGCGAGTGAGCGACGAACGAGACCCCGGCTACTGCTTCACCTGCCGCCGCGTGTGCGGCTCCCAGCCCCACCGCTGACCGCACCGGGGCCCGCCACCACGGCGGGCCCCGCCACCCCGGAGAACCATTCATGGCCCGCAGACTCGTTTCCGACGACCAGGCGCTGTTCCGCGTCGTCGTCATCCGCAAGGAACGCCGCGACAACCCCGACTGGGAGCGTGGCAACATCACCTCCCCGCGGTTCCTTTGGGACGGCCCGGAGTACACCACCGCGTACGGCCCGTACAACACGGTCGGCGCTGCTCGCGGACAGCTCACGCACCACACCACGGACGCGTACGGCGAGCCGGTCAAGGGTGTCGTGTCCGGCCACATCGAGAAGGCCCGGACGACTTGGGAGCGTGTGTGATGGCCCCCCGCAGCCGGCCGAGCAAGGAGCGCCGCGCCCGCCACCGCGCCGCCGCCGAGCGCACCGCCCGCCGTGACTCCCTCCTCGCGCTGCTCTCCCGCATCCAGCGCAGCATCCCCGTCACCCCCACCGAGGCCGCGCTACTCCGCGCACACGTCGAGGTCGAGCTGACCGACGCCGACACCGCCCGTACCGCACTCGGCCGGCAGGAGGCGCAGCACCGGCAGCAGCTCGCCGCCGCGCACGATGCAATCCGCGAAGCCGAGCAGGACGCCGCCGACCTTGCCGAGCAGCTGCTCGCGTACCGGGCCGTCGAGGCGCAGCGCCAGGCGTACGCCGACACGTACGCCGGACGCCTCGACGCACTCCGCGAGCAGACCGGCGAGGCGCTGCTCGCCGGAGCCGAGGAGGCCCTACGCCGTGCGTTGACCGCCGAGGTCACCCTCGGCCGCGTGCGCGCTCTCGCCGTCGACATGCGCACGTGGTGTAGCCCCCACGGCATCGCCGCCGACTACGCCGACCGCATCGAGCAGACCCTCAACACCACCCCGGAGCCGCAGCCGTGACCACCGTCCCCATCACCGCCGTCCGCCAGGCCCTCGACGACACCGAGGCCGCCCTCGCACGACTCCGCCCCGCCCTCGGCGCCGCGTACGGCATCGCCGGAGAGAACCTGACCCGATCCGCGGGCCAGCTCGACGTTGCCGAGCGCGCCCAGGCCGCCGCCGAACGCCGCGCCGAAGATGCCGAGCGCCAGTTGCGGGCCCTCCGCGGCGTCACCGACACCGCCCGCGCCGAGCAGGCCGAGACGAAGCTCGCCGAAGCCGAACGCCGCATCAGCATCCTGGCCGCCGTGGACGAGGGCCGCGCCCATGGTGCCCGGCGCATCATGAACGAACGCGACCAGGCACAGCAGCGCGCCACGGCCGCCGAGCAGCGTCTCGACAAGCACCGCCGCACCCTCGCCGCCATCCTCGCCCGATCGGCCGAGACCCCGCTCGACGAACTCACCGAGTACGCCGCGAAGACCCTCACCCGCAGTGGCGAGCGGCTGCTCGACGCCGGGGAACGCCTCGACGCCGCCGAGAAGGCGCGCGCCGAGGCCGAGCGCGCCACGCAGACGCTTCTGCGGATCAAGCACGCCCGCACCGCCGCCGACGCCTGGACCGCTCTCGGCACGCACTACCACCTGTCCCCTACCGAGGCCGGCCGCCGCGCCCGCGACTGGCGCAGCACCGCCGAACGGGACGCCACCAAGCGCGCCGAGACCGCGTCCGTGCTTGGTGCCCGGTACATGGGTGACGCCGAGCGGCACCACTCCGCGTGGCAATCGGCCCGCGGCCGTGCCCGCGCGCACTTCGCCGAGCAGCAGCGCATACGCGGGTGGCTGACCCATTGGGCAGACCGTGCCCGCGTCGCCGAGTCGGACGCCGAGCGGTTCCACGCCGCGTGGCAGAACGCCCGGCTCCGCGCCAAGCAGGCCAAGGCGCGCGAGGAGAAGGCCAACGAGCGCGCCGAGCGGCACCACAACACGCGCCGCAGGTGGTTGGAGCTCGCCGACGAGGCGACCGAAAGGGAGGCAGGCCGCGCCCGCCGTGCCGGGCAGCGCCTTGCCGCCGTCCGGCAGTATCTCGCCGCCGCCCACGCCGCTGACATCACCCCGGGCGTCCGCGACGACCTCGCCCTGATCCTCAACGGGCAGCCCACCACGTACGCGCCTATGGAGGGCCAGTGACCACCCAGCCCAGCATCCGGGGTATTCGGCCCGCCGGATACGTCCTCGACGAGGCCCCCCTCGGCCGCGCCGCCCAGGCCGCCGACGACCTCGCTGCCGTACGCGAGCAGTGGGGCGACCTCCTCACCACAATCGGCCGGCCGCCCCGCGCCGAGTGGCCCCCGCGCGAGTGCCGCGAATGGGAGCAGCCCCCGGCCGCCGCCGAGGACACCCCCGCCGTGGGCCGCCTGCCGCTCGTCCTCCGCGAGCACCCCGCCCCGCTCAACCTCGATGCGCTCGACGCCGCCGTGCGAACGGAAAGAGCATTTTTCGAGCTGTGCGACGTGGTGGCCGCCGCCGTGCAACGCCCCACGCGGTACATCGCCACCGACCAGCACGGCCGAGGCCGCTACAAGCCGGACCCGGCCGACCGCGCCGACCCCGCACGCTGGAACTACGCCAGCCCGACCGACCCGGGCAGCCGCGCGTACGGGCTGCACTGGGCCGCTGTGTGGCTGGAAGGCCGCGCGCTCGGCGAGGGGGCCGACGGCGACCTGTTCACCGCCGTTCGGCCACTGCTTACCGACGAGATTGCCGCGACCGCCCGCCGTGCACGTGCCCGTGTCGAGCGAGCCCTCGGCCGCGACGGACAGCCCACCGCGCTTGACCGGCCGTGCCCGTACTGCCGGGGCCCGCTCACCGCGCACACCCGGAGCGGCGACCCGGCCGCCGCGACCGTCGTGTGCGGTACGGGGAGCAGCTGCACCGCGCCCGTGCTGCTGAACGGGCGCCGCCGCCGCGAGTGGTCGGGAGCCGAGTTGGTCGGGCTGTTCGTGGCGCTGGAGGCCGCAGGGAAGAGGTAGCGGAAAGAACAGGTGAAAGCCCCCGGGTGGCGGGTCCCCGGGGGCTTTCCTGTCTGACGACTTCCACGAGCAGGCGGCATGACTCGCGGCGCGGGTGATCAGCCCCGGGCCGTCCTGATGGCTCACGTAGACGGTAGCTGCCGTGTCGTGCGGAGCATTCAATCTGACGATGAGCCACCCGATCGAGTGAACACCTTGCGGTACTCAGTACCGCTCCCGTACGGTACTCAGTACCGGCGAGGCTCCACACCTCGCCCCCACCCACGGGAGCAACCCCCATGGACACCCACGCCGTACAGGGCGCAGCACACCAGGCCACCGGCCACTACCGCCGCCCCGGCACCCGAACCCTCTACTGCGGACGCCCCACCGGCCCCCGCAACGACCCCTTCCGTACCGTCCGCGGCTGGAAACTCTGCCGGCCGTGCGTCAAGGCCGAAGCCCGCGACCGCGCCGAAGCCGCCGCCGTCGCCGCCGACCACACCGAGGAAGCCGCCCACGCCCGCGCCATCGCCAGCGCCGACCGCTACATAGCCCGCACCGCCCCCGCCGTCGCCCGCTTCCTCGCCGAGGACCGCGCCCGCCGCCCCGCGCCCGCGCCTGCGCCCACGTACATCTACGGCGCCCAGCAGCTCACCATCATCGGCACCCCGCGCCCCGCACAGGGCGCACTCTTCGCCGCCCACTGAAAGGGACACCATGACCGACAACCGCACCACGTATGCCCGGCTCCGAAGCAGAGTCGGCCAAGGGCTGCGCGAGGCCGTGCTCGAAGCGCTCGAACGGCACGAAGCACAGGAGGCCGCCGCCCACAACGCCGTTACACCCTCGACGCTTGCGCTCCTCGCGAGCGACTACGACTCCGCCACCACCGACCGGAGCCGAGCCCAGATCGCCGTAGGCGTTGCCGAGGGGATCAGCCTCGCCGAGGCAGGCACGATCCGCCGCGCCGCGAAGGCAATCGAGCTCGGCATGTCCGGGCTCATCTCCCGAGCCGCCGCAGACGGTATGACCCCCACCGACATCGCCCGCGAGCTTGGGGCCACGCCGAGCTACGTTCGCCGCATCCTCCGCGAGGCCCCCGCCGCCCCGACCGTGAAGACACGGCGAGCCGCCGCCGAATAGCCCACCACACACAGCGGGCCCGCCCGGCACTCCACATGCCGGGCGGGCCCTCACCACCACGGGAGCAACCCCCGCCATGGCTGACAAGAAGCCTATCCGCCGCCGCCCGAGCCCCGTCTCAGTACCCCGCACCGACGCATTCGACGGCGCTCTCACCACCATCATGCGCACCGGCATGACCAAGGCCGACGCGGTACGACTCGCCGTCGAATTCCTCGCCAGCGGACTGGAATCCGCATGGTCCGCAGGGGCCATACCGGACGCCACCGTGCCCCACCGCATGCGCGTGACCGTACAGCGGCAGGACACCCCGCAGGCCGTCGACCAGCGGGTATGACACCCGTACGACCAACTGCGCCCCGCTGTACGACACGGCGGGGCGCAGCCGTGCGACCGGTCGTACCAGTCGGCGCGCGCGGGTAGGACTACAACCCTCCGTCCGCCTCGCCTGTCTCACCGTGCACAGACCTACGTACGGAGTGTCACCGTGAGACGAACCACCGCCCTCCCCGCCGCGCTGCTCGCCGCCGCACTGCTCGCGCTTACTGCCTGCTCGACCGAGCCCGAGCCCGACGCGCCCGCAGCCGACTCGAAGGCGTCCGCCCCGGCCGCGAAGGAGCAGCCGGCCGAGGACGCCGATACCGGCAAGAGCAGCGACGCCGAGAAGAGTGCGGGCATCCCGGACGCACCGACCGGGGCCGCCCTCGACGCGTACCTCGCCGCGATCCGGGACGTGGACCCCGCGATCGTCGAGGACGAGGAGAAGGCGATCGACGCCGGGCGGAACCAGTGCAGCAGCCTCGCGGGCGGGGGCGACAAGGTCGACTGGCTCGCTGCGCAGCGCTTCGGCAACGACGCCCGGCCGCTCACGGACGAGCAGGGCAAGCACCTGAACGCCGCGCTCCGGAAGACGCTCTGCCCCGCGTGACGCCTGTTGCCCAGCGTTATCGATCTGTGATCTAATCAGGGCGGCCCCGGCGTGCCCGAAAACGGCCGCCACCAACACCCCCGCCGCACACCGCGACGGGGGTGTTCTGCATGCCCGGGGCGGGCCGGAAGAGCCGGTAGCGACGGCGGGCGGCGGGAAGTGGCAACCCGCCCGGCCCGCCCCCACCCCGTCGACCAAGGAGCAGCATGTTCAAGAACCGTCCGACCACTGCCGCGATCGGCCAGGCCGCCTACGAGGCGTACGCCGAGGCCGTCGACAACCGCAGCGTCAACGGCGACGAACTGCCCACCTGGGACGCGCTCACCGCGCCCGTGCGCAACGCCTGGCAGCTCTCCGCCGAAGCCGTCCGCCACAAGGTGGAGCTTTCCACCACCTGACACACCACAGACCACCGCGGCGAGGGGGTGACCCGTACCCATGGGCCGACCCATCACTGAGACAGACCGGCGAGCGGTACGACGCCACCACGCCGCGGGTATGTCCCGCAACGACATCGCACGCAAGATCAAGCGCAGTGCGAGCACCGTCTCGAAGATCGCCGCCGAGTGCGATCCCCCGCTCACGTTCAACCGCGCCGCCGAGGTCGCCACCGCAACAGCCGTACGCAAGGCCGACCTTGACCAGCGGCGCACCGAGATGGCGCACCGGCTTCACGACGTGGCCGAGCGCGAACTCGGCAAGATGACCGCCCCAACGCTCTACTGGGAGTGGGGCGGCAAGGACCACACCTACGCGCAGAAGGAGCAGCCCGAGCCGACGCCGGCCGACCGCCGCACCATGATGGCGACCGCCGGGGCCGCGCTCGACCGCAGCCTCAAGCTGCTGCCGCCGAAGACCGACCCCGGCGAGCAGGGCCGGAGCGTAGTCGGCGAGCTGATGGCGGGACTGGCCCGGGACTACGTGGCACGCCACGGCGGGCCGCCCCCGGACGCCGACGACGACCAGGCCGCCGCCGATGAGCCTTAGCCCCGCGCTCTCCCCGAAGCAGATCGATTCGATCATGGAGGCGCGCGCCTTCCAGAACATCTGGGAAGGCTCGGTTCGCTCCGGCAAGACGATCGCCAGCCTGTTGCGCTGGCTCGACTTCGTGGCCAACCGGCCCGAGGGCGGCGAGCTGGTCATGGTCGGGCGCACCCGCGACTCACTCGCGCGGAACGTGTTCGGGCCCTTGACCGATCCGTCGATCTTCGGGCCGCTCGCCCGCGACATCACCTACACCAACGGGGCCCCCACCGCCACGGTGCTGGGCCGCGTCGTGCACACGTTGGGCGCCAACGACGCGCAGGCCGAACCGAAGGTCAGGGGTTTGACGTGCGCGGGCGCGTACGTGGACGAGCTGACCACCCTGCCGCGCACCTTCTATGACCAGCTCAACGCCCGTTGCAGCGTCGAGGGTTCGAAGATCTTCGGGACGACTAACCCGGACAACCCGAACCATTGGGCGCGCAAGGAGTACCTACTCCGCCCGCGCGAGACCCGGCTCCGGTCCTGGCATTTCGTCATGGACGACAACCCCGGGTTGTCGGACGCGTACAAGGCGCGTACCAAGGCGTCGTACCGCGGGCTGTTCTACAAGCGCAACGTGCTCGGCCTGTGGGTCATGGCCGAGGGCGCGATCTACGAGGCGTACGACGAGGCTGCGCACGTCGTCGACTCGCTGCCGGAGATGCGCCGCTACTGGATCGGCGTGGACTACGGCACGGTGAACCCGACGAGCGCCATTCTGCTCGGTCTTGGTGTCGACGACCGGCTGTACGCGGTCGCCGAGTGGCGCCACGACTCCCGCGCCGCACAGCGCCAGATGACCGACGCGCAGTACAGCACCGCGATCCGTGAGTGGGTTGCCGGTCTTGGCGTCCGGCCCGAGTGGACGTTCATTGACCCGTCCGCCGCATCGCTGATCACGCAGCTGTGGAGCGATGGCTACCCGAGCATCGCCCGCGCCTCGAACGAGGTCAGCGACGGGATTAGGAGCGTGGCGTCCGCGCTCGCGGCCGGCCGACTCCGCATCCACCGGTCGTGTACCGGGCTGCTCGACGAGATCCCTGGCTACGTCTGGGACGAGAAGGCGGCCGAGAAGGGTGAGGACAAGCCGATCAAGCTCAACGATCACAGCGTGGACGCGCTCAGGTACGCCGTACACAGCGCCGCCCACGAGTGGCGGCACATCCTCGCCCTAGCCGCCTAGGAGGCCGTCACCGTGGCGTACACCCCCGCCGTCAGCATCACCCTGCCCGTCATGATCACCGTCGGCGACCTGTCGTGCGAGGCCGGGACGATCACGATCGAGCCGGACGACACGGCGGGCAGCATCCGCCGCGAGATCGCCGCGTTCCTCCGGGAAGCCGCCGACGTCGTCGAGCGGTCCGCCGAGGAGGTGACCACGCCGTGAGCATGCCCGCACCCGGGGCCGCGTGGCCGCCGCCGCACATGGCCGCCGTCTACCGCGAGATGCGACGCGACGCCATGTGGTACGCCGGAGACCCCAACCGACTCGCCGCGCTGGCTGACCGGCGCGAGAACGGGGTCGAGGCCAGACAGGGCCGCCGTCGGCTCGGTCGGCAGCAGCCGGCCGACTTCCCCCGCAAGCGCGAGCGTCGGTTGCACGTCCCGCTGCCGGGCGACATCGCCACCAAGTCGGCGAACTTGCTGTTCGCGGACATGCCGACGATCACCGCGCCGACCGCCGCGACGAACACGTTTCTGGGCGACGCGCTCGACACGATGCACCTGCACGAGGTGCTGCTCGGCGCAGCGGAGCAGGCCGCCGCCGTGAGCGGGATCTTTCTCCGGCTGACGTGGGACAAGGACATCGTGCCGGACCGGCCGATCCCGACGACCGTGCAGCCGGACAACGCCATCCCCGAGTACGCGTTCGGCATCATGCGCGCCGTGACGTTCTGGCGGGAGCTGGACGGCGGCGACACCCAGACCGTCTACCGGCACCTGGAGCGCCACGAGCCCGGCCGCATCGAACACGCTCTCTACGAGGGCACCCCCGACAATCTCGGCCGCGCCGTGCCGCTCACCGAGCACACCGACACGGCCGGGCTGATCGGCTCACTCGGCCCCGACGGGGTGTCGGTCGAGACCGGTATCCGGATGCTGACCGCCACGTACGTGCCGAACATGACGCCCAACCGCCTGCACCGGTCGAGCCCGTACGGCCGGTCGGACTTTGCCGCGCCGATTCACGACCAGTTCGCCGCGCTGGACGACGTCTGGACGAGCTGGATGCGTGACATCCGCCTCGCCCGCGCACGGCTGGTCGTCCCCGAGGGCTTCCTCACCAACATGGGCCCCGGCCAGGGCGCGGCGTGGGATGACGACCGCGAGGTCTACAGCGGTATCAACATGCCGCCGAACGAGGGCGGCGGGCTGACCTTGGCTCAGTTCAAGATCAGGGTGGACGAGCACCAGCGGACAGCCGAGGCCCTGACCCGCAAGGCAGTCGAGAGCGCCGGATACTCCGCGCAGAGCTTCGGGTTGCAAGGCGGCGGGCAAGCGCTCACCGCAACGGAGGTCGACGCCCGCGACGAGGATTCCACGGTCACGACGAAGAAGAAGGCGGGCTACTGGAAATCACGTCTGCCGGACTTTCTGTGGGCGTACCAGCTGCTCGCCGTCGCACAGTTCGGCGCGAGGATTACGCCAGAGCGGCCGGCCGTCGAGTTTCGGCTCGACGCCGCCGAGAGCGAGCAGTCCAAGGCGACGACGTTGGAGCTGTACGCCCGCGCTGGAGCCGTGAGCACGGCCACCAAGGTCAAGTACCGATCGCCCGACATGCCCGACGAGGACGTTGACGCCGAGGTTGCCGCGATCCTCGCCGAGACGGGCGCAGGCGCACCCGACCCTGGCGACACCTACCCCATGTAGAAACGCAGCAGCTCTCTTAGTCTCCGCTGACGATCGCGTACACGACGAAGGCGAAGACCGCGATAGCGACGAGGACGGCGCACCCCTTGAGCTGGTCAAGTACGCGATCAGTTTCCTGTCGAGCCGAGGGGGTGGCAGCCGCGCTCATCACGAGCATCAAGCCGCACCGTCGGCAACTCCCATTGCCCATCGGCCCCCAGTAGCTGACCAGTTGACCGCAGCGGTCGCACTTTATTTGGTTCGGCTGAGTGTGGTCAGTCGGCATGGGCCCAACGTAACGCGCCGCCGCTTGCGTTGCAGTGCTTACGGGAGGTCACGTGCCGATTCACCCGGGGATGGTCGAGGACCTGGCCGCCGGTACACGGGACCTGTACGCGAACGCCGAGGAGCGCCTACTCGGCATCATCGCCCGCCAGCTGGCGGGCGGTTACGACTCGCCGCAGTGGGCCGAGCGGAAGCTCGCCGCTGTCTCGGCACTCCGCCGTGCGGCGGTCGCCGTAACCGACCAGCTCGACCAGGCCGTCACCGCCGAGATTTTCGACGTGACGGCCGAGGCGTACAGCACCGGTCACCGCGCCGGAGTCGCCGAGCTTGGCACGCTCGACGACGACGCCCGCCGCTTGGTCGACGAGATCGCCCCGCAGGCGCAGGCAGTCGACCGGCTTGCCGAGCAGACCGTGACCCGTGTGACCGACACGCACCGCAGCATCCTGCGGACGATCGTGGACCGTTTCCGGGCGATCGTCGGGCAGGTGGCCGCACTGCCGCTGCTCGGCACGAGCACCCGCCGCCAGGCCACACAGGACGCGATGCGGAAGTGGGCCGACGAAGGAATCACCAGCTTCACCGACCGGGCCGGCCGCCGGTGGAAACTCACCTCCTACGCGGAGATGGCGGTACGCACCGCCGTGGGCCGCGCCGCGACCGAAGGCCACATGCGGACCCTGGAGGCCGCCGGGGTCGAACTGGTCATCGTGTCCAACAGCCCGCGCGAGTGCCCTCTCTGCCGCCCGTGGGAGACCCGCGTACTGACTATCAGCGGCCCTGACGGGGCCCGCACGGTCGAGGTGGAGCACGGCACCCGCGACGGCGAGATGGTGCCCGTACGCGTCGCTGGATCGCTCGACGAGGCGCGCCGCGCAGGGCTCCAACACCCCAACTGCCGCCACAGCGTGTCCGCGTACACCCCAGGCATCACCCGCACCGAGACCGCCCGGCCGGACCCCAAGGGGTACGAGGCCGGGCAACGGCAACGGGAGATAGAGCGGAAGATCCGGCAGCACAAGAACCGGTCGGCCGCAGCGACGACGCCCGAGGAGAAGCGCGCCGCGAACGCCAAGACGCGCCAGTGGCAGAGCACCATGCGCGATCACCTCAAGACGCACCCCGATCTGCGGAGGCTCCGCGCCCGCGAGCAGGAAGGGGCCAGCAACCTCCCGCCCGAGCAGCGCACCCGCGCCCCCGGGCAACCCGCCCCCGCGCGCACCGCGCCGAGCAGCCCGTACGTCCAGGCCGCCCGCGTCCGGTCAGGCGACGACGGGACCATGCACGAGATGACCGACGACGAGCTGGGCACCGCGATGCAGGCCGTTTCTCTCGACGACCGCGACCGCAACCGGATCGCCGCCGAGCTGGACCGCCGCTACCCGCCCGCCCCGCTACCGGCCCCGGCCGCGACCGGCGACGCGGTCGAGGATCTGCTCGCCGACCGCGCCGCCCTGGACGACGCGCTCAACCCCTTGCCCGTACCGGAGCAGTGGGGGGCGCTCGCCAGGGACGCGAAGTTCGCCGACGACCTCGCCGCGGCTGTGGCCGCCGCCGAGCGGAGGACGGGCGACGCCGAACCGCGCGAGCGGATCACCCGAGCCAAGGCACGGGAGATGTACGCCGAGTACGTCTACCGGCAGTACCTCGACGCCGAAGCAGCGTGCCGCGGCTACCTGCTCAACAAGAAGGCGCAGACCGACGGCATCGACCCGATGAGCCTGTTTTCCGGACCGGCCAGGATCGCCCACTCTCGCGCCAGCGACGAGCTGAGAGAGTGGTGGGCGCAGCATGGCAGGTTGACGCAGGCCGAGTTCATCGAGCAGGCGACCGGCGAGGCTCAACGTCACGCCGCCCAGGCTCGGTTGAACGAGTCCGCCCACCAGAACAAGAGGTGATGACGTGGGGACGCGCGAGGAGATCACGCGGGCAATGTCGGAGGGTGCCGAGGCCGGGCGCCGAGGTGACCCTCCGGCCGTTTGCCCGTACCCGCGAACGTCGCTGCTCCGTGGCGCGTGGGTACGCGGGTACGCCCGCGCCCGCCCGCTCAACACCACCGAGAACGACGCCGAGTAGGCGCACCACAGACCAGCACCTCCCCAGGGGCCCGCCAGGAGCGGGCCCCTTTTGCATGCCCACACGGCCCGCCAGGCGCGGGCCCGACCGCACCAGGAGTGCACATGAACACCGCGACCTTCCGTCACCCGCTCGCCACCCACCCGGCCGGGACCGTCCTCGGTCACCGCGCCGACGGCCGGCCGATCTACGCCATCGCCGGAGGCGACGGCACCGGAGAGGGCGGCGGCACCGGGAGCGAGGGGGCCCAGGGCGCGGCCGGTGGCGAGCAGCAGGGCCAGGGCGAGCAGGACTCGACCGGCCAGCAGCAGGGTCAGCAGCCTGCCGACGGCGACGTCTCGACGCTTCCCGCGTGGGCGCAGAAGGCCATCAGTGACGCCCGCGCCGAGGCGGGGAAGTCCCGGACCGTGGCCAAGGCGAACGCCGCCAACGCCGCCGAGCAGGCTCTCGCGCAGAAGATCGGGCAGGCACTCGGTCTCGTCAAGGACGACCAGCAGGCGACGCCCGAGCAGCTGACACAGCAGCTCGCCGAGTCGCAGAAGTCGGCCCGCGAAACCGCGGTTCACCTCGCCGCGTACAAGGCGGCGCAGACCGAGCAGGCACGCGCCGACCGGCTGCTGAACTCCCGCAGCTTCACCGACAAGCTCGCCCAGCTCGACCCGGCCGCCGCTGACTTCGGCGAGCAGTTGAAGACCGCGATCAAGGCCGAGGTCGACACGGACCCCGACCTGTACAAGGTCCGGCCGGCCGGAGCCGTCAAGGGCGGCGCCGACTTCAGCGGAAGTGGCCCCGGCGAGAAGAAGGCCGCCAGCCTCCAGGACGCCGTAGCCGCCCGACTCGCGGCCGGCTGAATCTACCCGCCGCCCCATCCCGGGGTCGGCCCACATGAACAGGAGTCCCACCCATGGCAGCGATCACGCTCGCCGAGGCGAAGAACAACGCCACCGACGACCTTGACCTCATGGTCATCGACGAGTTCCGCAAGGGGTCGGCCGTTCTCGACTCCCTCATCTTCGACCAGGCCGTGAACCCGACCGGTGCGGGCGCCACCCTCACCTACGGATACCGGCGGCTCATCACGCAGCCGACCGCGGCTTTCCGGGCGATCAACAGCGAGTACGCGCCGTCGAACGTTACGACCGAGCGGTACACCGTCGACCTCGCCGTCCTCGGTGGCAGTTTCGAGGTTGACCGCGTCACCGCGAAGATCGGTGCCGCCGCGTCCGGGGCCGTCGCCCTGAACATGGGGCAAAAGATCAAGGCTACGAACACCCAGTTCCAGGACACCGTCATCAACGGTGACGTCGCGACGGACGCGAACGCATTCGACGGGCTCGACAAGGCCCTTGTCGGCAGCGACACCGAGTTCCGGGCCGACGAGGTTACCGACTGGTCCGATTTCGACACCGACCCGGCCGCCGTACACAGGGCCCTGGACGCGGTCGACGAATTCCTTTCGCTGCTCGACGGCTCCCCGTCCGTGATTCTGGGCAACGCCAAGGCGCTCGCCCGAGTCCGCGCCGCTGCCCGCCGGGCGGGCATGTACACCCGTAACCCGGTCGAGGGCCTGCTCGGTCCCAGCGGACGCCCGATCGAGAGGGAGCAGTACGGCAACATCGTGTTCGCCGACCCCGGGAACAAGGCCGGGTCCAACAGCCCGATTATCCCGATCGAGGGGCGCACCGTCGGCGGTACCCCGGCGACCGGGCTGACCGACCTGTACGCCTACCGTGCCGGGCTCGACGGATTCCACGGCGTCGCCACGGCCGGGGGCCAGATCGTCAGCAGCTACCTGCCTGACTTCACTTCTTCCGGAGCCGTGAAGAAGGGCGAGGTCGAGATGGGCCCGGTCGGCGTCGCGCTCAAGGCGACGAAGGCCGCGGCGGTCTTCCGGAACCTGAAGGTGGCCGCCTGATGGCCATCATCACTGCGCCCGTGGAGGGCTTCACCGGGACCGGCGTTGCCGGTCTCGTCTTCGCCGACGGCCGGGCCGAGACCGACAGCCCGGCCGTCATCGCGTACGCGCACCGGCACGGCTACGAGGTCGAGGAGACCAAGCCGCGCCGGAAGACGCCGGAGACCCCGAAGGAGTAGGCCGGTGCCCCGTGTGTACGCCACTCCTGAGCAGCTGGCGGACGCCACGGGGCAACCGGCCCCGGCCGACGCCGTACGGCTGCTGACCCGCGCGTCCGAGGACGTCGAGGACGCACTCCGGACCGCCATCTACGACACCGACGCCACCGGCATGCCGACCGATCCCGATGTCCGCGACGCCCTGGCCGCCGCCACGTGCGCGCAGGTGGAGTACGTGACGGCGCAGGGCGGCGACGACACCGGAGCGGCCGGCCAATGGGACTCCGTCAGCATCGGGCCCGTCGCCATGTCCGGACGCAAGGGCGGTCCCGTGGGGTCCGCCGTCGACATCGGGCCGCGGGCCCTGCGCACGCTCACGCGGGCGGGACTACTCCCGGGGGTGATCTGGTGAGGGTGCCCACGTGGCTGCTGCCGCACCTGATCGTCATCGAGCGGTACCGCGGGGAAGGGCCGGTGGGGTCGATCTACTGGCCGCCGGGTGATCCGGTGCGCGCACTCGTCTCCGAGAAGGTGCGCACCGTGCGGGACCGGACCGGGGCCGAGGTGACCAGCACCGCGCAGATCATCGCCGCCCCGGATCTCGACTGCCCCGCACAGTCGCTCATCACGCTGCCGTCCGGCCGTAAGACGACCGCGCTGCACATCGCCCCGCACACCGCGCCGGGTCTCCCCCTGCCCCAGTCGTCAGAGGTGTTTTGCGAATGACCCGAGCGCGCCTGACGTGGAACGGGGACGCGGTACTCAAGGGCACCCGGGCGGGCGCGGCGCGCGGGCTGAGGCTCGGTGCCGAACACGTACTACAGGTGTCCCGGGGTCGAGCCCCCATCGAGGAGGGCACCCTCGAACGCAGCGGTACCGCGACCGTGGACGAGCAGCAGCTCACGGCCGCTGTCGCCTACGACACCCCCTATGCGGTCCGGCAGCACGAGGAGATGGACTACCGGCACGATGCCGGGCGTACGGCGAAATACCTTGAGCAGCCGATGGCGGAGGAGGCCGACACGGTCGGCGAGATCATCGCCGCCGAGATGCGCCGGGCCCTGCGGTGAGCTACACCGTCGACCTGATCGAGGGCCTGGCCGAACTGCTTGACGAGCAGGGGCTCGGCACCTACGGGCCGCCGGATGAGCCGTACCCCACGACGGGTACGGCCATCGTGCTGGGCGTCATGCCCACGCTGCCGGACCGGGTGCTGTGCCTGACCCCGTACCCGATCGAGGACACCGGGGGGCCGGAGGCGACCACCGCCGTTCAGGTCCGCATGCGCGCCGGGCGAGACCCGCGCGCCGTCTACAACCTCGCCGACGCCCTGTTCGGCGTGCTGCACGGACGTGAGTACTTCCGGCTGCGCACCGTCCCGGTGGGCTTGATGTGGCGGGCCTCCGAGGCCCCCCTCGGTCTGGACGCAAACGGGCGGATGGAGCTGACCGCCAACTACTACGCCCGGACCACGCGCCCGAGCGCCCACGCTTACGAGTAAGGAACAGCCCACATGAGTACACCTGTTGAGCCGGATGTTGTCGCGCTCGCCCGCCGGTGGCGGATCGAGGTCAACGTCGGCAGCGCCGCGGTTCCCGACTGGAAGGTCTGCCCCGGCATCACCTCCTTCCAGCCGGCCGCCGAACCGAACATCGAGGACAGTTCCGACTACGACAGCGACGGATGGGCCGGGAACACCAAGACCGGCCAGTCGTGGGAGCTGTCGCTCACCATCAACCGTCGGATCACCGAGACCGCGAAGACGTACAACCCGGTGCACGAGGAACTGCGCTTGGCGTCGTACGCGTACGGTGAGGCGTCCCGCGTCCATGTCCGGTACATGGACCGGCGCGGCCTCCCCGAGGCATACGAGGGTCGTGCCCTGGTGACGTGGGCCCCGTCCGGCGGGGAGTACACGGCGCTGGATCAGGTCGAGGTGACCCTCACGGGTGACGGCCCGCTCCTGCCGATCGACAACCCCGTTGTCGTGACCCCGTGAGCGGCGACTTCGCCGCACTCGGCGACTTCCTCGACGACGCCCTCGAACTGCCCGTCACAGGTGAGGACGGCGAGACCCGCACGTACAGGATCACCGGCCCGTCCGCCCGGAACGGGGTCAAGATCGAGCGCATCACCACCCTGGCCGCACGGCTCGCCGCCGGGGGCAAGGCACCGACGGCCCCCGTCCTCGACGATGACGAGGAGCTGGACCTCTACCGGATGTGTCTCGGCTCGACGTACGAGCAGCTGCTCGACGACGTGTCCTGGACCGCGTTTCGGCACGTGGCGCTTACGGCCATGATGTGGATCACCGCCGACCGCGAGACCGCAGCCGCGTACTGGGCCACGGGGACCGCCCCGGGAAAAGCGCCGAACCGGGAGACCAGGCGGTTGGCGTCGCGCGGCTCCTCGGCAAAGGGTGCGGGGAGTACGACCCGGACACCGGGCTCTACGAGTGGTACGAAGGCGGGCTCGGCCAAGGCCAAGGGCAAGGCCAAGGCCAAGGCGGCGTCTCACTGACGTGGGATGCCCTGCTGGACCGGTGGGAGCTGATCGAGGCCGACCTCCACGAGGTCTACGGCATCGACGCCGAATCCGGTGTGTTGGACGAGCGCTCGTGGCGCTGGCTCCGGCTCCGCATCACCGGTCTGCTCTCCACTGAGTGTCGAGTGCACCGCACCTTCGCACCGCCCGATTCCGGGCAGAAACGGGGGCGGTAAATGGCGCTCACTGTTGGGGAGTTGACCGGGTACATCACGATGGACGACGGGGAGGTCCGTCCCGCGCTTCGGCGCGCGGAGGGTGCTCTCCGTACGTCTGGGCAGCAGATGACGCGGGACTCGGAGGGCGCCGGGCAGGCTGCCGGGCAGGCGCTCGGCGCGGGGCTGGTACGGGCGGCTGACGGGTCGATCCGGGACAGCCGCGGGCGGTTCGTCGCGGCCGGCCGCCGCGTCGGCCAGGCGGCGGGGGACGCGCTCGGTGGCGGGTTGCGGCGCGGTGCCGAGGATGGCGCCGACGAGGCGGTGATCGTCGTCGAGGGCGGGTTCTCCCGTATCCAGATGGCTGCTGCTGCGGCCGGTGTCGCGGCGGGCGCGGTGCTCATGCAGGGCATCGCGCAGCACCTCGAACAGACGCAGATCACGGGTCGTCTGGGGGCGCAGCTGGGGGCGACTCCGGCTGTGGCGCAGAAGTACGGGCAGATCGCCGGGCGTATGTACGCGGACGCGGTGACGGCTGATTTCCAGACCGCTGCTGACGCGATTTCCGTGACGATGCGGGCGGGGCTTCTTCCGACCGGTGCGACGGATAAGCAGATTCAGGCGATCAGCACGAAGGTCTCTGACCTTGCGTCGACTTTCGAACTGGACCTCGGCCAGTCCGCAAATGCTGTCGGGCAGATCATGAAAACTGGTCTGGCCCCGAATGCGAAAACCGCCCTGGACGTTATCACCAAGGGCATGCAGGAAATGGGCCCGCGCGCCGATGACGTGATGGATACCTTCAACGAGTATTCCGTCATTTTTCAGCGTCTGGGCCTGGATGTGCAGACCACCACGGGACTGATGTCGCAGGGCATGAAGGCGGGCGCGCGCGATACCGACGTGGTCGCCGACGCTCTAAAGGAATTCACGATCGAGGCCGTAGCCGGGTCAGAAAAAATGGTCGGCGGCTTCAAAGACATCGGGCTGAATTCCGGCCAAATGATCAAAATGATTTCCAAGGGCGGGCCAGAGGCCACGAAAGCCCTGCAAATGACGCTCGACAAGTTGCGGGCGATGGAAGATCCCGTTAAGCGTGATGCTGCTGCGGCCGAGCTTTTTGGCACCAAATCCGAGGATATGCAGAAGGCGCTTCTAGCTCTCGACCCGTCGAAAGCAGTTGCCGCACTCGGCAAATTCAAGGGCGCGTCCGACAAGACAGGTGACTCTCTACGCGACAATGCGGGCGTGCGGCTTCAGCAGTTCCAGCGCGGAATGCAGCAGGGCGTAGTGAATCTGATCGGTGGCCAGGTCGTCCCGGCGCTGATGCAATTCGGTCAGTGGGCGCAGCGGAATTCTGGAACGTTGCAGGTGCTGGCCGGTGTGGTCGGGGGCGCGTTGGTTCCGGTGCTGATCCTTATGGGCGTGACAGCCACGGTCGCGGCTACTCGTACGGTCGCCGCGTGGGTGATGACCGGAGCGTCGTCTCTGGCGTCGGCCGGCACTCAGGTGGCTGCCGGTGCGCGGGTGGTCGGGGCCTGGCTCCTCATGGGCGTCCAGTCCCTCATTCAGGGCGCACGGATGGCTGCTGCCTGGGTAATCGCGATGGGCCCTGTGGGCTGGGTGATCGCCGCATTGATCGGTCTCGGAATTCTCATCTGGAAAAACTGGGACAAGATCAAAAAGTGGACTTCCGCCGCGTGGGAATGGATATGGGGGCACATCAAATCCATTGGCGGCGCGATCGTCGAGTTCTTCATCAAGTGGAGCCTGGTCGGGATTTTCCTCCGCCACTGGGACGCCATCAAAACCGGTGTCGCCACCAAGGGCGGCCAACTCGTCAATTGGGTGAAGGGCCTGCCGGGGCGCATCAGTCGCGGTATCGGCTCCCTGAATAGCCTCCTGTACGACAAGGGTAAGAATGTCGTGCAGGGCCTTTGGGGCGGCATTCAGGGAATGTCCGGGTGGATCAAATCCAAAATCATGGGGTGGGCTAAGTCGGCCATTCCGGGGCCGATCGCGAAGGCCTTGGGGATTCGGTCCCCGTCCCGTGTGACCAAGGCGCAAGGTCGCTGGGTGGCTCGCGGCCTCATTGACGGTCTGCTGGGCTCTAGTAAGCAGATCAGGGCCGCCGCCGCGAAGGCTGCGGACATGGTCACCGACGGCCTACGACCAGGTAAGAAGCGGTCGAAGGCGCTCGGGAAAATCAGCTCCGACAGCAAGAAACTGTTGGCGCTGGCGAACCGGGAAACCAAGGTTGCCGCTCAACTCAAGTCCGCGCAAAAACGGCTCGCGAGCCAGATCGAGGCACGCGACAAACTGTCTGCCGATGTCCGGCAGGGCGTTCTCGAATCCGGGAACATCACGGCGATGGACGGGCCCGCCACGGCGGACACGATCATCAACACCCTTACCGCACGAGTGGCGCAAGCACAGCTTTTCGCTAAGCAACTCGCGGCGCTCAAGAAAAAGGGTGTGCGCGCCGACCTGATCGCACAGATTGCGACGGCTGGCGTCGAACAGGGCGCGGCCTCGGCCGCTGTTCTGGCAAACGCTTCGGCCGCTCAGGTAAAGCAGATCAACGGACAACAGGCGGCATTGGTCAAGGCTGCTGGCGCTGCTGGCAATACTGCCGGTGACGCCATGTACGGCGCTGGTATTCAGGCTGCACGGGGCCTTGTTCGTGGACTTCAGAACGAACAGAAGTCCATTGAGCGTCAAATGCTGAAGATCGCCACCGGAATGCAGAAAGCAATTCGGCAGGCGCTCGGAATCAAGTCCCCGTCGCGGGTTATGGCGGCGATCGGCCGTTTCATTCCGCAGGGGCTCGTGCGGGGTATCGACGGCGAGCGTGCGGCTGTCGACCGGTCCCTGTCGGCCCTGGTCGATCCGTCGGCCGTGCCGGTCCCCACGGGGGCCGCTGCGGGCTCGTACGGCGCGGGGGGCGGCGGGTCCGCCCCGGGCCGCACGGTGATCGAGATTCGATCGTCCGGCTCGCGCCGGGATGACCTGCTTCTGGAAGAGCTGCGGCACGCGATTCGCGTGCGCGGTGGGGACGTTCAGCTCGTGCTCGCGGGCAAGAAGACGACGTAGGAAGGAGGGCGCCGTGGCGTTCCCTGAGACTCCGCTCGGCCTGCGGGGCGAGCTGATGCTCGGCGGCTCCTGGGTGGACATCACCAAGGACATCTACACGCGGGAGCCGATCCGGATCGTGCACGGCACGGCGAACGAAGGGGCGCAGCCGGACCCGGCAAGCTGCGCTCTCCTGCTCAACAACAAGAACGGGAAGTACAGCCCCCGCAACCCGCTCGGCGAGTATCACGGGCAGCTGCTCCGTAACGCTCGGCTCCACATCACGGTCCCGGCCGAGGAATCGTGGCTCCGCCTCGACGGCGGGCACGCCTCGACGCCGCACTCGGCCGCGCTCGCCACGCCCGGTGACCTCGACCTCCGGGCGGAGATCACCCCGGACGACTGGGTGGTGTACGGGCGGGTCTGGCCGATCATCTCTCGGTGGGAGGGGACGGCGGCGGTCGGCTTCCGGCTGTCCGTGCTTCTCGGCGGTGAGCTGGAACTCGCGTGGTCGGCAACCGGTACGTCGGCCGGCACGCGGGCCGCGGTGAGTACCGCCCCGGTCGACGGCCGGGGCGGGCGCCTGTGCGTGCGCGCGGTCCTCGACGTGGACAACGGCGCGGGCGGCAACACGGCGACCTTCTACGCCGGGCCCACGATGGCGGGCCCGTGGGCGGTCATCGGCTCCCCGGTCGTGAGCGCGGGCACCACGGGCGTCGCCAACCCGACGACTCCGCTCGTGCTGGGGACCATGCTCGGCCTGCCCTACCCGGGCATCGCGATGGCCGGACGCCTGCACCGGGCTGAGGTCCGGTCGGGCATCGGCGGCGCGGTGCTCGCGGGCCCGGACTTCACCGGCTTGGAGGACGGGGCCGCGGGTGTGACGGACGCGGCCGGCCGGGTGTGGTCGCTGACCGGCGCGGCCGTGGTCAGCCGTCGTGAGCCGCTGTTCGTGGGCGAGGTGCCTGACTGGCCCGCGCGGTGGACCGGGTCCGGGGAGGACGCCTACACGCCAGTACAGGCCGCGGGCATCCTGCGGCGGCTCGGCCAAGGGCGGCGCCCACTGGAGTCCACTCTCCGCCGCCGCATTCCCGGCGCTCGGGGCCTGCTGGCGTACTGGCCCATGGAGGACGCGGAGGGGTCGGCGACGCTCTACTCCCCCACCCCCGGGGCCCGACCGCTACGCGTCTCCGGCATGGCGATGGCTGCTGACGACAGCCTGCCCGGGTCGGCTCCGCTGCCGACACTCGACGCGGTCGCGTCCATGTCCGCAACGGTCCCCGCGGCCCCGGCCCCGGGGTGGCATGTCGAGATGGTCTACCGGCTGCCGACACTGCCTGTCGTGCTGACCGAGATCCTGCGGGTGACCATCAGCGGGTCTGCGGCGCGGTCGGCGCACGTGTTCGCCTCGACTTCCGCTATCCGGGTCGAGGCGCGGAACGCGGACGGCGAAACGCTCGCGTTCTTCGACTTCACTACCGCAGCCGCCATTACAGACTTTGCCGCGGTCTGGAATCGGCTTGCCATCTATGTCACGGACATCGGTGGTGGACAAACACGTCTCGCCGCCGCGTGGCGGGACATCACGAACGGTGGCCGGTGGCGGGCCTCGACCACGTACAGCGGAACCATGGGGACCGCCGCGGCCGTGGTCGGTAACTGGGGCGGGGCCACGCAGGGGATGAGCGTCGGCCACCTCGCCGCATTCAGCGTCCCCGGTACCCCTGACGGCACGATCGCCGCGCCTGGCGTGACGATCTATGACGGTGCCGACGGCGGATACGCCCGCGAGTCGGCCGTCGACCGCGTCCGCCGCCTGGCCGTCGAGGAACCGCTCCTGCGGCTCTCGGCGCGGGACGGCGATATCGGCACCCCGGCCGAGCGAATGGGCCCGCAGGGGCGCGCGGAGCTGCTGACGCTGCTCGGCGAGGTCGTCGACACCGACGCCGGAATTCTGGCGGAGACGATGGACCGGCTCGGGCTCGTCTACCGGGACCGGGCCACCCTCTACAACCAGGAACCGACGCTCGTCCTCGACTACGCGGCCGGCCAGGTCTCGCCGCCTCTGGAGCCTGCCGAGGACGACGCCGACCGGCCGAACGATGTGACCGTGACGCGGGCGGGCGGCTCGTCTGCCCGCGTTGTCGTCGAGGAGGGCCCCAACAGCGCCCGCCCGCCGGAGGAGGGAGGTATCGGCGCGTACGAGGAGGCGGTGACGCTGTCGCTCGGCAGCGACGACCAGGCCCGCCCGATCGCCGGGTGGCGGGCCCACCTGGGCACGTGGGATGAGGCCCGGTACCCGACGGTCCGCGTCGAGCTCCACCGGCGGCCGGAGTTGATCCCGGCCGCGCTCCGGCTGCGCGTCGGGGACCTCGTACGGATCACAAATCCGCCCATGTACACCGGGCCGGGCCCGCTCGACCTGATCGTGCGGCGGATCGAGCACGAGCCGCGCCCCCGGGCGTGGGTGCTCACCCTCGGCTGCACACCGGCCGGGCCGTACGCGGTCGGTGTGGTCGGCGATACGGTGCGCGGCCGGGTGGACACCTCCGGCACGGTGCTCGCCGCCCCGGTATCGGCAGACGCTACGGCGTGGCCGATCACCGTGACGGCGGGCCGCGACTGGATCACCAGCGCGGAGTACCCGGCCGAGTTCTCGTTCGACGTGGTCGCGGGCGGTGAAGTTTCCACGTGCACCGGGATTACGGGCGTCGCCGAGGATACTTTTGCCCGGACTGTCACCGGGGGGTGGGGGGTCGCCGACTCCGGGCAGACATGGGTGACGGACGGGGGCGCAGCCTCCGGATACGCCGTGGCATCCGGCACCGGGCGGATCCTGCTCCCACCGGGCGTCTTCCTCGCTGCCGTCGTACCGGTCAGCACACCGGATGTGGACATGACGGTGGACTACATGCTGCCCGTCGGTCCCGCCGGAGACAGCGCATACGTCTACCCGGTGGTGCGGTACGCAGACGGCACGCACATGTACTTCGCCCGAGTGCAGATCGGGTCTACCGGCGCCATGTCTCTGACCCTCCGTAAACGCGTCGGATCGGAAACTCTCCTCGCGTCGTACCCAACGGGCATGACGCACGCCCCCGGCGTCTGGTACCGGGTGCGGCTCGCGGTACAGGGCAGCACCCTGATGGCCCGCACGTGGCTGCGCTCCGCCCCGGAGCCGACCGCGTGGCAGGTGACTGCCACGGACACGGATCTTGTTGCCCCCGCCTCCGTCGGGCTCCGCGGATTCATCGGGGGCAGCACCACCAACACCCCGCCCTACGCCATGCACTTTGCAGGCCTGCATGTCGGACCGCAGGCGATGGCGGTAGCCCGCGCCGTCAACGGCGTCCGCAAGGGTCACGCCGCCGGCACGGACGTGCGGCTCGCCCACCCCACCATCGTCGCCCTGTAGGAGGCACCCATGGCAGTACCCGCCACCCTGTGGCGACCCGGCATGCGCATCACGGACGCCCGACTCAACGCCAAGGACTACCAAGCAGGCGTCCTGCTCGTGTCCTTCACCAACCTGGCGTCGTACCTGCTGAATCAGACGTTTCCTGACCCGTTTCCGGTGGCTCCGGTCATGGATGTGGAAATCGCGTCGGGTGCGGGGACCACAGGTCGGTTTGAGGCCCGCGCGATCAACGTCACTGCCACCGGCTGGACGCTGTTCGTCCTGATCACGGACGCAGCCGAGGGCCCCGACACGTGGTCGGGCGTGCCGATCCACTGGACTGCCCGCATGCCCACCTGACCACCGCACCGCCGCCGCCCCGCGCCGATCCTGCCGGGGCCTTTTACATGTCTGGAGACACCCCTCATGGCCACACCGCTCACTGCCTCCCGGCTGCTCGACGCCATCCAGGGCGAGGGCGTTCACGTCGTCGAGGTCGACGGATGGCGCACCCGTAGCCGCAACCACAAGGGCCCGTGGGGGCCGACCCACGGCGTGATGATCCACCACACCGTGACCACCGGCACCGCCGCGTCCGTACGGCTGTGCAAGGACGGGCACAGCAGCCTGCCGGGCCCGCTCTGTCACGGCGTCATCGCCAAGGACGGGTCCGTACACCTCGTGGGGAACGGCCGGGCGAATCACGCCGGGCTCGGCGACGACGACGTTCTGCGCGCCGTCATCGCCGAGAAGGCGCTCCCCCCGGACAACGAGGCCAACACCGACGGCAACCGGCATTTCTACGGCTTCGAGTGCGTCAACCTCGGCGACGGCCGCGACCCGTGGCCGGCCGAGCAGGTTGAGGCAATCGCCCGCGCGGCGGCCGGTATCTGCCGGGCGCACGGGTGGGGTGCGGCGTCCGTGGTCGGCCACTCCGAGTGGCAGCCGGGCAAGATCGACCCGCGCGGGCCGATCGGCAAGCCGGGCGGGCCCGAGTTGACTATGGCGCGTATCCGGGCCCGCGTCGCGGAGCTGCTGAAGCTCGACGAGCCGACCGCGCCGAGCACCCCCTCGAAGCCCAAGCCGACCGCGCCGAAGCCGAAGCCGTACGCGCCGCCGAAGTTCCCGGCGGGTCTCGCGCCGGGCCGCAAGACGCCGTCGGCGAAGCCCCTTCAGCGCGCGCTAAAGACGGCCGGGTTCATGTCCAAGGGCATCCCCGAGGCCGACTCGTACGGGCCCGCCACACAGGCCGCCGTCGCCCGCTTCCACCAGGCGCACCCCGCGTACAGGGCCCGGGGCCTGCACTATGACCCCGCCATCGGCCCCCGCGGATGGGCCGCACTCCACACCATCGCCAACCGGAAGAAGTGAACAGTATGAAGACCAGCACCAGGCGCACGATCCGCACCGCCATCCAGGCTGCCGTTGGTGTCGCGGTCGCGCTCCCCGCGATCGTCGCCGCATCCGGCATCCCCGAGTCCCTGCCGTGGGTCGCCGGGGCCCTCGCCGTCGCGGCCGGCCTCGCCCGGGTCATGGCGCTCCCTGCGGTGGAGCAGCTGCTCGACCGCGTCGGGCTCGGCCTGGTCGAGGACGGGCGCCCGTGAGCATCCCTACCCCGTCCGACCCGGCCGCCGTCGCCGTCGAGCTTGAGAAGCTGCGCGGCACGATGGAGACCGGATTCGCGACGGTCAACGGCAGCCTGGCCCTTGTCGCTCAGCGCACCGACCAGACCGACCGCACCCTGACCGACCACGAACAGCGCCTCGACGCCCTCGAACGCGCCCGGTGGCCCCTGCCCAGCATCGCCGCCCTGGTCGCCGTGATCGGCCTCGCCCTGACCCTGTGGCAGCTGGCCCAGAAGTAACCGCGCCCCCTCCCGCGTAGTGCGGGAGGGGGCGGTTTCGTCGTGTCCGGGGGTGCTACAGGGCGCCGTCGGCGACCGCGCCGACCATGACCGCCAAGGCGTCACGGCTGAAGACGATGGCCGGGCCGTGCGGGTGCTTGCTGTCGCGGACGGCAACGCCGCCGTCGAGGAGGCCGCACTCCACACAGTCCGACTGTGCACCGGACGCGGAGGACTTCCACCAGGTGACAGGGAGACTCGACGAATTCGGGATGGTGGTCATTTCTTGTCCCTTATCTCTCTGATCATGTCCACCGATTTACCGGTAGACAGCGCCGCCGCGCGCAGCTGCTCGGCAGCGTCCTGATACATGGCTACGTCGTCGCGCTCCTCGACGTACAGAGCGCTGGTCAGGCTCTCCACATGCACGACGGAGAGGTCAGCGTGCGCACCGTAGCCGAGGATCGACCAGGCCCCCATTTGCCCGACGTGCGGGGCGGCGGCGGACGGCAGCACCTGGACTGTGATGGTCGGTCGGGCAGCAAGGGCGAGTAGCCGTCCCAGCTGGTCATGCATGATCCGGTCGTCTGAGCACTGCGTTCGTAGGGCCGACTCGCCGATGATTGCCCACAGAGTGAGCGGATCCTCGCGGGTCAACACAGACTGCCGAGCGAGACGGACCTCAACGAGCGCGTCTACGCGGTCCTCGACGGCTGCACTCATGGCGGTTGCAGCGATTATCTGCCGGGCGTACTCGCCAGTCTGGAGCAGCCCGGGGATGACGGACGGCTGCCACGTGCTGATCTGGTCGGCCTCGCTCTCCAGGCTGATCAGATCCTCGTATGCGGGCGAGAGCACGTTCCGATACGACTGCCACCACCCGCGGCGTGCCCCTTCGCGCGTCAGTTTCAGCAGGCTGCTGCGGAGTGATTCGTCAGTCACCCCGAGCGCGTCGAGGATGGTCGCGACGTCACCCGCGCTCGCGGCGGTTTTCGCCGTCTCGATACGCGAGATTTTGGCGCCGTTGAGCCGTCCGCCGGACGCCGTCGCGATGTCCTCTTGCTTCAAGCCTCGCTGCTCGCGCATGGCGCGGAGGGTGCGGCCGAGCTGCCGCCGTCGCACTGTCGGTGCGCTCACCATCGCCGCCTCTCGAATGTGGTCGCGACCAGTTTGCCGCCCCGCACCCTGGTGTGTCACCTCGGCCACCTCCGCCTACACGCATTCTCACGGGCATATGCAAATTTACATTTCATCCCTACGACACTTGCATGGATCACTGTATGCGCGGCACTCTGACGGTGTCGTTTACAGCCGGAGAAAGTCACCCGGGCCTGAAAACGCCCGGGAGTAAGGGGTCAGCATGATGACCATGGGTGCACGCGTGTTACCGCCGCTAGGGGCAGACGGGCCCCCCTTGGTGCCGCCACAGCTGATCCTTGCGGCTGAGCCGCAGTCGGTCCGAGCCGCCCGCCGCTTCGTCCGCGAGGCCGCGAGCTACCAGGAGCCGGAGACTCCCGAGGGCGCCCTCGGCACTCTGGAGCTGCTGGCGTCCGAGCTGGCGACGAACGCCGTCCGGTACGGCGCGAGGCTGGCCGGTACGTCCATTCGGGTGGTTGTCGATGCCAGGCCGGGGCGTACGAGGGTCGAGGTGCACGACGAGTGCCCGACCCTGCCGTACATCCGGCCTCTGTCGTCCCTCGCCGAGCGGGGGCGCGGGCTGCTGCTCGTATCGCTCATGGCCGCCGCATGGGGGGCCGCAGACCGCGACGGCGGGAAATGCGTGTGGGCGGCGGTGACGTGGTGACCCGGTCGGCCACACAGTGGGCCATCGTGACGGACGACATGGTTCTGTACCGGGCGGTGATAGACCACACGGCGCAGTGCGAGACCTGCCGGGCCGAACGGCCGTGCCCGTACGGCTCCCGGCTCTCCCAGCTGGCGAGGGTGGCGCGGGACATCACCCGCGATCACCGGGGGGGCGGGGCGGACGGCGCGATTTCCGTCAGGGTCGGTGCGGACTCCGGGATGCCCACGGGGCCGCACTGCCGGGCCGCGACACTGGCCAATCGGCCGGCCGTACACCTGGAGTGCGGCCGACCGGGCAACTGCGCGTGCTACTGCCACACGGACGGTGCGCCCACACGGTAGGAAGGCCGCAACGCGCCCCCGGGACAAGATAGGTCCCGGGGGCGCGTTGTGTTGTCAGACTATCGGGCCACCATGCAGTCATTTAGACCCGTAGATGTGGAAGAAGGGGAGGACGGCCAGGATGCGGTCGCCCTCGCCCATCGGGATGAACGGTCTCAGCTGCTCCAGGTTGGTCGCGATCGAGCGGTGCGTGAGCATCACGCCCTTGGGCGTGCCCGTCGTGCCGGAGCTGTACGGGAGCGCCGCGACGTCCTCGGCCGGGTCGATGGCGATCGTAGGCACGGGGGCGGTGGAGGACAGCATGTCCAGGATGGAGGGGTGGCCCTCCGCCCGGTCGCAGACGTAGATCTCCCGTACGCCGCCGGTCAGTTCGGCCGCGCGGCGGGCCGTCGCCAGGAGCGGGGAGACCGTGACGATCCACTTCGCCCCGCTGTCGGCGAGCTGTTTGGCGAACTCCTCGGGTGTGGCCAGCGGGTGGACGGTGGTGACGGAGGCCCCGGCGCGGGTGGCCCCGTAGAAGACCGCCGGGTAGGCGATGGTGTTCGGGCTGTGGAGGGCGAGGACGTCGCCCTTGCGGAGACCGGCCTCGGCGAGCGCGGCGGCGATGCGCCGGTGGAAGCCGTCGAGCTGGGCGTACGTGAGGGAGGCGCCGTTCGTTCCGTCGATCAGGGCGACGGTGTCACCGAACCCGGCGGCCCCGCCGAGGACCGCGTCGTGGATGGGCGTGTCGAGGGCCGGTACGTCTGCGTACTCGCTGCGGAACACCATGGCGGTCCCCTGTCGTCGCGGTCTCCCGCGCCGCCCGGGAGGGGCGGCGCGGGACGCCGTGCGGGTGTGGAGGGTCAGAATCACCCCTGTGGGGGAGGGATGGGGAGAGGTCGGACGCGCTTCTCTCGGGCCGGGCCGTGGCGAACCGGGCCAGGGCGGGCCGGGCCAGGGCGGGGAGGGCGGGGCTCAGTAGGACTTCGGCAGGCCGAGCGTCTGGTGCGAGACGTAGTTCAGGATCATCTCGCGGCTGACCGGGGCGATCCGGGCCACCCGGGACGCGGTGATCAGGGAGGCGAGACCGTACTCGCGGGTCAGGCCGTTGCCGCCGAGGGTGTGCACGGCCTGGTCGACCGCCTTCACGCACGCCTCCCCGGCCGCGTATTTCGCCATGTTGGCCGCCTCGCCCGCCCCGACGTCGTCGCCCTCGTCGTACAGCCGGGCCGCCTTCTGCATCATCAGGCGCGACAGCTCCAGGTCGATGTGCGCGGTGGCCAGGGGGTGCGCGATGGCCTGGTGGGAGCCGATCGGGGCCTTCCAGACCTGCCGGGTACGGGCATACTCGACGGCCTTGGAGAGCGCGAAGCGGCCCATGCCGATGCCGAAAGCGGCCGTCATGATCCGTTCGGGGTTGAGTCCCGCGAAGAGCTGGAGGAGGCCCGCGTCCTCGTCGCCGACCAGGGCGTCGGCCGGGAGCCGTACGTCGTCCAGGAACAGCTCGAACTGCTTCTCGGGGGCGTGTAGTTCCATGTCGATCTGGTTCCGGCCGAAACCCTCGGCGTCGCGCGGGACGATGAACAGGCAGGGTTTGAGTTTCCCGGAGCGGGCGTCCTCGGTGCGGCCGACGATCAGCGTGGCGTCGGCTATGTCGACACCGGACACGAAGACCTTGCGGCCGGTGAGCAGCCAGTCGGCGCCCGGGCCCGTGCCGTCGCGGCGGGCGGTGGTGGTGATGCGGTGGGAGTTGGAGCCGGCGTCGGGCTCGGTGATGCCGAAGGCCATGGTGAGGCTGCCGTCGGCGAGGCCCGGCAGCCAGGTGCGTTTCTGTTCGGCGGTGCCGAAGCGGGCGATGACCGTGCCGCAGATCGCGGGCGACACGATCATCATGAGGAGGGGCGAGCCGGCGGCTCCCAACTCCTCCAGGACAATGGAGAGTTCGGCCATGCCGCCGCCTCCGCCGCCGTACTCCTCAGGGAGGTTCACCCCGAGGTAGCCGAGCTTGGCGGCCTCCGCCCACAGCTCGTCGGTGTGGTTGCCCTCGCGGATGACGGTGGTCATGTAGTCACGCCCGTACCGCTTGCCGAGGGCGGCGACGGCGGCGCGCAGGGCCTGGTGCTCTTCGGTTTCGAGGGTCGTGCCGACGGCGGTGCGTGCGGTGCTCATGCGGTCTCCTCCGGTACGGGGATGGCGGCCGGGTCCTCCTGGACCACGGCGAGCAGCGCGCCGACCTCGACCTGGAGTCCGGGGGCGGCGTGCAGGGCGGCGAGGGTGCCGGATGCGGGGGCGAGGATGCGGTGCTCCATCTTCATCGCCTCCAGCCAGATCAACGGCTGCCCGGCCTCGACCGGGGCCCCGGCGGCCAGGCCCTCCGCGAGGCGGACGACGGTCCCGGGCATCGGGGCGAGCAGGGAGCCCGGTTCGGTGTGCGTGGCGGGGTCGGTGAAGCGGGGCAGGGCGGTGAAGGCGTACGAGGCGGCGTCGGCGTCCACGTACACCCGGTCGCCGTCACGGTCCGCGGTGACCATGAAGTGCCGCACCACACCGCCCACTTCGAGGGCGACCCGGTCCGGTGTGACGGCGAGGACCCGGACGCCCCGGGCGTCGTGCGGTTCCGGGACGCCGGTGCGCGGGGTGCGGTAGGCGACCTCGTGCTCGGTCCCGCCGGGTTCGCTCCGGTAGCGCTTGACCTGCGGTCCCGATGCCACGTTGCGCCAGGCCCCGAAGCGGGTGGGGGCGGGGCCGCCGGAGGCGGCGGCGCGGACGGCTGCCGCCAGGGCCGCGGCGAGGGCGGCCGTCGCCGGGTCCCGGCCGGGGGCCGGGGCGGTCAGGGCCGCCAGGTGCCGGTCGTAGAACCCGGTGTCCAGGCGCGCCGCCGCGAAGTCCGGGTGGCGCAACGACCGTACGAGCAGGTCGCGGTTGGTGACCGGGCCGTGGATCCGGGCCCGCTCCAGCGCGCGGGCCAGCAGCCGGACGGCCCCGGCCCGGGTCGGGGCGTGCGCGATCACCTTGGCGAGCATCGGGTCGTAGTGCACGCCGATGGTGTCGCCGCCGGTGTACCCGGTGTCCAGGCGCAGACCCGGCCCCTCCGGCACGTCCAGGGCGCGGAGGACCCCGGTCTGCGGCTGCCAGCCGCGGGCGGGGTCCTCGGCATAGAGCCGGGCCTCGACCGCGTGGCCCGACGGCGACGGGGGCGTCGGTTCCAGCGGCTCGCCCTCGGCCACCCGCAGTTGCAGGGCGACCAGGTCGAGCCCGAACACGGCTTCCGTGACCGGGTGTTCGACCTGGAGGCGGGTGTTCATCTCCAGGAAGTACGGGCGCCCCTCGGCGGAGACCAGGAACTCCACGGTCCCCGCGCCCCGGTAGCCCACGGCACGGGCCGCCGCGACGGCCGCCTCGTGGAGCCGGGTGCGCAGGGCGTCGTCCAGGCCCGGGGCGGGGGACTCCTCGATGACCTTCTGGTGGCGGCGCTGGAGCGAGCAGTCCCGGGTGCCGAGCGCCCACACCGTGCCGTGCTCGTCCGCCATGACCTGGACCTCGACGTGCCGGCCGCGCTCCACGTACGGCTCGGCGAAGACCTCGCCGTCCCCGAAGGCGGACGCGGCCTCGGCGGCGGCCGCCAGCAGCTCGCCCGGGAGTGCGTCGAGTTCGCGGACGATCCGCATACCGCGTCCGCCGCCGCCGGACGCCGCCTTCAGCAGCAGCGGCAGCTCGTCGGGGCCCGCCGTCGCCGGGTCCACGGGGGCCAGCAACGGCACCCCCGCCCCGGCCATCAGCTCCTTGGCCCGGGTCTTGGACGCCATCAGCTCGATGGCCTTCGCCGGCGGGCCCACCCACACCAGGCCCGCGTCCCGCACGGCGGCGGCGAAGGCGGCGTTCTCGGAGAGGAAGCCGTACCCGGGGTGCACGGCGTCCGCCCCGGCGGCCAGCGCGGCGGCCACGACGAGGTCGCCGCGCAGATACGTGTCGGCGGGGGCCGCGCCCGGCAGCCGTACGGCGAGGTCGGCCTCCCGTACGTGCAGGGCGTCGGCGTCCGCGTCGGAGTGCACGGCGACCGTGGTGATGCCCAGGTCACGGCAGGTGCGGAAGATCCGGCAGGCGATCTCGCCCCGGTTGGCTACGAGCAGGGTGCCGATGGTCATCTGGGCCTCACATCCGGAAGACGCCGAAGCCGCCACGGGCGCCCTCGACCGGTGCGGTGTGGATCGCGGACAGGCACATGCCGAGGACGGTCCGGGTGTCGCGCGGGTCGATGACCCCGTCGTCGTACAGCCGCCCGGACAGGAACACCGGCAGCGACTCCGCCTCGATCTGCTGCTCCACCATCGCCCGCAGACCGGCGTCCGCCTCGTCGTCGTACGGCTGCCCCTTCGCGGCGGCGGAGGCGCGGGCGACGATGGACAGGACCCCGGCGAGCTGCTGCGGTCCCATGACGGCGGACTTGCTGCTCGGCCAGGCGAAGAGGAAGCGCGGATCGAAGGCGCGGCCGCACATGCCGTAGTGGCCGGCCCCGTAGGACGCCCCCATCAGGACCGAAAGATGCGGGACCTTCGAGTTGGCGACCGCGTTGATCATCATCGCGCCGTGCTTGATGATGCCGCCCTGCTCGTACTCCTTGCCGACCATGTAGCCGGTGGTGTTGTGGAGGAAGAGCAGCGGGATGTCGCGCTGGTTCGCCAACTGGATGAACTGGGCGGCCTTCTGCGACTCCTCGCTGAAGAGGACCCCCTGCGCGTTGGCGAGGATCCCGACCGGGTAGCCGTGCAGCCGCGCCCAGCCGGTGACCAGGCTCGTCCCGTACAGCGGTTTGAACGCGTCAAAGTCCGAGCCGTCGACGAGCCGGGCGATGACCTCGCGCGGGTCGAAGGGCGCTTTCAGATCCCCCGGCACGATGCCGAGCAGCTCGTCCTCGTCGTACGCGGGCGGCTCGGCGGGGCCCGGATCGGCGTGCGCTTTCCGCCAGTTGAGGCGGGCGACGATGCGCCGGGCCTGGCGGATCGCGTCCTGCTCGTCGACGGCGAAGTGGTCGGCGAGCCCGGAGGTGCGGGCGTGCATCTCGGCGCCGCCGAGGGACTCGTCGTCGCTCTCCTCGCCGGTCGCCATCTTCACCAGCGGCGGTCCGCCGAGGAAGACCTTGGACCGCTCCTTGATCATCACCACGTGGTCGGACATGCCGGGGACGTACGCGCCTCCGGCGGTCGAGTTGCCGAACACGACGGCCACGGTGGGGATTCCGGCGGCGGAGAGCCGGGTGAGGTCGCGGAAGAGGGCCCCGCCCGGGATGAAGATCTCCTTCTGGGACGGCAGGTCGGCCCCGCCCGACTCCACCAGGCTGATGGCAGGGAGCCGGTTGGCGAAGGCGATCTCGTTGGCGCGCAGAGCCTTCTTCAGCGTCCACGGGTTCGAGGCCCCGCCGCGTACGGTCGGGTCGTTGGCGGTGATCAGGCACTCGACGCCCTCCACCACCCCGATCCCCGTGACGAGCGCGGCGCCGACCGCGTAATCGCTGCCCCAGGCGGCCAGCGGCGACAGCTCCAGGAACGGGGTGTCGGGGTCGACGAGCAGCTCGATCCGCTCGCGGGCCGGGAGCTTGCCGCGCTTGCGGTGCCGGGCGACGTACTTCTCACCGCCGCCCGCGAGCGCCTTGGCGTGCTCGGCCTCCAGCTCGGCGAGCTTGGCCACCATGGTGGCCCGGTCGGCCGCGTACTCGGGGCCGTCGGTGTCGAGCCCGGTGGGCAGGACGGTCATGCGGTCACCTCCGGGAGCGGGACGCCTTCCAGCAGCGGTACGGGCACGGGGAGCCACCGGGACCGCAGCCACTCCCCCAGCGCCTTGGCCTGCGGGTCGAAGCGGGCCTGGGCGGCGACGCCCTCACCCAGGAGGCCGTGGACGGTGAAGTTCAGGGCGCGGAGATTGGGCAGGACATGGCGCACGACGGTCAAGTCGGCGCACTCCGGCAGCAGTTCTTGGAACCGCTCGACGGTCAGCTCGTGCGCCAGCCACCGCCAGGCGGCGTCGTCGCGCACCCAGACGCCCACGTTGGCGTCGCCGCCCTTGTCGCCGCTGCGGGCGCCCGCGACCAGACCGAGGGGTGCGCGCCGGGTGGGGGTGGAGGCGGGATACGGCTCGGGGAGCGGCGGCGCGTCGACCTCGGCCAACTCCCTGGTCCGGGCGGGGGGTTCCTGTATCTCCCTGCGGCCGTCCGGGAGTACGGCGGTGTGCTCGACGTCCGCCGCCGGTACGGGCCTGGCCTCGAACACCCCGTAGGGCGCGCCCTTTCCGGGCGGGGCGGTGACGTGGAAGCCCGGATAGCTGCCGAGGGCCAGCTCCACGGCCGCCCCGGAGACGGCCCGGCCGACCGCGTCGGCGTCCCTGTCGCGGACGACGAGCCGCAGCAGGGCGCTGGCCCGCTCCTCGGTGTCGGCGTCGGCGCGGTCGGTCCGGGCCGGCTCCCAGCGCACCTCGGCCGGGGGGCGCCCGCCGGCCCGTGCCAGGGCGTCGGCGAACTGGCCCCTCACCAGCTCTGCCTTGGCCTCGATGTCCAGGCCGGTGAGGACGAAGACGACCTCGTTGCGCCAGCCGCCGAGCCGGGTGAGCCCCGCCTTGAGGGTGGGCGGCGGGGCCTCGCCGCGTACGCCGCTGACGCGGACCCGGTCCGGGCCGTCCGGGGTCAGCCTCACGGTGTCGAGGCGGGCGGTGACGTCGGGGCCCGCGTACCGGGCTCCGCCGGTCTCGTAGAGGAGTTGGGCGGTGACGGTGCCGACGTCGACGACCCCGCCCGTACCGTCGTGCTTGGTGATGACCGAGGAGCCGTCGGCGTGGATCTCGGCGAGCGGGAAGCCGGGGCGGCGGAGAAGACGGGCGTCGTGCTCGCGGAAGAACGCGTAGTTCCCGCCGGTCGCCTGCGTGCCGCACTCCAGGACGTGCCCGGCGACGACGGCTCCCGCGAGCGCGTCCAGGTCGTCCGGGCCCCAGCCGAAGTGGGCGGCGGCGGGCCCGGTGACCAGGGCCGCGTCGGTGACCCGGCCGGTGACGACGACATCCGCCCCGGCCCGCAGACAGGCGGCGATCCCGGAGCCGCCGAGGTAGGCGTTGGCGGTGAGGAACCCGTCCGGGACGGGCAGGCTGTCGCCCTCGACGTGGGCGACGGCGACGGGCACGCCGACCTTCTCCGCCAACTGCCGTACGGCGTCGGCCAGTCCGGCCGGGTTGAGGCCGCCCGCGTTGGCGACGATCCGCACCCCGCGCTCGTGGGCGAGGCCGAGCCCTTCCTCCAGCTGGCGCAGGAAGGTGGTGGCGTAGCCCTTGTCCGGGTCCTTGAGGCGGCTCCGGCCGAGGATGAGCATGGTCAGCTCGGCGAGGTAGTCCCCGGTGACGACGTCGAGGGGGCCGCCGGTCAGCATCTCGCGCAGCGCGTCGAAGCGGTCGCCGTAGAAGCCGGAGGCGTTGCCGATCCGGAAGGACGCGGGGGCGCTCACCGGGGGTCGCCCTGCTCCGCGCGGGGCGGGCGGCCCGGCCCGGGAGGCCCCGCGAAGGCCTGGGCGATACCGAGCCACTGGTCGGCGTCGCGTCCCTCGGCGGTGACCGCGAGGTCGGACCGGTGGGCGCGCTGGGTGACCAGGAGGCAGAAGTCGAGGAGCGGGCCGGTGATCCGCTGGGCAGCGCCGTCCGGGCCGTAGGTGATCATCTCGCCGTCGGGCGCGCGTAGCTCGACGCGGAACTCCTCCTCGGGCGCGGCGATCCCGCGTACCCCGTAGGCGTAGTTCCGGGCCCGGACGCCGATCCGCGCCACATGCCGGAGCCGGGTGGTGGGGGCCCGGGTCACCCCGAGGGCGTCGGCGATGTCCTGGGCGTGCGCCCAGGTCTCCATGAGCCGGGCGGTCGCCATGGACGCGATGCTCATCGGCGGCCCGTACCAGGGGATCCGGGTGCCGGCCGGGGCGTCCCTCAGGACCTTGTCGAGCCGTTGCCGCCCCTCCCGCCACCTGGCGAGCAGGGCGCCCGGGTCATGGGCGGCGACCAGCGCCTCGGCCGCCTCGTGGACGAAGGTCTCGGGCGCGGCGAGGGCCTTGGCCACCTCGTCCCCGAACCGGTCCGGTTCGGTGGCGGCCAGCAGCGCGACCTCGTCGGTCCAGCTGAGGTGGGCGATCTGGTGGGCCACGGTCCACCGCTCGGCCGGGGTCGGCCGGCGCCAGCCGGGCCCGTCCAACACCCCTACCAGGGCGTCGAGTTCGTCGCTCTCTTCGCGCAGATCATCGATCACGGCTACGACAGCGGACACGTGCGCTCCCCTCGGGACCGGGTGTGGTGCCCAGGAGCATGGCAGCGCGCCAGGAAACAAGCAAGCACGCTTGCATGATTTATCTGCCGCAGAAAGGCCCGCCGCAGGTCGCGACGGTCACGGGGCTCTCAGCGACGGTCACGGGGCTCTCAGCGGTGTGCGTGGGTGAAGACGAATCGGCCCTCGAATTCGATCACCGGCCCGGGGTGGCGGGTGTCGATCTCGCGCAGCCCCTCCGCCAGCTCCTCGTCGTCGAAGGTGCCGAGGAGCGACATGAAGCGGTTGGCCACCCAAGCCAGCCACTGCTCCTTGGCGATCGACAACTGATACCTCTCGCACGTCACCTCGACCTTCAGACCGCGGGCGGTGAGCACCCTCCTCATGTCCTCGGGGTCGATGTAGGCCTGCTCGTGCAGCTCCACCGCCTTGTCGAACAGCGGATAGTCGATGCGCAACGGCCAGGTCACGATGACCAGCCTTCCTCCCGGAGCGAGCAAGGACGCCAGCGCGCGCAGTGCCGCCGGCACATCGCGAGCGTGATGAATGACGTCCTTGGCCAGCACCCCGTCGAGCCGCCCCGCGTGGGGGAGCTGGACGGACCCGGTCACGAGATCCTCGATGGACGCGCGCACCGGCACGAAGGAAGGCGAAGTCGGCAGTTTCGCCAGCATCTTCGTGGAGGGGTCGACGCACACGACGGTGCGCGCGTGCTCGGCCATGGACCGCGCGTACAGGCCGCTACCGCACCCGATGTCCGCGGCCCGGTTCTGGGGCTGGAGACCGAGCCTGGTGTCGATGCACCGGTTCATCCAGGCGACGAACTCCGGGCTGTGGGCCCAGCTCTCTTCGAAGTCGTCGGCGAGGCGCTCGTAGTGGGCGGCAAGGTCATCGGGCTGCAGGGGCATGTCGCCGTGTCCTCACGTTGCTTCTGCGGGTCGGAGCGGACTACACGATCGGCATGGACGACTCGATGCCATGAGCCAGCCTCACCCGCGCGTCGTTCCCCCGCACAGTGGCATCCGCCATTGGAGCCGGTTCGACGCCGGACGACCCCTGCGGCGCCCCGGTCCGGACACCGGTGGCCCTACCGGGGAGCGCCGGGCGTCCCGGCCGTGTCCAGCGCCGGGGCGAGGAAGGCGAAGGCCCGGTCGGTGAGCGCGGCGGGGTCCTCGACTCCGTCGCTGTCGCTCCAGCGCCGCAGCACGGTGTCGAACGCCGCGAGCGCGGCCCCGGCGGCGAGGCGCGGGGAGAGGTCCGCCACCGGGTCGAGCCCGAGGCGGCGGGCCGTCTCCACGGCGAGGTCGTCGCGCCACTGGGCCTGGTGCTCCAGGAAGCGGGCGCGCAGGGCGGGTGTGCGCAGGATCAGCTGGACGACCCGCAGGGCCCGGCCGGAGTGCTCGGCGCCGTCGGCGCAGGCCGCCATGGCGACCCAGACGGCGTGGCGCAGGGCCGCGGAGGGGGGTTCTGCCTCGGGGCGGGCGGCCAGCTCGGCGCGCATGCCCGTTCCCATGTCGGCCAGGAACTGGACCACCACGTCCTCCTTGGACGCGAAGTACCGGAAGAACGTCCGCTTGGACACGCCGGCGGCGGCGGCGATCGCGTCGACCGTGACCGCGTCGAATCCTTCCCGCGCCATCAACTGGAGTGCCGATTCGGCCAGTTCGTCGGTGACGAGCTGGCGTTTGCGCTGGGCCATGGTCACTGCGGGGCGGGTACTCACGCCCACCATCGTAACGCCATGCCATGTCTGACACTCGGTATCTTTTCGGCGTCCAGTATCGTCTTGACACCGAGTGACACGCACGGCAACGTGTGCCGCATGACAGCACAGGACGGGAAGCAGAAGAAGCCGCGCTGGACCGCCGAGCGGATCCCCGACCAGACCGGCCGGGTCTCCGTGGTCACCGGGGCCAACAGCGGCCTGGGCCTGGCGACCGCCCTGGCCCTCGCCCGCCGGGGCGGGCACGTGATCCTCGCCGTGCGTGACGAGGAGAAGGGACGCCGGGCCGTCGCCGGCATCACCGCCGACCGGCCGGGGGCCTCGCTGGAGGTGCGCCGCCTGGACCTGGCCGACCTCGACTCCGTACGGGCGTTCTCCGACGCCCTGCACGCCGATCACGCGCGGCTGGACACGCTCGTCAACAACGCCGGGGTGATGGCACCGCCCCGCACGGCCAGCGCGCAGGGGCACGAGCTGCAGTTCGCCTGCAACCACCTCGGCCACTTCGCGCTCACCGGGCTGCTGCTCGACCTGCTGGCGGCCGGGCGACAGGACCCGCGCGTCGTCACGGTGACCTCGGTCAACCACCGTAAGGCGCACCTGCGCTTCGACGACCTGAACAGCGAACGCGACTACGGGCCGATGGCCTGCTACGACCGGTCGAAGCTCGCCAACGCCGTCTTCGGGCATGAGCTGCACCGGCGGCTGACCGCGTCCGGCAGCCCGGTCCGGAGCCTGCTGGCACACCCGGGCTACACCGCGACGAACCTTCAGACGAGCGGGCCGACCGGCCTGGTGAAGCTGCTGTTCGGCCACGTTCTGCGGCCCCTCGCCCAGCACCCCGGCGCGGGCGCCCTTCCGCAGCTGTACGCGGCGACCGACCCGGACGCGCGGGGCGGCGACCTCATCGGCCCGGACGGCCCCGGCGAGCTGCGCGGCGGACCGACCCGGGTGGCCCTCGCCCCGGCGGCCGTCGACGCCGCGACCGGGCGGCGGCTGTGGGAGGTGTCGGAGCGGCTGACCGAGGTCCGCTTCCCGCTGCCGGCTCCCGCGTGACGGGGCCGGGGCTCCCCCGGTACTCCAGGCCCCGCAGCGCCTCCCTGCCCTATGGAGGGCAGGGAGGCAAAATCGGCGGCATGAAGAAGACGACCGTGCACCTTCCGGAAGAACGGGAAGTGCGCCTGGATGCCGAGTCCTCCGCGACCGGCGTCAGGAAGGCCGAACTCATCCGGCGGAGCATCGCCTTGCCGCTGGACAGCGCGGAGCGGCAGAAGCGCGCCCGGGAACTGCCCGTCTTCGACAGCGGGCGCTCCCGCACGCCTGACGAGATGGATGACTCGGTGCACGAGCACATCAAACAACGGACCGCGCGTCGTTGATCATCGTCGCCGACTCGGCTCTCCACGCCGCTTTCGACGCCGCACAGGCGGAGCACTCGCAGGCGGGCTGGACGCCTTCCGCATCCTGCCCGCCGACGGCTGAGGGCCCGGCCCCGTCCCCCCGCCGCGGCTCACCCCTCGCGGCGCGGGCCCGTCCGGCTGCGCACCGCGCCGACGCTGGCCCCGATGACCAGGGCGATGGCGAGGTCTCGGCGTCCCGTCTGCCGGGTGCTGGAGCTGTCCGCCGTCGATGTACTTCGCCCGCAAGAAGCGGCCGAAGTCGGCCCGCCGGCTCCGCGACGAACAGCTCATGCCGCTGATCGAAGAGGTCCACGCCGAGTCGGGCGGCGGTTCCACGCCCCTCCGGCCCCGAGTACGGGGCCGGAGGAGCGTGGAGCGGGTCAGGCTTCGGTGCGGTTGAGTGTGTTGCTGATGCGGCGTGGTGCGGCGAGTGCACCGTAGGCCGCGCCGAGGAGGAGGGTCAGGGCGAGGACGGCGCAGACGGCTGTCCAGTCCATGACGACGGGGATGTCGCCGGGCCAGTTCCGTGCGGCGGTCAGGCCCCAGCCGGCGGCGGTGCCGAGGACTGCCGCGAGGGCGGCGATGGTGACCGATTGCCATACGACGATCTGGCGCAGGGTGCCTGGGGACAGGCCGATGCGGTGCAGGCGTACCAGGTCGGGTCGGAGCTCGGCCGCGGAGGAGGTGATGGTGATGCCGAGGACGGTCACCACGGCGGCGAGTGCGAGGCCGAGCATGAGGTACCACAGGGAGGGCGGGGTGAGCTCGGGGCCGGTTTCGATGCGGACGTCCGACATGAGGACGTCGACCGGTTCGAGTGCCTTGGTGAGCTGTTCCTGTAGATCGGGCACGGGGCCGGCGGGGGAGGCGATGACCGAGTAGTCCACGGTCGATGCGCCGAGGGCGCGTGCTGCCTTGGTGGTGATGTAGGCGGAGGCGCGGGTGAGGGTGGTGGCGTTGACGGGGTCGGAAAGGGCAGCGCCGTTGATCTCGCGGCGGGTGTCGGACTGTTCGGGGCTGGTGGGCAGGGAGGTCGGCATGGAGATCGTGACGCGGTCCCCCTTGATGTATTCGGGGGCCAGGACCAGGATGCGGCCCTCTTCGAGAGCTTGCTGTTCCCGGGAGGACCAGGCCCGGCCGGTGAGTGCCTTGAACGTCGTGCCGTCGTCGACAATTCCGATCGTCTGCGTCCGGTTGGCGAACTCTCCGCCTGCCTGCCAGGCGACGCTCCAGGGGGGAGTGAGGGCGGGGGTGACGGAGGCTTCGCGGAGCTCTTCGTCCACTGGGTAGGAGCCCCGGATGATCGGTGTTCCCTCGGGGAAGACGCTGGTGAGGGTCTTCTCGACTTCACTGGGATCACTGCCGGCGAACAGCAGAGCCTCCACCTGGTTGAGGTGGCGGCTGCCGACGTAGGTGGCGCGTTCCTGGGCGGTGACGCTGGACAGGGTGCCGAGGATGCCGACGGTGAGGGCGAGCGCGACGGATCCGATCACGACCGCCGAGACCGGCCGGCGAGGGTCGCGGGCGAACGCGCGCAGGGCGATACGGGCGCTGAGCGTACGGTCGGCCAGACGGGCCAGGCCGCGCAGCACATCTGCGATGCGGGTGAGTACGGCGGCGGACAGGAACACCACAGCCGTGACGGCCGCGGCGGCGGAGACGGTCTCGTTGTCCTGGAGAACCACGGCGAGAGCGATACCGAGCGCGGCGACGCCATACAGCACCGGGGACCACAGGCGGGCTCGCTTGCTGTCACGGAGGGTGGTGCGGGCCCGAGCACGGGCAGGAAGTCCGGCGGGGTACCGCGACGACAGTACGGCCGCCAGGGCCGCCACCGCGACCGACAACAGGACGGTCAGCAGGCCCCCGACCAGCAGCGGGTCGTAGGGGGCGGTGTCCTTGTGGGTGAAGCGGGGCAGCACCGGGCGTGCGGCAAGAGCGAGCAGACTCCCCGCGAGCCACCCGGCGGGAACGGCGGCCAGGCTGGCCGATACCGCTCCGGAGACGGCGGCATACCGCAGGTCCCGGTCCGGCACACCGAGGGCGGCGAGGATCGCGAACTCGGCGCGGGTGCGCCGCATGCGCAGGGCGAACGCCCCCGCGGCGATGACCCCGAGCACGACGATGCCGGGGATGAGCAGCAGTGCGGGCTCGCGCTCGATCATCGTCCGGGAGGCGGAGATGTTCGACCTGGTCTCCAGCCGCAGCCCCTTTTCGCCGATGAGGTTCTGTGCTGTCTCCATCTGGCGGGCGTCACCCGCGAGGAGCAGACCGTAGCTGGACATTGCGGTGTTGGTGCTGTCGTTTCCGGTCTTCGGCCAGGCCCGCAGCTGGCCGGGGGCGGCGAGGTAGTCGTATGCGGTGTGCGCCTGCGGGCTCTCGACCAGTCCGATGATCCGCGCGGGGGCGTCGCGCTTCCACCGATAGGGCAGATGGTCACCGAGGCCCAGTCCGTACGCGTCGGCAAGGGGCCTGCTTACTGCGACCTCCCCCAGCTTCGAGGGGAAGTGTCCCTCCAGCAGCCGGTACCGGCCGCGCATCAGAGGGGATGACCAATCGGTATCCACATAGCGCACGGCAACCGTGCGGTCCTTCGCCCACACGGGGAACTCGCTGTTGTCATCAAGCGCGACCACGGCGATTCCTGGCGCGCGCCGGCGCAACTCTTGTGCGAGCTCGCCCGTCATCACGGGGTCGGAAAGCGTGATGAACCCGTCGGCACCGCCGAGGCTGCTGGTGGCACGCTGTGGCGCCGAAGGAGCAGCCGAGGCGAAAACCCCGGCCGCGAGCGTGGCGAGCAGCACGGGCAGCATGAGCAGCACGAGAAGACCGATACGCCTGCTGCCGCGGCCCACGACGGTGCGCCTGCCGACCAGATGCACATACCCCTTGCTCATGCCACGCCTTCCTCGGCGGTGGTGAAGGAGAGAAGCGTGCCGTCCTGGAGGACGGCGACCTGGTCTGCGTGGGAGAGGTTGGCCGGGTTGTGGGTGCTGAGAACGACGGTGACGCCTTCATCGCGGAGCTGGGCCAGAACGCCCATGATCTCCGCGCCCGTTTTGGAGTCGAGCGATCCTGTGGGCTCGTCCGCCAGAACGAGAGTGCGGCTTCCGACGATGGCACGGGCGATGGCGGCACGCTGCTGCTGCCCGCCGGAGACCTCGGCGGGAAACCGCTGCTCCAGCCCTTCCAGACCGACGCGGCCCATCGCCTCACGTGCTGCCGCGGCCGCGTCCTTACGGGCGGTGCCAGTGGCTTCCAGCGGAAGGCGCACATTCTCGATCAAGGTGAGGTCGGCAAGAAGGCTGAAGTCCTGGTGGACGAAGCCGATCTCGCGAAGCCTCAGCGCGGAAAGCTCGGCCGCGGTGCACGAGTGGAGCTGGCTCCCCAGGACATCGAGAGTTCCGGAGTCAACCCGCTCCAGGCCCGCGATCAGATGGAGCAGGGTGCTCTTGCCGGATCCGCTGGGCCCGGTCAGCGCGGTCAGCGTTCCAGCGGGGAGAGACAACGACACGTCCCGCAGCGCGGTCACGGTCTGCTTCCCCATGGGGAATTTCTTACCGACTTGAGTGGCGACGATTGCCACGTTCTTGCCCACGTGAATGGTTCTTCCTCTTCTACGCGAGTGGGGCAGCCGGTTGTCCGGCCGCCCCACGGGTCACCTCACCTCAACCACCGTCAACAGGCCGTGCGAGAACTGTACTTTCGGGCCGAGCTTGCCTCGTCGGAGTCCTGGAAGCTGAAGCTGCGGTTGCTGGTGTTGTTGTGGATGCACACACGGCGGCCCACGTAGCTGGTGTCCGTCCACCAGGCGGAGTCGTAGGTGTAGTTGCTGTAGTACGAGTCGGCCTGGTCGTTGAACCCGTACGAGCTCATGTGAGATATCGCGGTGGTGCTGTTGGTCAGGGTGACCTGACCGCCTCGGTAGTCGTCGTCCCTGTACAGGCAGACGAAGCCCGTCGTCTCACAGCCGGCCGGAGCAGCACTGGCGATTCCGGTCCCGCCGATGATCAATGCCGCTCCGATGAGTGCTGCCCCCACCAGGTTTCGCTTCATTAAAGTCTTCTCCTTTTATACGGAAGCATGGCCTTCGCACGATACGGAACGGGGCATGGGAAAATGCAAAGGAACGCAAGCGCCTTTCCCCGAGCCATAGTTGTACCGACGCCGAATGTATATGCCAGCCTGATCGACCCATAGACCTTCGTGATCTTTGGCTGATTTCCGGGGCGCGAGGGGAGTGAATTCAGGCAGGAGGGCGGCAGAAGAAGTGGATGTCGCGCTGGTACGAGGGAGAGGAAGCACAGGGCCGTGGTGCTGCCGCCGCCGGTGGCGGTGCAGACCAGGACACGCGGGGATTCGGCGCCCAGGTCAACGGCGATGGCCCGGCTGGTGGTGCTGATGCCGATCAGCGTGGTCCCTTCGGGCATCACCTCGATCCGCTGGCACGCTCTCCGGGACGAGGAAGATTGTGTCGGCCGGACCGGGCCCGGTCCGGTCCGGTCGACACGGCCGAATCGGCATCAGTCTTTTTCGGCCTGGTCGGTAGCGCCCCACGCGGCGGCTTCGGTCTCGCTCAGCGGTGGATCGTCGCGTCGCTGGTGTTCGTCGCCGCCTTCTCGGTGTTCTGCGGGGTGGCCTCGGTCGACGACCGTCCTTCTCGGTGGGCCCGCTGAGCGCCGCCGTGAACCCGCTCGGCATGATCGGGCTGTTCTTCATCCCGGCCGCCGGCTGCCAGCGACCGCATGCGGGCACGGGGCCTGTCGGACGAGCACGTGCTGATCGACCTGGGCGCCGGCTACACCGAGCTGGACTGCGTCTTACGCAGCTCGTACGGCTTCCGGGGCCGGTACGTGCCGGCCGATGTCTGGCTGGACGGCACGTTCGACCTGCTCACCTGGGAACCACCGCGTCCCTTCCACTGGTACGCGGCCCTGGAGGTCATCGAGCACCAGGGACACCCGCGCTCTCTCGTCGAGCGGCTGAAGGAATGGGCGGTCGAGGGCTTCGTCCTGACCACACCCAACAAGAATGTGGTGGACGTCTTTGCACAGGACCCCACCCATTTGTCGGCTCTCGACGAGAAAAATCTTCAGGGTTGGAGACTGGAAACATCCCTGCACAACTTCTACGGCCACTACCAGGACGGCATCTGCGCCGTATGGACTCGACGAATGAAGGGCGGTCATGACTCTCAACGGTAAGAAGGTCCTGGTCTTCGGTGTCCTCACCGAGCCTTCGATGGGCTTCCAGATCGCGAAATCCGTGATGGATCGCGGCGGCGACGTCATCGTGGCGAACGCCCCGGGCGGGCCGAGCAGCATCATGAAACGGATCGCGAACCGTCTGCCGCGCCTGAGCAGCCGGCAGGGACAGGGGAGCCCACGGCGGAGCACATCACCGCCACGGCTCACCCCTCGCGGCGCGGGCCTGTCCGGCTGCGCACCGCGCCGACGCTGGCACCGATGACCAGGGCGATGGCGAGGGCGTCCGTGGTGGAGAGGGCCTGGTCCAGGATCAGGAAGCCCGCGCCGGCGGCGATGGCCGGCTCCAGGCTCATCATCACGGCGAACGTGGGCGCGGGCAGCCGGCGCAGCGCCATCAGCTCCAGGGTGTACGGGAGGACCGAGCTGAGGAGGGCCACCGCCGCGCCGAGCGCCACGGTGGACGGGACCGTGAGCTTCGCGCCGGACTCGATGATGCCCAGGGGCAGCGAGAGGACCGCGGCGACCACCATCGCCAGCGCCAGCCCGTCCGCCTGCGGGAAGCGGCGGCCGGTGCGGGCGCTGAACACGATGTACGCCGCCCACATCGCCCCGGCCCCCAGGGCGTACGCCGCGCCCACCGGGTCGAGGCGGTCGAAGCCGCCGCCGCCCAGCAGGACGACGCCTGCGAGGGCGAGGCCCGCCCACACGAGGTTGATCAGGCGGCGCGAGGCGAACACCGAGAGGGCCAGCGGGCCGAGCACCTCCAGCGTGACGGCGATGCCGAGCGGGATCCGGTCCAGCGCCTGGTAGAAGAGCGTGTTCATGCCGCCCATGGCGACGCCGAAGGCGAGCACCGTGCCCCAGTCGGCACGCGAGTGGCCGCGCAGCTTCGGGCGGCAGATCACCAGCAGGATCAGTGCGGCGGCCGCCAGCCGCAGGGTGACGACGCCCAGCGCGCCCGCCTTCGGCATCAGGAGCGCCGCGACGGCCGAGCCGAACTGGACGGACAGGCCGCCGGCGACCACCAGCACGATCGGCGTCAGCGCCGCCCGGCGGTCGGCCCCGGGCCGCCCGGCGGGCGTGCCCGCGCCCAGGCCCCCCTGGGCGTCCGCACCCGCCCCGGCGCCTTCGAGTGCCGGCACCGCTTCGGGTACGGCGACGGCTGCGGCGGCCGGTTCGGCGGCGCTGCGCTGGTCGTTCACGGGGGACCTTCCGAGGGAACAGAGAACGGGGAGCGGGGAACGGGGAGCAGGGAACAGGGGCAAGACAGATCAGTCCACTGTAATGGACCGGGGAGTACGGCAAGACGTACTGTTCCGCCTACGGCGGGACGTCAGGGCGTACTGCGTCGTCGATGGGGGCGTCCCTTCACCGTAGGGACCCCCGCGCGTTCCGTGAAATGCCGATCAAGCTCCCGTTATGCTCCCCACGCATGAACGAAGCGCCCCCCACCGGCCGCCCCGTGGAACTCCGGCATCTGCGGGCCTTCCTCGCGGTCGCCGAAGAGTTGAACATCACGCGTGCCGCCGCCCGCCTCCGGCTCACCCAGCCCGCCGTGTCCCGCACCCTCGCTGCGCTGGAGCGGCACCTGGGGGTCCGGCTCGTCGACCGTTCCACCCACCACCTCGCCCTGACCCCCGACGGCGTCGCCTTCCGTGACAAGGCCGCCGCCGCGGTCGCCGCCTTCGACGAGGCCCTCGACCCCGGCCGGCTGCGCACCTGGCCGCTGCGGCTCGGGCACGCCTGGTCCGCCTTCGGGCCGTACACCACGCCGCTGCTGCGGGCCTGGCAGGAGCGCCACCCGGGCACCCCGCTGGAGCTGCTCCGGATCGACGACCGCACCGCCGGCCTGACCCGGGGCGAGGTCGACGCGGCGTTGCTGCGGGGGCCCGTGGACGCGCCGGGGCTCATCGCCGAGGTGCTGTTCACCGAGGTCCGGGTGGCGGCGGTGACCGCGGACGGGCCGCTCGCGGGGCGGGCCTCGCTCGCCCTCGCCGATCTCGCGGGAGGCCCCGTCGTCCTGAACACCGTCTCCGGCACCACCACCGCCGGCCTGTGGCCGCCCCACGCCCGGCCGGCCACCACCGTCACCGTCGGGAACACCGACGACTGGCTCACCGCGATCGCCGCCGGCCGCGGCAGCGGGGTGTCGACCGCCTCGACCGCGACCCTGCACCCGCACGCGGGGGTCGTCTACGTCCCGCTCGACGACGCCCCGGGCGTCCCGGTCCTCCTCGCCCGCCGCGACGCCCCCGGCCACCCCGCCCTGCCGGAGCTGGCCGCGCTGGCCCGCGAGATCGTCGCCCGGGGCGCGCCGCGCTGAGCCCCGGGCCGGGCCCTACGCGCCGCCCCCCGGCCCCTCGTCGACGGCCGTCGCAGCCGCCTCCTCGATGGCCTCCGCGACGACCTCCGCCAGGTGCCGGGCCCGCCGCCCGGCCAGCTGGTCGAGCTGCGTACGGCAGGAGAAGCCGTCCGCGAGGAGTTCCGTACCGGGTTCCGCGTTCCGTACGGCGGGGAGCAGCCGCTCCTCCGCGCAGGCGACGGACACTTCCCAGTGGCCCTTCTCGAAGCCGAAGTTCCCGGCGAGTCCGCAGCAGCCGCCGCTGAGGTCGCCGGTGAGGCCCATCCGTTCGCGCAGCCCGCGTTCCGCCGCGTCGCCGAGGACCGCGTGCTGGTGGCAGTGCGTCTGGCCGGCGGCCGGGCGGTCCAGGCGGGGCGGAGTCCAGTCGGGGGCGTACTCCTCCAGGTACTGGGCGAACGTCCGTACCGAAGCGGCCAGTTCGGCGGCGCGCGGGTCGTCGGGGAGGAGTTCGGGCAGGTCGGTGCGGAGCGTCGCGGCGCAGCTCGGTTCGAGGACGACGAGCGGGTGGCCCGGCGGGAGGCGGAGCCGGTCCAGGGTGCGGCGCATCACGCGGCGGGCCGCGTCGAGCTGCCCCGTCGACACGTAGGTGAGGCCGCAGCACAGACCACGCGGGGGTGGCAGCACCGTGCGCCCCGTCGCCTCCTCCAGGACCCGGACCGCCGCCCGGCCCACCTGCGGGGAGAGGTGCTCGGTGAAGGTGTCCGCCCAGAGCGCCACCACCCGGTCCGCGGAGAGACCCCGGGTCTCCTTCCCCCGGCGGCGGCGCAGCCACCGGCTGTACGTCTGGGTCGCGAGCACCGGGATCGTGCGCTCGGGCGCGATCCCGGCCAGCCGTTTCGCGAGCGCGGCGAGGGGGCGCAGCCGGGCCAGTGCGTTGAGGGGACGGGCGAAGGGGGCGGCGAGGCGCAGCCACTGCGGCAGGCGGCCCATCGCGTAGTGGGCGGCGGGCCGGAGCCGGCCCCGGTAGTGGTGGTGCAGGAACTCCGCCTTGTACGTGGCCATGTCGACGCCCACGGGGCAGTCGCTGCGGCAGCCCTTGCAGGAGAGGCACAGGTCGAGCGCGTCCCGGACCTCCTCGCTGCGCCAGCCGTCCGTGATGACCTCGCCCGCGAGCATCTCGTGGAGCAGCCGGGCCCGGCCCCGGGTGGAGTGGGCCTCCTCGCCGGTCGCCCGGAAGGACGGGCACATGACGCCCGCGCCGCTCGCCTCGGTCGTCCGGCACTTGGCGACGCCGACGCAGCGGCGGACGGCTCCCGCGAAGTCCCCGCCGTCCTGCGGGTAGCCGAACTCCACGTCCACCGGGCGTTTCGGGAGGACGGCGAAGCGAAGGTTCTCGTCGAGGCGGGCCGGGCGGGCGAGGATGCCGGGGTTCAGGCCGCCCTCCGGGTCCCACAGGTCCTTGAACCGGTGGAAGAGGGCGACGAGTTCGTCCCCGTACATCCGGGGCAGCAGTTCCGCGCGCGCCTGGCCGTCGCCGTGCTCGCCGCTGAGGGAGCCGCCGTGCGCGACGACGAGAGAGGCCGTCTCCTCGGAGAACCGGCGGAAGCGGGCCACCCCGGCGTCGGTCATCAGGTCGAAGTCGATGCGGACGTGGACGCAGCCGTCGCCGAAGTGGCCGTACGGGGCGCCGCGCAGGCCGTGTTCGGCGAGGAGGGCCCGGAAGTCGCGGAGGTACGCGCCGAGCCGGGCGGGCGGCACCGCGCAGTCCTCCCACCCGGGCCAGGCCTCGGTGCCGTCGGGCATCCGGGTCGCGGTTCCGGCGGCGTCCTCGCGGATCCGCCACAGGGCCCGCTGCCCGGCCGGGTCCGTGACGACCGCCCCGTCCACCGCGCCGGCGCCCCGCAGGACGCGTTCGGCGTGCGCCCTCGCCTCGGCCGGGGTGTCGCCGCCGGTCTCGACGAACAGCCAGGCGGCCCCGCGCGGCAGCCCGGCGGACCGGGTGACGAGGTCGGCGGCCATGCCCTCGACGGTGAGCGGCCGGTACGGGAGGAGGCCCGGGGCGGCGTCGGCGGCGGCGGACTCGTCGGCGTACCCGAGGACCGCCAGGGCGCGGGCGCGCGGGGCCTCGACCAGGCGGACGGTGGCCTCGGTGACGACGCCGAGGGTGCCCTCGCTGCCGCAGAACGCCCGGACCGGGTCGGGGCCGCCGGGGTGTTCGGGGAGCAGGGCGTCGAGCGCGTACCCGGAGATGCGGCGCGGGAGGTCGGGGTAGCCGGTGCGCAGGAGGGCGAGATGGGCGGCGACGAGCGCTCCGACGCCCTCGGGCCCCTCGCCGTTCCCCTGTTCCAGGTGCAGGGCCTCGCCCCCGTACCGGACGACCGACAGCTTCCGCACGTTGTCCGCCGTCGTGCCCCAGGCCACCGAGTGGGCGCCGCAGGAGTTGTTGCCGATCATCCCGCCGAGGGTGCAGCGGCTGTGGGTGGAGGGGTCGGGGCCGAAGGTCAGGCCGTGGGGTGCGGCGGCGGCCCGCAGGTCGTCGAGGATCACGCCGGGCTGGACGACGGCGGTGCGGGCGGCTGGGTCCAGGTCGAGGATCGTGCGCAGATGGCGGGTGAGGTCGAGGACGAGTCCGGTGCCGGTGGCCTGTCCTGCGATGGAGGTGCCGCCGCCGCGCGCCACCACCGGCACCCCGTGTTCGCGGCAGACGGCCAGGGCGGCGGCGATGTCGTCGGCGTCGCGCGGGGCGAGCACACCGAGCGGAACCCGGCGGTAGTTGGAGGCGTCCATCGTCGTCAGCGCCCGTGCGGCGGCCCCGAAATCGCTCGTGCCGCGTACGGCGGAGCGGAGCGCCGCGACGAAAGCCGGGGGCACGGCGGTGTCCGGACGCATGGTGGTGTCCGGGGCGATGTCGGTATGCGGTCGATGCTGTTCGGCCATGGTCTCAGCATGCCGTCGCGTCAGGTGAACTCTTGGGATGCGCCAGGATCAAAGCACGTAAGCAGTACAAAAAAGCCCACAAGATCTTCCCAAACAGACCGTCAAGTCTCCTATAGTGACCAAGACTTGCGCAGGAATTGGCAGCTCCAGTTGTGCCGGATCGCCTATAACCGTGCCGAACTGTCCTGAATTCGACTGGTCGATTTCACCCGGTTCGCACCACTTGAACCACTTTGTGCCACTTGCCTCGCACCACCCGCTCCGTCTCGCTCCGCCTCGCACCACCCGCACCGCCTCGCACCACCCGCTCCGCCTCATACCGTCCCGCACCGTCCGCCACCGAGGACTCCGATTGCGCCCCTCACACCGGCCCACCGCACTCGCCCTGCTGATCTCGGCAGCCGCAACCGGCACGCTGACCCTGTGGGGCGTCGCCGCGGCCCCTGACGCGGTACGGACTCCGCTGGCCTGGGGCGCGGGCGCAGCCGCCGTGCTGCTGAGCGTCTGCGTGGCCGTCACCGTCCACACCCTGGGGACCGCGCGGACCCTGCGCGCCCTGCGGGCCGCCGACGCCCAGCGGTTCACCGCCGAGACCTCGCGCCTGGTCTCCGCCTCCGCCGTCGAGGCCCAGCGCTTCACCGCGGAGACCGCCCGGATCAAGGGCGCCGCCTCCGCCGAGACCGCCCGGGTCGTCGCCGACGCCCGCGCCGAGAACGAGCGGATCGCCGCGGCCGCCGCCGCCGAGCAGGGCCGGCTGGCCGTCTCCGTCGACCGGCTGACCGCCCGTGCCACCCGTGCCGAGACCGAGCGCTCCGCGGCCGTCGCCGCCTGCGCCAACGCGGCGGGCCGGATGCAGGCCCTGGCCACCAGCATGCTGGCCGACCTCCGCGAGATGGAGCACCGGCACTCCGACGAGTCCGTCCTCGGGGACCTGCTCCACCTGGACCACCGCACCGCCCAGGCGGGCCGCCTCGCCGACTCCATCGCCGTGCTGACCGGGGCCCGCTCCGGCCGGCGCTGGGCGAAGCCGATCGTCATGGAGTCGATCCTGCGCGGCGCGATGGGCCGGATCGGCAGCTACCAGCGGGTCCGCCTGCACTCCACCAGCGATGTCGCCATCGCCGGCCACGCGGCCGAGGGCGTCATGCACGCGCTCGCCGAACTCCTCGACAACGCTGCCAACTTCTCGCCGCCCACCGCCGAGGTCCACGTGTACGTGGAGGAGGTCCCGGCGGGCATCGTCATCACCGTCGAGGACAGCGGGCTCGTCATGAGCGAGGTGCAGCTGCGCCGCGCCGAGAAGGCGGTCTCCGCCGACCACCAGGACCTCACCAACCTCTCCGGCACCCGACTCGGGCTCGCCGTCGTCGGCAGGCTGGCCCGCAAGCACGGACTGACCGTCTCCTTCCGGCCGTCCGCCCGGGGCGGCACCGGCGCGCTGATGATGCTCCCCCAGGACCTCATCTCCCGCTCGCCCGCACCGGCCCCGACAGTCCCGGCCCAGGCGGTCGCCGCCCCGGCAGCCGCCCCGGCAGCCCTCACCACCCCCGCCGAGCCGGAGCCCTCGCACGCCTCGGCCGCCGGAACGGACACCGCCGACGCCGCCCCCGCGGCCCGGTCCCTTCCCGAGGACGACGCCTCCACGCCCCTGACCCCGGCGGCGGAGTCGGAGCCCTCGGGCTCTTCGGTGGATTCGGCGTCCGAGTCCACGGGCGCCGTGCCCGCGTTCGGCGAGAGCGGCCTGCCCAAGCGCCGCCGCGGCCGCACGCTGGCCGCCGCCGAGGCCCGTACCGGCAACGCCACCCCCGGCGAAGCCGACACCCCCCGGGCCCGCACCACCGACCCGAAGGTCCAGGCCGCGCGCTTCAGCACCTTCAGCAAGGCGGTACGGGCCAACTCCACGCACCCGGAAGGCAACACCCGATGACCGCGACCACCGACGAGAAGCTCAACTGGCTGCTGGAGGGGCTGCTCGACCGCACCCCCGGTACCCGCCACGCCCTCGTCCTCTCCCGCGACGGCCTCAAGCTGTGCCGCACCCCCGAGCTCTCCGTCGACCAGGCCGACCAGCTGGCCGCGATCTCCGCCGGGATCCAGAGCCTCTCGCACGGAGCGTCCATCGAGTTCGGCGACGGAACCGGCGGCGTACGGTCCGCGATGGCCGAGTTCTACGGCGGCGTGCTGTTCATCGTCGAGGCGGGGGCCGGGGCCCACCTGGCCGTCGTCGCCGACGAGGACTCCGACGTGGGCCTCGTCGGCCACAACATGAGCGAGCTCGTCGAGCAGCTCGGCGAACACCTCGTCGCGCCGCCGCGCGAACCCGCCGAAGCCCCGGCCGTATGACGACGGCACCCCGCCCCCGGCCGGGCCGCGACGAGGACCCGGACCGGCTGTACACCCTCACCGGGGGCCGCAGCCGCTCCGACTCCGCCGCGTTCGACCTGGTGACACTCGTCGTCGCCGAGTGCGACCCGGCCCCCGGGATGCAGTCCGAGCACGTCGCGATCCTGCGGATGTGCCAGGGCCCCACCGCCGTCGTCGAGATAGCCGCGACCCTGAACCTGCCGGTCAGCATCGTCCGCATCATGCTGTGCGACCTGCTCGACACCGGCCGGATCAGCGCCCGCCACCCCCGTACAGCCCGTGTCGCGGACCGGCTCCCCGACCCCGACATCCTGGAACAGGTGCTCGTTGGACTCCGCAACCTCTGACCGCGCCGCCCTGAGCGCGACGGCCGACAACGGACTGAAGATCGTTGTCGTCGGCGGCTTCGGGGTCGGCAAGACCACGATGGTCCGATCCGTGAGCGAGATCCGTCCGCTCAACACGGAGGAGACCATGACCCGCGCGGGCGAGGCCGTCGACCACCTCGACGGCATCCAGGCCAAGTCGTCCACCACCGTGGCGTTCGACTTCGGCCGGATCACGCTCGACGCACGCTCCGTGCTGTACCTCTTCGGCGCACCCGGACAGGAGCGCTTCTGGTTCCTGTGGGACCGGCTGTTCTCCGGCACGCTCGGCGCGGTCGTCCTCGTCGACACCCGGCGGCTCGCCGACTCCTGGTACGCCATCGACCGCCTGGAGCACCACGGCACACCGTTCATCGTGGCGTGCAACGACTTCGGCGGGCCGCTCCACAGCGAGCAGCAGATCCGCGAGGCCCTGGACCTCTCGGAGGACGTGCCGCTGGTGGAGTGCGACGCGCGCGACCGCTCGTCCAGCAAGTACGTGCTCATCACGCTCGTCGAACACCTCGCCGCGCTCTCCGCCGCCCGCCTCCGCGCCCCCGAGGCGGCCCTGGCGGCGGCCGGCCCGACCCCGGAGCCCGCCCCGTGACCCCTGTCTCCGGCTGCCCCGTCACCCACGGGTCCGTCCCCCTGTCCGGGCCCCGCTTCCAGAGCGACCCCGTCCAGCTCTACCGGGACATGCGGCGCGACCACGGGGCGATCGCCCCGGTCGTCCTCGACGGCTCCGTGCCGGCCTGGCTCGTCCTCGGCTACCGCGAACTGCACCAGGTCACCGGCGACCCGGTTCTCTTCAGCCGGGACTCCGACCTGTGGAACCAGTGGGACCGCATCCCCGACGACTGGCCGCTGCTGCCGATGATCGGGCGCAAGCAGCCCTCGATCCTCTACACGGTCGGCGAGCGCCACAGCGTCCGCGCCATGATGATCAGCAACGCGCTGGAGGGCGTCGACCCGTTCTCCCTGAAGCGGTACGCGGAGGAGTTCGCGGACGAGCTGATCGACCGGTTCTGCACCAAGGGCTCGGTCGACATCATCGCGGAGTACGCCAAGCTGCTGCCCGCCCTCGTACTGGCCAGGATCTACGGCTTCTCCGACGAGGAGGCGTATCCGCTGGTCGGCGCGATCAACGACATGATCGACGGCCGGGAGCGGGCGCTCGCCGGACAGCAGCACCTCGCCACGTCGATGTTCCGGCTGTTGGCCGACAAGCACGCCGAGCCCGGTGACGACGTCGCCAGCCGGATGCTCGCCGACCCCGGCGGCTTCACCGACGAGGAGGTCGCCCAGGACCTCATGGTGATGATGGCGGCCGGCCACCAGCCGACCGCCGACTGGATGGGCAACTCGCTGCGCCTCATGCTCACCGACGACCGGTTCGCCGCCTCCCTCTCGGGCGGCCGGCACAGCGTCGCCGAGGCGATGAACGAGGTCCTCTGGGAGGACACCCCCACCCAGAACGTGGCCGGCCGCTGGGCCGCCCGCGACACCCACCTCGGCGGCCGCCACATCCGCGCCGGCGACCTGCTGCTCCTCGGCCTCGCCGCCGCCAACGGCGACCCGCAGGTGCGCACCGACGGCTCGACGCTGACCGGCGGCAACAACGCCTTCCTCTCCTTCGGCCACGGCGAGCACCGCTGCCCGTTCCCGGCCCAGGAGACCGCCGAGGTCATCGCCCGTACCGGCATCGAGGTCCTCCTCGACCGGCTGCCCGACGTGGACCTCGCCGTCCCCGCCGAGCAGCTCACCCGCCGCCCCTCGCCGTGGCTGCGCGGGCTGACCGACCTGCCGGTGCTCTTCACACCCACCCCCGCCGTCGGAAGACCCGGAAGCTTCGGAGGCCCCGCATGACCCGCATCGCGCTCGACCCGTTCGTCACCGACCTCGACGGCGAGAGCGCCGCGCTGCGGGCCGCCGGCCCACTGGCCGAGGTGGAGCTGCCCGGCGGTGTACACGTGTACGCGGTCACCCGCCACGCGGAGGCCCGCGCGCTCCTCACCGACAGCCGCCTGGTCAAGGACATCAACGTCTGGAACGCCTGGCAGCGCGGCGAGATACCCATGGACTGGCCGCTGATCGGCCTGGCCAACCCGGGCCGCTCGATGCTGACGGTCGACGGGGCGGACCACCGCCGTCTCCGTACGCTGGTGGCGCAGGCGCTCACAGTAAAGAGGGTGGAGCGGCTGCGCGCCGGGATCGAGGCGCTGACGAACGCGAGCCTGGAGAGGCTGGCGGCCCTCCCCGCCGGACAGCCGGTCGACCTGAAGGCCGAGTTCGCCTATCCGCTCCCCATGAACGTGATCAGCGAGCTGATGGGCGTGGACGCGGCGGACCACCCCCGGCTGAAGGAGCTGTTCGAGAAGTTCTTCTCGACGCAGACGCCGCCGGAGGAGGTCCCGCGGATGATGGCGGACCTCGGGGCCCTCTTCACGAAGATCGTCGACTCCAAGCGGGCGAACCCGGGCGACGACCTGACCAGCGCCCTGATCGCGGCCTCCGAGGACGGCGACCACCTCTCCGACGAGGAGATCGTCAACACGTTGCAACTGATCATCGCCGCCGGGCACGAGACCACGATCAGCCTGATCGTCAACGTCGTGGAGGCGCTGGCCACCCACCCCGAGCAGCGCGAGAAGGTGCTGAAGGGGGAGCTCGGGTGGGACGGCGTGATCGAGGAGACGCTGCGCTGGAACACCCCGACCTCGCACGTGCTGATCCGCTTCGCGACGGAGGACGTCGAGGTCGGCGACAAGGTCCTGCCGAAGGGCGAGGGGCTGATCGTCTCGTTCGGCGCGCTGGGCCGCGACGAGGAGCAGTACGGCCCGACGGCCGGCGAGTTCGACGCCGCCCGCACCCCGAACCGCCACATCGCCTTCGGCCACGGCCCGCACATCTGCCCGGGTGCGGCGCTCTCCCGCCTGGAGGCGGGCATCGCGCTCCCGGCGCTGTACGAGCGGTTCCCGGAACTGGACCTGGCGGTGCCGGCCGCCGAGTTGCGCAACAAGCCGATCGTGACCCAGAACGACCTGCACGAACTGCCGGTGGAGCTGGGCTGTCCGTTCGGCCACGCTTCCTGATCGCCCGTCGTGGGTGACGTCCACGGGCCGGAGCGCGCGTCTCATCCGACGGACACGGTTGCTGAGCCGTGCCACCGAGGGACTACGCTCCGTCCCGTGGCCGACATCCAGATTCCCGCTGACATCAAGCCCGCCGACGGACGCTTCGGCGCCGGTCCTTCCAAGGTGCGGACGGAGGCGCTCGACGCGCTGGCCGCCACCGGCACCTCCCTCCTCGGTACGTCCCACCGCCAGGCCCCGGTCAAGAACCTGGTCGGCGAGGTACGGGACGGCGTGCGCAGCCTCTTCTCCCTCCCCGAGGGTTACGAGGTCGTCCTCGGCAACGGCGGCTCCACCGCCTTCTGGGACGTCGCGACGCACGGACTGATCGAGTCGAAGTCCCAGCACCTGAACTTCGGCGAGTTCTCGTCGAAGTTCGCCAAGGCCGCGAAGCTCGCGCCCTGGCTGTCCGACCCCACCGTCATCGCCTCCGACCCGGGCACCCACCCGGACCCGAAGGCCGAGGCGGGCGTCGATGTCTACGCCTTCACCCACAACGAGACCTCCACCGGTGTCGCGGCCCCGGTCAAGCGCGTCGCGGGCGCCGACGAGGGCGCCCTCGTCCTGGTGGACGCCACCTCCGGTGCGGGCGGCCTGCCGGTCGACATCACCGAGTCCGACGTCTACTACTTCGCCCCGCAGAAGTCCTTCGCCTCCGACGGCGGCCTGTGGATCGCCGTGTTCTCCCCGGCCGCCCTGGAGCGCGCCGCCCGGATCCACGCCTCGGGCCGGCACATCCCGGAGTTCTTCTCGCTGCCCACGGCGATCGACAACTCCCTCAAGAACCAGACGTACAACACCCCGGCGCTCTCCACCCTCTTCCTGCTGAACGAGCAGCTGAAGTGGATGAACACCCAGGGCGGCCTGGACTTCACGACGGGCCGCACGGCGGCTTCGTCGGGCCACCTCTACGACTGGGCCGACGCGTCGAAGTACGCCACCCCGTTCGTCACGGACCCGGCGAAGCGCTCGCAGGTCATCGGCACGATCGACTTCGCGGACGAGATCGACGCGGCGGCCGTCGCCAAGGTGCTGCGCGCCAACGGCATCGTGGACACCGAGCCGTACCGCAAGCTGGGCCGCAACCAGCTGCGCGTGGCGATGTTCCCGGCGATCGACCCGGCGGACGTGCAGGCGCTGACGGCGTGCGTCGACTACGTGATCGAGAAGCTGTAGCTCCTACCGGCTCAAGCTCCTACCGGCTCACGGCTCGACGGCTGTACGGAGACGGCCCGGCACCCACGCGGTGTGCCGGGTCGTTTCTGCTTCACTCGACCGGGTGGCATATGCCAGAAGCGCGATCGCGGCCCACTCCGCCCTACGATGATGTTCTCGACACCAGCCCATTCCAGGAGGCCCGCAATGTCTGCAGCAGCAGTCGAGCACCCCTGTGACGATGAGCCGGAAACGCTGCTGGAAACGGCCAACCGTCTCATGGAGCAGCTTCCGGGGCATCGCGTCGAGATCATCGGAGGCCTCGTCACCGTGGCACCACCCCCGGACGGCCCGCATGCCAAAGCCCTGACCGCACTCATGGTCCCCTTCCTCTCCGCCGGTCTGCACAGCGAGGAGTCGAATGTCCTCCAGGGCATCGGCCTCTGGCTACCCAGTGGCCCCGAGGACTACGTGATCCCCGACCTGGCGATCGTGGACGCCGACTTCGACGAGCACCTGATCGAAAACAACTGCTACGACCCCGCCTGCTTCCGCCTGGTCCTGGAGGTTACCTCCGGGAACTACCAGACCGACCTGCGCCACAAGGTCACCGCCTACGCCCAGGCCAAGATCCCGGTCTACGTGATCGTCGACCGCAAGCACGGCCGCGTCCACGTCCTGACCGAACCGCTCCCCGGCGGCTACGACCGCCACGAGGTCTACGCCCCCGGCCAGCAGGCCCCGCTCCCCGCCTCGATCGGCGCCGAAGTCTCCCTGGACGTCGACGGGATCGTGCGCGCGGGCCGCTCGAAACGCTGAGGGCGCGGGTCCCCGGTCCGGGCTCACCGCACGCGGGAACCGCCTCTTCCGGAATCGGCGTCGTCCGAGTCGTCCTCGTCGTCCTCACCCGGGATGTGCACGTCGAAGACGTTGATGTTGATCTCGACGACCTCCAGACCGGTCATCGTCTCCACGGCGTCGACGACGTTCGCGCGGATCCGGTCGGCCAGCTCATGGATCGGAACGCCGTACTCCACCTCGACGTCGACATCGATCGCCGTCTGTTTCTCGCCCACCTCGACCTTCACGGTCCGGCCCCTGCCCGAGGACCCGGACACCCTGCTCGTCACCGCGCCCAGCGCCTTCGACGCGCCCTTGCCCACCGAGTGAACGCCCTCGGTCTCGCGGATGGCGATCTCCGCGATGGTGGCCACGACGCCGTCGGCGATGGTGGTCCTGCCCCGCACGCCGCTTCCCTGATTCCCGCCGCTCGCCGCCGGGTTTCCGCTCCGAGATTCGATGTCGACCATGTCCGCCTCGCAGAGAGTGATGGCCACGGGCGCTCCTCCCGCCCGTGCGGCCCCCTCACTCACTCTCCGCCCGCCCACGACCATCCGCCATTCGAGGGACCGGGCTCAGTCGCGGGGCAGCAGCGTCCCCAGCGGTCCGAGGTCCAGGTTGAGGTCCTCGGGCCGCACCCCGTGCTGATCGCAGAGCTCCTTCATCCGCTGGTCGAGCAGCATGAGCGTGGTCCCGATCTCCTCGACCTGCTCGTCACTGAGGTCGCCCTGTTCGACCCGGCGGATCGCCTGCCGCTCCATCAGCTGCCGGAGAAGCTCCACCACGGTGAGGACCAGGGCCACCAGGTCCCGCCCCATCTGCTCGGAGTCCAGATCCACCCGGGAACCCGGGGCCCGGCCCGCGCCCGTCACAACGGCCCCCCGTCGGCCCAGGGCGCCGGAACCCGCTCGCTGACCGACGACAGCAGGGCGTGCAGTGACACCCGTACCAGAGGTACGTCGGCGATGGCGATCACCAGGTCCCCGCTGACGACGACACCGGTCGCCAGGACACGGTCCAGCAGGTCCACCAGCGGCACCCCGATGGGACCGCTCAGGGGCTCCGGGCTGTCCCAGGGGACCACCGCGCGCTCAGACGCTGCCACGGCTACACCTCCCCGACGAAGGAGTACGGCACCCAGGGGCCGGTCAGCTCGATCCGCGCCCCGGTCCGCTCGCCCAAGCCCCGTACCAGAGCGTCCAGTTCCTCCGCTCTCTGCTCGGCCACGAGGTACGTGGCGTTGAGCACGTGCACCCGGCCGTCACCTCCCGGTACGGCTCCGTGCGTACGGAGTCGGCGCGACGCGGCAGCCAGCTCTCGGAGTTCGGCGTCCACGGATTCCGCGACGGACAGGGCTTGTTCCCGGCGCTGCTCGCGTCGCTCCTGGACCCCGCGTCTGCGGTTCAGGTAGGCGAGCCCGGCACCGGCGGCGGGAGCCTCGCGCCCGCCGCCTCCGGCGGTGACGGGTTCCGTTTCCTCGGGTGCCGTCGCGGGCTCGTACACCTTCACGCCCCATTCGGCGTGGTGCGCGATGTGTTTCAGCACCCGGTGGAAGCGGTGTGCCTCGTCGTCGAGAGCACGGCGGGCCCGATCGTCGTCGTGGTAGAGCGTGGCGAGGGGCAGCGGTACGGCGGGCCCGTGCGCGGCCGCGGCGGACACGACCTCGTGGTGGGCCCGGGCGTACCGTTCGATCTCACGCGGGTCGGAGAGTCGCGACTGCCAGACCTCGTCCGTGAAGTCGGCGGCCCGGACGGTCTGGACCACAGCGGTCAGCGGTCCGGAGGGCAGCAGCCGGACGGCCGCACCGCCGGGCATGCCGACCAGGCCGGTGACGTCGGCCGTGTGCGTGGCACGGGCGCCCCGGCAGACGGCGAACACGTACGTGACACCGGTGCCCGGAGCCCGGTCCAGGTGGGCGTGATGCGTCATCTCTGCCCGGTCTCCTTGCTGTCGTTTCGGTCCGCGTTCCGGTTCGGGCGCGGGCCGGGGTTCTCGTCCGCGTCCGCGTCCTCGTCCGTTCCTGGTTCGAGGGCCTGGAGGCGTTCCCGCAGCCGGCGGTTCTCGTCTTCCAGGGCGTTGCGCGAGGCCCGGGAGCTGAGGGCGGGATCGGTCTCCCACCAGTCGATGCCCGCCTTCTTCGCGGTGTCGACGGATGCCACGAATAGGCGGAGCCGGATGGTGAGGAGTTCGATGTCGAGAAGGTCGATCTTGATGTCCCCGGCGATGACGATGCCCTTGTCCAGGACGCGTTCGAGGATGTCGGCGAGGTTGGTGGTCTGAGGGCCGTTGGCGGGCGGCCCTCCCTGTCGGAAGTCGAGGTCGGTCACCGCGAGGCCCCGGACCGGCGCCTGCGGCTCGCGCGCTTCTTGGCGGGCGGCTCCTCCGGCTCCTCCTCGTCCTCGTCCTCTTCGTCTTCGTCTTCGTCTTCGTCTTCGTCTTCGTCTTCGTCTTCGTCAGGCTCGTCCTCGTCCTCACCTTCCTCAGGCTCGTCCTCGTCCTCCTCGTCGTAGTCCTCTTCCTCGCCTTCCTCAGGCTCCTCGTCCTCTTCCTCGTCCTCCTCGCCTTCCTCAGGCTCCTCCTCGCCGTACTCGTCCTCGGCCTCCCCGTCCTCGTCCTCCCCGTCCTCGGCCTCTTCCGCCTCCTCGCGCTCGACGGCCTCCTCGTGGCTGACCACGACCTCGCCGTCGCGGATCTCGCCGCGCCACCCCTCGGGCTCTTCTTCGGTGAGGCTCACGTAGCGCTGGAAGTGCTTGAAGTCCAGCCGTACGCGGCGGCCCTGGGCGCGCCAGAGGTTGCCCGTCTTCTCGAAGAACCCGGACGGGTAGTACTCCATGACCAGCACGATGCGGGTCAGGTTCGGGGCCAGCTCATGGAAGCTGATGGCTCCGCGCGTGCTGCCCTTGGCGCCCTCGGAGGTCCAGACGATCCGGTCGTCCGGCACCTGTTCCTGCACCGTGGCCTTGAAGCCGCGGGTGGAGGGGCCGACCTTGACCTTCCAGTCGCTTTCCTCGTCCTCGCCCTTGGAGACGCTCTGGACGCCCTTCATGAAGCCGCTGAACTCTTCGTACTGCGTCCAGGCGTCGTAGGCGGTACGCAGCGGCACACCGACGTCGATCACTTCGATGATGTTCATGAACTTGCCGCCGCCGGCCTTGCGGTTGCCCTTGCCGCCACCCCCGCCGAACGCGCTCTTCGCCTTGTCCACCACCGCGTCCTTCGCGCCCTTGGCCTTCTCCGAGACGAACGCCTTCACCGGGGATTCGCCCTGGAGCACGCGAGAACCGATGGCGGGCAGTGAGCCGCCGTTCTCGGCTGCGTCGGTCAACTGGCCCGTGAGATCGGAGAGTTTGCTGCCTGCCTTCTCGGCAAGCTGCTGGACCTGAGCGCCGGCGAATTTCGACAGCTCTTCCTTGATGCGGCCGACACCCGACTCCGCCGGAGCCTCGGATTCGTCCTTGTCCGTCGTTGCCATGGCTGACTACCTCCGGCGATCGGCGCGCTTGGATGCTGACCGCTTCGACGTCGCTGTCTTCTTCGCGGCAGACTTCTGAGGGGTGGACTTCTTGGCTGCGGACTTCTTGGCGGCAGACTTCTTGGCCGGAGCGGTCTTCTTCGCCGTCTTCTTCGCTGACGTCTTCTTCGCTGGTGCAGCCTTCTTGGCCGGAGCGGCCTTCTTGGCTGAAGCCTTCTTCGCGGGAGCGGCCTTCTTGGCCTTATTGGCCGGAGCCTTCTTGGCGGGGGCCTTCTTGGCGGGGGCCTTCTTCGCCGGAGCCTTCTTTGCGGGGGCTGCCTTCTTCTCCGCCGACTTCCTGGCCGGGGCCGCCTTCCTGGCGGGGGACTTCCTCGCCCGGGACGGCTGCGGCGGGGCCGCCTCTTCCTCTTCGTCCTCTTCGGGCTCTTCTTCCTCGTCTTCCTCGTCTTCCTCTTCTTCCTCGTCTTCCTCTTCCGGCTCCTCGTCCTCGTACTCTTCGTCCTCTTCGGGCTCCTCTTCGTCCTCCTCCTCGTCCTCGCCTTCCGGCTCTTCCTCGGGCCCCTCGTCCTCGTCCTCGTCCTCGTCCTCGTACTCGCCCTCGTCCTCTTCGTCCGCCTCGTCGTCCGGCGCCGCCGTGAGCCGGGCCGTCCGGTCGCCGATGGCGTCCGCCAGGGAGGCCATGGAGCGGTTGGCGGCGGCCGTCACCGCCTGGCGTCCCGCGTCGAGGACCTCGCCCCTCAGCTGCTCCTGCAACTCGGCGACTTGCGGCACCTCACCGAGCCTGCGCATGCCTTCGGCCGCCAGCTGGCGGGGTTCGAGTCCGAACCGGCGCCCCGCCAGATAGGTCGCGACGCTCAGCGCGACCCGGCCCTTCTTCGTCCGGCCCAGCACATATCCGCCCACTACGGCGGCTGCGAGCGCCACTTTCGCCTGGTCATCCATGTCTGTCACCTTCTGTCGTCGGTGTCCGGCCGGTCTGCGCGGCATACAACCGGTCGAGCAGCCTTTCCTCTTCTGCTTCGAACTCCTCCAGCCCGATGTGCCCCTCGTCGAGCTCCTGGTTGAGGGCCGCCAGCTGCGCGCGGATCACCCCGGGGTCGTAGAGTTCGCGCTCGGCGGCGTCCTGCAACCGCTCCGCGACCCACACCACGCCCCGGGCGGGTGCGAGGGGGAGCATCAGGAGTCCGGAGATCAGCCCCATCGTCAGCCTCCACCGACCGGCGCGGGCGGCCTCGTGCTCGCGGCGCCGACGAAGCTGTAGCAGGGCAGCGGCCCCGCGAGGCGGAGTTCGACGTGGTCGCGGTGGGCCGCCGCGAAACGATCGGCCGTCGCGCGGAACCGGTCGCTGTCCGCCCGCGCCACGAGGAAGGACACGTTGAGCGCGCAGCCGGGAACCTCGGGGCCGGCGGCCGTCGCCCGGGCCATCGGGGCCAGATCGCGCAGCGCCCTCCGTCCCGCCTCGCCCGCCCGGCGCGCCAGGGCGGACGCGACGGCCGCCCCCAGGCGCACATTGGCCTCGTATCCGGGCCGCCGGCGGGTTTCCTCGCGCAGCCGCCGTACGGTCGCGTCCCCCGCCACCAGTGCGGCGAGGGAGCCATGGGCCGGCAGAGCCTTGACGTTCATCTCGATGTGCCCGGCGACCCGGTCCAGGGCGGCGAGATGGCCCGCCTGCGCCCCGGTCAGCTGGGCGCGCAGCGCGTCGTCGTCCGGTGCGACCATGCCGAAACGCATCGGCAGGACCGGCCCGCTGTCCGCCAGACGCGTCAGGAGTTCCTGGTGAGCCAGCAGGTCACGCCGCCGGGCCCGCAACTGCGTGGGGGCGGCACTGACGACGGCGGCCACCGGGCCCACTGCGACCGTCCGCAGCGGGGCGGGCGGGCTGCCGACGCCCCCGGACTTCCCGGGCAGCGGCGTTCCGGCCCGGACGACCGCGTACACGTACAGCCCCGTTCCGGCGGCCTGGCCCGTCACCGGGCCGTCGGCGCGCACGTCAGGCCTCTGCCCTGCGGCGACGGCTCGTACCACCGCTGCCGCTGCTGCGGGCGGGGGCGCGACGCTTCTTCGGGCGCGCCGGTCGTTCCTCCGCCTCTTCCTCGTCGTAATCGTCGTACTCGTCGTCATCGTCGTGGCCGCCGGCCCCGACCGCCTTGCGTACGGTGTCGCCGACGGACTCCGCGGCCTTGCGCACCTTCCGCTTGCCGATGGAGCGGGCGGCGGAGCCGCCGAGCAGCTCGGGGACGGTGGTGCTGCCCGAGTCACGTTCGAGGTCGAGACGGTTGCACGCCTCGGCGAAGCGCAGGTAGGTGTCGACACTCGCCACGACTATGCGCGCGTCGATCTTGAGGATCTCGATGCCGACCAGGGAGACGCGTACGAATACGTCGATCACCATGCCCCGGTCGAGAATGAGCTCCAGCACGTCATAGAGCGTGCCTGCGCGGGGCGGGCACGGAGCGGCGCCGTCGACGTAGGTCGTGGTGGTCATGGGGGGGTCCTTCCAGCTGTCGGACGCAGTGGGGTCACTCGTCGGCGGCACCGCGCCGGTAGCGGCGGACCCGGGTGTACTCCACGAGTTCGCAGGCGCCGTCGAGCCGCACCTCGTACGAGGCGAGGAGACTGGTCGTGTCCGGGATGCGGGGCACTTCGAGGACGTCCACGACGACGCACCAGCCGTCGTCGTCGGATCGTCGGATCGCGGAGACGCCCTCGGCCGGGTGGCTGATCAGCGATTCCAGGCTCTGACAGGCGGCGCGGGCCGCGTGCTCGGGCCCCTTCCTGGCCGAGGGCTTCTTCCGGGTCCCCGGGGAGGAGCGTTCGGCGCGCGCTGAACGTTGGTCTGCCATGGTGACCAGTCTGGTCACCACGGGTCACTTCGCATCCTGAGTGAGCCGGTGGTGCGACACCCCGCCCTCCCGGGCCGGTCAGCAGGCAGAGCCGGGCAGGGCAGGAGGCGGGCGAGATCGGAGGCGGGCGAGGCAGAAGGCGGGCGAGGCAGGAGGCGGGCGAGATCGGACGACAGCCAGAGTCAGAGACCCGCAGGCCAGGAGGCGGGCGACGTCGGACGACAGCCAGAGTCAGAGACCCGCAGGGCAGAAAGCGCGCGAGATCCGACGACAGCCAGGGTCAGGCCGCGGACGGCCTCCGCGCCAGTACGAACCCCTGCGGCGCCCGCTCCGGGAACGGCCCGTCCGTGTCCCGCTCCCGCCACACCCGGGACACCACCTCCAGTCCCGCGTCCCGCAGCAGCTCGCCGATCCGCTCGGGCTGCCGCCGGTGGAAGTCGAGCGAGACCTCCATGCCCCACGCCTCCGTCAGTCGCAGCGGCTCGTCCCCGACCTGGAAGCCCAGCTGTACGTGGGCCCCCGGGGCCAGGACGCGGTGGAACTCCTCAAAGGCGCGCGGCAGTTTTGCGTCCGGTACGTGGATCGTCGAGTACCGGGCGAGCAGCCCGCCCAGCGAGGCGTCCGGCAGCGCGAGGTCCAGCATGGAACCTTCCTCGAAGCGCAGACCCGGGTGCTCCTCCCGCGCCACGGCGACCATCTGCGGGGAAAGGTCGATCCCGAACACGTCCAGTGCCAGGCCCAGTTCGTGAAGGTGCGCGGTCACCCGGCCCGTCCCGCAGCCGACATCGGCCACCGGGAGGCCGCCGCCGCCGGCCGCCGCGAGTTCGGCGAACGCGCCCAACAGCGCACGTTCCAAAGACTTGGCCGCCAACTCGCCTCGGGCGAACTCGACGTAGCCGGGGGCCATGGCGTCGTACGAGGACCGGGTGGCGTTCAGGAAGTCAGGTACGGCGGTCATGGACCGGAACCCTACGACAGGCCTGATACCGCGCGATCTACTGGTACGTACAACCCCTGTCCCGTGCGGTCGGCTGCGCCGGAACACAAGCGGAGCATCTACTTCCTCCCTCGGTGGCTCGGCTTTTGCGGTGAGCCGCAACAGCATGGCCGGGCCACTGCCACCTGGGCGATTCTTCCCGTGGACGGGGGCACCGACCGGAGTCGAGTCCCGGACTTCCAGGACTCGACTCCGGTCGCGCACCCCGGCGACGGAAAGGCGCCGAGGTACCGGCGCCGTGTCGAGGGGAGCGGCGATGAAACGGGTGTACGTGTCCACGTGCGCCGGGGTGGCGGCCATGGCGGCCTTCCTCGCCGGCTGCGCCGCTGACGCCGGTACCGCACCGGAGCGCGCCCACCCGGCGGTTGAGGCGCAGGTCACCGGACGGGAACTGTCCGCCGCCGAAGAGCTTCTGGTGCAGCGCGCGGAACAGCTGTTGGTGAAGGAGTGCATGGAGGAGGCCGGCTTCAGCTACTGGGCCGGTGTCCTGCCGACGCCCGACGATCTGCGGGGCGGAGGCTACGTGCTGACCGACGCCGCCTGGGCGAAGCGCAACGGGTACGGGAGCCGGGTCCGTGAGAGGCTCCAGCGGCTGCAACGCGACGACCCGAACCACGCCTATGCCAACGCGCTCCCCGAGGACGAACGCGTTCGCTACACCAAGGCGCTCGAAGGGGACTCGTCGAACGGCATGGTGGCGGCAGAACTGCCCGGCGGAGGAACCGTCGGCATCCCGCGGGTCAGCTGCCTGTCGGATGCGAAAGGCCGGCTGTACGGCGACTTCGAGACCTGGTACCGGTCGGACAAGACCGTCACCCACCTGGCGCGCCTCTACGCGGCGGAGGTCGTCGAGGACGGTCGCACCGCGAAGGCGTTGAAGGCGTGGTCCGCGTGCATGCGTGAAGCGGGCCACGACTACGCCGACCCGCCGTCGGTCCGCGACGGCCTTCCCTCGCTCACCGAAGGGCTGACCCCCGCCCAGGCGTTCGCCGTCGAGAACGGCCTGGCCGTGACCGAGGCCCGCTGCGCGACGCGTACGCCACTGGCCGCGACCCTGCGGGCGCTGACCGCCGAGTACCGCTCCCCCCTCCTGGCGGAGTACGGCGAAGACGTCGCCGCGCACCGGCGGATGGGCCTCGCCGCTCTCGCGCGGGCCGAGGACATCACCGGCGCGACCGCCTGACCGAGCGGTCGCGGGGCGGGCGCCCCGCTGACAACGACTTCCGCGGCCCCGTGCCGCGGGTTCCGCACAACACCCGAACACACAGGGAGTGATACACCATGCGCAAGACCCTGGCCACGGCCGCCACCCTGGCACTCGCCGGCCTCGGCGTTGTCCTTCCCGCCGGAGGGGCGCAAGCGTCCGACACCTGCAACCGGGCCTACCATGCGGCCCTGGGCGGCTACTTCTACGCCTACTCCGGCGACCACTGCAGCGGCTACCTGGGCAAGACCACGAGCTGGGACTCGGACTGGGGCAACAGCTCCGGACCGTTCCAGGGCAGCGACACCAACAACGCCCAGTCGATCCTGCACAAGGGCACGTCGGGGCTGGCCGTACAGGTCATCAACGGGACCGGCAAGGACTGGGGCGGCGGCTACACCTGCCTCACGATGGGCGAGCAGTACATGAGCGATCTCAGCGGCTTCACGTTCAGCAGCGGAAAGGCCGTCGACAACGGGATCAGCTCCCACCAGTGGATGTCGGAGAAGTCGTGCGGGAAATGGGTCCTCGACTCCTGAACCGCCCGTCCTGACCGGCTCACTCTCTGAGCCGGTCAGGACGGAGGGCCACGCCTCCGGCCCGCGGCTCGCGAGGAGCAGCGGGCCGGAGTCCTGCCGCAGGGCTCCGACGTGCTTGCTCACCTCGGGGTAACCACCCACTAAACAGTGCGTACTTGATCGCCTCCAGGCCTGCGACCAGCATGATCCGCATGGCAGAGAACACTGTTGAGAAGACCCCCGTCACGTTGCTGGGCCTCGGCGCGATGGGCGCCGCACTGGCGCGTACCTGGCTTGCGGCCGGCCATCCGCTCACCGTCTGGAACCGCTCCCCGGCCCGCGCCGCGGCGCTCGCCGCCGAGGGGGCAGAGGTCGCGGACACCGTCACTGAAGCGGTCGCGGCGAACACTCTTGTCGTGGTCTGCCTGTTGGACGACGCCTCGGTCGCCGAGGCGCTGGCGGGCACCGACCTGGCCGGCAAGGACCTGGTCAACCTGACCACCAGCACCCCTGCCCAGGCCCGGGCCCGCGCCGAGTGGGCCCGCGAGCGTGGCGCCCGCTACCTGGACGGCGGGATCATGGCCGTCCCGCCCATGATCGGAGTCCCGGAGGCCGGCGGCTACGTCTTCTACAGCGGCTCGCCGGAGCTCTTCGAGCGACACCAGCAGACGCTGGGCGTCCCGGTCGGCACCACTTACGTCGGCGAGGACGCGGGATTCGCGGCCCTGCACGACGTGGCCCTGCTCAGCGCCATGTACGGGATGTTCGCCGGGGCGGCGCACGCCTTCGCCCTGATCCGCAAGGAGGACATCGACCCGGCGGCGCTCGCCCCGCTGCTCGCCGACTGGCTCGTCGCGATGGCCCCGTCGGTCCACCAGACCGCCGACCAGCTGCGGAGCGGTGACTACACCAGGGGCGTCGTCTCCAACCTCGGCATGCAGGTGGCCGGCACGCCGACCTTCCTGGACACCGCCGCACAGCAGGGGGTCAGCCCCGAACTGCTCAGCCCCTACTTCGAGCTGATGCGACGCCGCCTGGCCGAGGGCAGCGGCGAGGAGGACCTGTCGGGCGTGATCGACCTGCTGGTGCGCTGACCTGCAACGTGCCGCCTGATGCTGATGGCTACCGTGCGCCGGGGCTGCGGACCCGAGCCTGCTCGCCGAGGCGAGGTCAGACGGGTTTGAGCAGGTCGCGGAGGTTGCTCATGTGTGCTTTGACGTCGGCGATCTCGACGGGGCGGGTCGAGTTCTCGACGTCCACTGAGTGGGCTTCTCGGCAGGGTCGGCAGAGGCCGTCGGGGGGGGCTTCCGGCCGTCCGGGGCGTCCGCAGGCGGTGCATTCCATGAGGATGCGGCGGGTTGGTGCGGGAGTGCCGGGCGAGGCGTTCTCGTGGGGGAGCCGAGGCGGCATCTTGTCGCTGAGGCGGCGGCGGACGAAGCCGAGGGGGCTGTCGACCCGGGCGGGGAGCCCTGCGGTCAGGGCGCTGGTCAGGTAGTCGACGCTCACGCCCCGGGCGAGCCATTCCGCCGCCTGTGCTTCCAGGGTGGCGCAGTCGTCGGCGGAGAGGGCGAGCCGGTGATCGTCACGGCCGAGACGGGCCAGGGCGAGGTAGGCGGGAGACCGCCCTGCTTCGGAAGCTCCGTGGGGCGTCGCGGGCACCGCGCCCGGGGCGGTCGGATGGGGCGGCGCGGCCTCGGCGTCCGGGGCCTGGTCGGGGGTGCGCTGGTGCGGTACGGCGCTGGGTTCGGGGGCCTGATCGGTACCGGGGCACTCCGGAGCGGGCGCAGGCGGCGGCTCTTCGGCCGGGGCCCACGGTGGCGGCGGTGCCGTGTTGAAGGCAGGCCTCTCCGGTGCGGGGGTTGCGGCCAGGGCGGCCTTCTCGGTGGCGAGGTAGGCGTTCCACCACTCGTTGTCGCGCGCGGTGCGGGACCAGAAGGTGCGGAAGACCCAGCGGGTCTCGTCGCCCTCGCCGGCGGGGCACCGTACGCGTCGCAGATGCCCGGCGACGGACAGGCTGGTCAAGGAGGTGGAGATGGCCTGCTGGCCGTAGAGCGGGAGCTGCTTGGCCAGGGTCTTCACGCTCATCGCCGCGCCCTCGGGGAGGTGGTCGACGAATCCAGCGACGTACCGCTCGCGGGCCGGGAGGAGCGCGAAGTCGTGCGGCGTACGGGCCTGTTGGTCCGGCGCGGAGCGTTTGCCGTAGCCGGGCTTGGCCATCGGGTACGCGGCGGAGTGTGCGGAAGCGGGCAGGGCGGAGCTAGTGTGCTGAGTAGCCACGGGATCGGCTTTCTAGGTGATCGGTCTTGCGGTGAGACCCCGGCCTGGTGCTTGCGACACCGGTCGGGGTCGTTTGGTTCTCGCACCGTAAGCAGTCGTGACGCTGTGCCGCAAGCCGTCACGATTAGTCATACTTGCTGACCGTTACGAGGTAGGGAGGTAGGGGAGGTTTTCCCAAACCCCTTCTTCTACCCACCGGTTAAAGAAGGCGCTCGAACCCCGAGTCCCGCATCCCGAAGCCCGAGTCTCGGCACCCGAGCTTCGGGCCGGGGCCTCATCCACGTACCCCCAGAAGAGTGACCCGACCGCCCCGAAGCCCGAGGCCCGAAGCTCAGGGCTCGGGATTCGGGCTGCGAGGGGGGCTACCTCTTGCCCTCACCCAAGGCCACGCGCAGCCAATCAAGGCTCCCCTGCGCCAGCAGCTCGTCGGCCAGGCGGTTGGCGGTCTCGGTGACGAGGCGGCTGCGGCTGTTGTCGATCCAGCGCTGGGCGTTCTCGTAGCCCTGGGCCTTGTACTCGATGCCCTGGAGCATGCATTCCAGCTTGTCCGCGTCCCGGGCGCAGACCGCCTCCGGTGACTCCTTCGCCTCGTACTCCGCGACCAGTTCGCGGACCGCCGAGGCCAGCACCTCGGGCATACCCGCCGTCTGGTCGGCGGTGACTTCCTGTGGGTCGCCGGCGGGCGCGTACCTCTTCCCGAGGTGGTTCACGTCCCCGGTCCGGGTCTCCTGCGTGTCGTGCCACACGGCGAGATAGGCGGCGCGCGCGGGATCCGCGCCCTCCAGCTTTGCGATGATCGTGGCGATCAAAGCCGTACGCCAGGAGTGCTCGGCAACGCTCTCCGGATCACGGACCCCGGCCATCCACCACCCGGTGCGCCGCGTCTGCTTGAGCGTGCCCGCCTCGTACAGGAAGCGTCCCACCGCGGACAGGTCATCAGCCACGACCATCTCCTCTCACGCCTCGGCGAGGCGGATTGCATACCGGATGCCCTCCAGCTCCCGGCGCGTCCGTGCCGAAAGCTCTCGACTATCCAACATCACAGGGAGGGATGCGCGTAGTTCGTTCCTGATCGCGCTTTCGGGCCGCAGCAGGTTGGGACGTGCGGCGAGCAGGGCCCACAGGGTGTGAACGTTCAAGTCGAAGAAGCCATGGTCAGGGGTCAGGCCACGAACCAGGTGGCGCATGAGTTTGTCGCCGGGCCACGGGCCTGGGTTCGTGGTGGCGATGAAGTCGTCGGAGAGTTGGATATGCGGTGTCTCACCGATCCAGTACGCCCAGTAGTTGAGGTTTGCTGCCTCGCCTGCGTCGTCCTCGGCGAGTGTCACGTTGATGAAGTGCCTCATGCGGTCCCGGTCGCCCTGTCTGGCGGCGACGGCTGCGACCGAGCGGGCGTTGAGCCAGGCTGCCAGCCACCCGTCCGGGCGCTCGGTCCGTTGCTGCTGGGCCAGCCAGTCGGAAGTGTCGGACGCGTCGTCGTACCCGGCCAGGTAGAGGGCTTGACGACGTAATAGAAAACGGTCCTTGCCTCGCGCCTGCTCTGCGGCTTGACGCATGCGGGAGAAGAAGCGCCTGCGGTCTGCAGCGGACAGCTCGGGACCTCGCGGCGCGGGCCCCCTGCGCGGTCGCGGAGAGGCGGGTAAGGATCGCAACGGCGTCGGAGCCACGCCGTTGAGTGGCCAGGAAAGCAACTCGACCAGCTCACGCTGCATAACCCACGCGCCGATCGGGCTGTCCTCGGTGGGTACGTCCTCGTTGAGAGTGGCCGCCAGAAGTACGTCGGCCTCCGTGGCCCGTTCCAGAGCGAGGAGCAGGGCGGGCGCGCTGCCCAGGCGTAAGAGTTGATGGCGGTGTACGAGCATCTGCCCGACCGGGACGGCGGTCAAAGGCCGCCGCCCCGATTCCCAGCCCGCAACGGTGTCGGGTGAGACCCGAAACTGCTCCGCGAGGGTCTCCTGTGTGTGGTCCAGCTGCTCGCGGATCTGGCGGAATACGTACCCGGACACTGTGCCGCCGCGGCTTCTTTGCGGCATTCCCCGACCGTTGGTCAGGGTGGTGCGTGATCCGCTGTCCATGGCGCCCCCTTTGCCCGTCGGGCACCCGTACCCGCAGTCAGTTCAAGCTGCGGCCCTTGCTCTCTACCGTCGTAGTCACAGTGACAGCCCTGCGACAGAGGGTAGTGGAAGGCGTTTGTCGTGACGATGACGATCAAGGTGTACGAGGTGGATAGCGAGGGTCGTGCCCGGGTGCTCCGGCCGAAGGTCGACGTGATTCCGCTGGAAGAACCGGAGTTTTCAAATGAGTTCGCCGCATGCGAGTGCCGCCTCTGTACTGGGGGCGATTCGTGAAGACCGTGGCGGCTCCGGAGGAAGACGAATACCGGGCCTGGCTCGGCCATACCCAGCATTGCCCGACCTGCCGCACCGGAATTTCCTGTCCTACTGCTGCCAAGCTCGGCCGTGCCTGGCGGGTGGCGCGCGGATGAGGTGTTTCGCGACGGGGGATGCGCATGAGGTGCCGGTCGAGGGCGCCACCGGTGCTTACTGTCCGGAGCATGAGGTGACGTTGTTGTGGCGGGGGGATCCGATCACTTCCGCTGATGTGCCTCAGGTGGCGGTGGCGGTGGCTGACCTGGGCGGGTTGTCGGCGGGGGCGGACGGTCCGTACGGCGTTGTCTGCCGAAGTGCGTTGGTGACGGGTCTGGCCGAGGTGCACGCCTACTGCCTGCGGCCTGATTGTGTCTGCCCGTGCCATGAGGCGGCCACCGTTCTCCGGGAGGCCGGATGAGCGTCAGCCTGTCGGCTGCGGATGTGCGTACCCGTGAGGCGTGTTGGCGTTCCCATGTGACCGCCGCCCGGCACACCGCTCGTGGCCGGGATCTGCTGTGCCGGGCGTGTGCCGAGAGCGGCTCTCCGCGCCGGGTCGATGTCTTTCCGCCGTACGGGATCTACCGGTTGCACCGTCTTGCCAATCGAACTGTCTCACCGATCAGAGGAGATGAGTGATGACTACCAACCTCGTATGGGCCGATGCCGGCAAGCATGGTGGTGCGCCGTCGGACAAGCCGTGGACGCCGCCGTCGGAGCCGAAGCCGTCTCCGGACGGCAGCCGCCCCACGTATGCCCCGCAGCCATGAGCGCCGCACCGCGAGCACCCACGTATCCGGATCTGGTGCGGTATCTCGCCGACCGTGGATTACTGGATGCCAGGTGGCGGCGGGTGTTCGAGGCTGTTCCGCGCAGCCGGTTCGTTCCGGCGGATGTGTGGCGGCAGCTGCCCGACCGGTGCGAGCCCGTGGTGGGGGCGGATGCGTGGCTGGCGTTGGTGAACTCGGACGAGCCGGTCGTCACTCAGCTCGACGACGGTGCCGAGGGAGGGCCCGGTGTCGCGACGTCGTCGAACTCGATGCCCTCGATGGTCGCCCGGATGCTCACGCTCCTTGATGTCCAGGACGGGCAGTGGGTGCTGGAGATCGGCACCGGCACCGGGTACGTTTCCGCGCTGCTCTGCGAACGGCTCGGTGACGATCTCGTCCACAGCGTTGAGCTGGACCCGGTCGTGGCCCGGCAGGCGGCCGACGCCTTGGCGCAGGCCGGGTACCGGCCACATCTGCGCGTCGGGGACGAGCAGCCCTGGCCCGGTTTGGGGCCCGTCGACAGGCTGATCGCCACCTGCGCGTTGCGGTACGTCCCGTACGCCCTGCTCCGCCAGGTCCGCCCCGGCGGGGTCCTCGTGGCTCCGCTCGCCCGGGAGTTCTGGTCCGGCGCGCTGGTCCAGCTCCACGTTCACGATGACGGAACGGCGACCGGCCCGTTCTGCGGCGGGGCCACGTACATGCCGATGCGCTCCCACCGCGTGCCCGATCTCCACGAGGTCCATGGCAAGGGTCGGGCCCGGGCGGCGGGCCTGGACCCCGCCCGGCTCCTCGACCTCGGGTTCGCCCTGTACGCCGGGGCGCGGCTGCCCGGCGTGCGGCTCATCCACCAGGACACCGCCGACGGGGCCCAGGTCTGGGTGACCCGCGAGGACGGCGGCGCTGCCACGACCGCCACCGGCGAGGAGGCATGGCAGTACGGGCCCGGGTTCCTGTGGGAGGAGATCGAGCAGGTCTGGTGGGAGTACGAGGCGGTGGGGCGGCCCGACGCCGAGGAATTCGGGCTGACCGTGACCGACCGGGGCCAGCAGGTGTGGCTACGCGAACCCGCCGACGTCATCCGGCCCAGCAGGACGTAACCCGCGTTAGGGCCTGCTCCGATTCGGCCCGTGGCATCACGACGGGCCGGATCGGAGTCGGCCCTAACGGGCCCCCGGCAAGGGCGGGTTGCCCGCCCATCGCCGCTCGCCGTCCTCCCACTCCCCGGTCGGGCGGAGGCCCGCTGCCGTGGCCACCGCCTCGGACGCGGCGTGGTCGGGGTGCACGTGGGCGACGAGCTCCCGGACGCCCCCGGCCGCGACCAGGTGCGCAGCCAGGCCCTTCGCGGCCTCGCTCGCGTAGCCCCGGCCCTGCCACGGCGTCCCGACCACCCAGGCGATCTCCGCCCGGGGCCCCCGTACCGTCGCCTGGACGTACCCGGCGAGGGCCCCGTCCGCGCGGACCTTGAGCACCCAGTTCCACCACAGCTCCCCCGGGTCCGGCGAACCCGCGCTCTGCCGCTCGTACCGGGACCGCAGCGCGGCCGGGTCCGGGGGGCCGCCGCCGGTGAACACGTACAGCGCCGGGTCCGCGAGGACGGCCGCCATCTCGTCGGCGTACGCCGGTTCGAGGGGGAGCGCGTCGAGGCGGGCGGTGGTGAAGGGCGAGGGCGTGATGGTCGTCGGCACGGTGCCCGACCCTACGCCGACCACCGGCCCCCGGCACCTTCGTTTCCGCAGGTCACGGCCGGCGCGTCCGGACCCACACCGGCTCAAGCCCCATCGGCTCAAGCCTCATCGGCTCACGCCCCCACCGGCTCACGCCCTCACCGGCTCAGGTGCTGGAAGCGGCGCACCGCCAGCGGCAGGAACACCAGCGTGATCACGAGCGGCCACACCAGGGCCATCAGCAGGGCGTGCTCCTCCACCCAGGTGCCGCCGCCCGCCACGGGGTTGCCGAACAGCTCTCGGGTGGCCGTCGCCGTCGAGGAGATGGGGTTCCAGGCGGCGATCGTGCCCAGCCAGCCCGGCATCAGGGACGGGGCGACGAAGGTGCTGGAGATCATCGTGATGGGGAAGGCCACCGCGTACAGCCCGCCCGCCGCCTCCGGGGTGGGCACCAGCATGCCGAGCCAGACGCCCACCCAGATCAGGCTGAACCGCAGGAGCAGGAGCAGCCCGAACGCCCCGAGGCCGGCCATCACCCCGCCGTCCGCGCGCCAGCCGATCAGCAGCGCGGTGACGGCCAGGATGGTCAGTTCGGCGGCGGCCACCACCAGGTCGGCCGTCCCGCGTCCGGAGGCGAAGGCGGAAGGAGCCATCGGCATGGACCGGAAGCGGTCGACGACCCCCTTGGAGGCGTCGGTGACGACGGCCACGGCGGTGTTCATGAAGCCCATGGCCATGGTCATGGCGAACATGCCGGGCATCAGGAACTCCCGGTAGTCCCCGCCCCCGGGCACCTTCATCGCGCTGCCGAAGACGTATCCGTACAGCAGGACGGAGAGGATCGGGAAGCCTAGCTGCCAGACGACGGCGGAGGGATGCCGCTGGTAATGGGTGAGGGTGCGGCGGGTGATGTTCCAGCAGTCGGAGACCGCCCAGAAGACGGAGGCTCGGTCGCGGACCGGGGCCGTCGCCTCAGCGGGGTTCCTTTCGAGTGTGGTCATGCCGCCGCCACCTCTCGTGCGTCGCGGTTCTCGGTGGTGTCGTGGTTCCCTGTGGTGCCGTGGTTCGCGGTGGTGTCGTGGTTCGCGGCGTCGCCTGCCGCACCGTGGCCCGTCAGGCGCAGGAACACGTCGTCCAGGCTCGGCCGGCGGAGCCCGATGTCCTCCACCGCGATCCCTGCGTCCTGGAGGCTCCGGGCCACCTCGGTGAGTGCGGCCACCCGGTCGGCGACCTGGGCGTGCACCCGGCGGGCGGTGGCGTCCGTGACGACGAGCCCGCCGCCGGCCACCCGGTCGACGGCCCTCGCCACCGCGTCGAGGTCTCCCGCGTCGGCGGCCACCACCTCGATCCGGTCGCCGCCGATCCGGTTCTTCAGCGCGTCCGGGGTGTCGTCGGCGATGGCCCGCCCCCGGTCGATGACGGTGATGTGCGAGGCGAGCCGGTCCGCCTCGTCCAGGTACTGCGTGGTCAGCAGCACGGTCGTACCGCCCGCCACCAACGCCCGGACCGCGTCCCAGACCTCGCCCCGGCCGCGCGGGTCGAGCCCGGTCGTCGGCTCGTCCAGGAAGAGCACGTCGGGCTGGAGGATCATCGACGAGGCCAGGTCGAGCCGTCGCCGCATGCCGCCGCTGTACTCCTTGGCGCCCTTGTCGGCGGCCTCGGTCAGGTCGAACCGGTCCAGGAGTTCCCCGGCGCGCTGCCGGGCCCGGCGGTTGCCGAGGTGGAAGAGCCGCCCGAACATCTCCAGGTTCTGCCGGCCGGTGAGGCCTTCGTCGACGGCCGCGTACTGGCCGGTGAGCCCGATCCGGCTCCGTACGCGGCGGGGTTCGCGCGCCACGTCGAGCCCGGCGACCTCCGCCCGGCCCGCGTCGTACCGCAGGAGCGTGGCGAGGATCCGCACGGCGGTGGTCTTGCCCGCCCCGTTCGGGCCGAGCAGGCCGTGGACGGTGCCGGGGCGCACGGCGAGGTCGAACCCGTCGAGCGCCCGCTTCTCCGTCCCACCCTTACCCCGCCCCCGGTACCGCTTCACGACGCCTTCGGCGAGCACCGCGTACCCGGACGCGGACCCCGACCCGGTTTTAGGCATGAGCATGCTGCAACCTCCCTGTTCTCGACCGACCGGTAGCTAACTGAGTACACCGTACCCCTCAATTGGGTACGCCGTACTCCGATGCGGGTACGGCGTACCCAACTCCGTCCCGGAGCACTACGCTGGCCCCATGGCGAAAGACGGATCGACAGCGGCGACGGACGGCACGGCCACCGGGAGCGGCGACATCGCACGCAGCCTGGAACTCCTGTGGGGCACCGGGGACCGCCCCAGCCGCGGGCCCAAACCGGGGCTGTCGCTGGACCGGATCGTCACCGCCGCCATCGCCGTCGCGGACGCGGAAGGGCTGGCCGCCGTCTCCATGCGCCGGCTCTCCACCGAGCTCGGCACGGGCACCATGTCGCTCTACCGGTACGTCCCCGGCAAGGCGGAACTGCTGGACCTGATGCTCGACCGGGTGCTGGGCCAGCCCCTGCCCACCGACACGGAGCTTCCCGTCGAAGCGCCCCCCGCCGACTGGCGGGCGTCCATCGACGCCATGGCCCGCACCTACCTGGACAACCTGCGCGCCCACCCCTGGCTGCTGAAGATCAACCAGGCGCGTACGGTGCTCGGCCCCAGCGCCCTGCGCGGCCTGGAACTCTCCCTCACCGGCCTGCGGTCCATGGGCCTGCGCGACCCCGAGCTGATCGGCGTGATCATCACGGTCAACAGCTTCGTGGAGGGTCTCGCCCGCACCCAGGCCGACGCGGCGGAGGCCGTACGGCAGACCGGGCTGAGCGACCAGGAGTTCTGGGACAACCAGCGCCCCTACCTGGAGCGGGCCATGCTGAGCGGCGCGTACCCGATGATGGCGGGTCTGTCGGAGGACGCCTTCAGCGCCGAGTTCGACCACTTCGCGTTCGGGCTGCGACGGCTGATCGCCGGCTTCGAGGCCCTGGTCGCGGAGCGGACAGTGGAGGGGACGGCGGAGCGGACGGCGGACGGGACGGCGGACGGGACGGTGGACGGGACCACGGGCCAGGCCACGGAGCGGACAGCGGCCCGGAAATGACAGCACCCCCGGCCCGTGCCCCAATGGATATATGGACGCCAGCCGGGAACTCGCTCCTTTCGTCAAGCAGTACGCCGTCCTGCTGAGCACCCACCGGCAGGACGGGGCCCCCGTCGGCACACCGGTCAACATCGCCGTCGAGGGCGATCACGCGTTCATCCGCACGTTCTCCTCCGCCTGGAAGGTGGAGCGGATGCGCAACCACCCGCAGGTGGAGATCGCTCCCTGCACGGTCCGGGGCAGCCCCACCGGACCGCAGATCAGGGCGCACGCACGGCTGCTGCGGCCGGGCACGAAGGAGAACACGCACGCGGCGCGGATGCTGTCGCGCAAGTACCCGGTCGTGCAGGGCGTGCTCGTCCCGCTCGCGCACCGGCTGAAGCGGGACCGGACCCTGCACTACGAGGTGTGGCCGGTGACGGACGACGACACCTGAGCCCGAGCGAGCCGCGAACGCCCCGGCCGCTGGAAGCTCCGCCTACCTACGCCGCCGCTTCAACGCGAACCAGACGGCCACCGCCCCGACGAGGACGGCTGCCCCGAGGGTCGCGTTGCCGCCGCCGCCCTCATCCGCGTCGCCGGCGCTCCCCGGGTCGCCGCCCTTCGAGGGGGACCCGGAACCCTCGCCGGACCCGGACCCCGAACCGCTCCCCGACCCGCCCTCCGTCTCCACACGGACGACCTCGCTGCCGGCCCCCTCCGAGCCGAACATCAGGGCCGAGCCGTCAGCCGTGTACGTCACCGACTCGGCCTGCCGCTGGAACGGGGCGGCGACCGACCGGTCCTCACGCAGGCGGCCCTTCTCGAAGGCGTACGCGCGGGCGCTGAAGTACGAGCGCAGCACCAGACGGGTCCCGTCCGGTGAGAAGGCCCCGTCCGTGACCCACGGCACCTCGCCGACGCGCCGGAACACGTTCGGGTTGTCGGCGGTGAGCTTCGCGGGGCCTTCGTAGAGGCCGCCGCCGTCCTCGTTCTTGGAGGCGATGTAGACGCGGCCGGTCTTCGGGTGGACCATCAGCGCCTCGGCGTTGCGGGCCCCGTCGGCGTACGTCACGTCGTACTGCACGGCCGTGACCGTGGCATCGCGCAGGGTCTTCGGCTCGGGGAAGCGGTAGATCCAGACGTGGTCCCAGGTGCCGTCGAGGTTGTCGCCGATGTCACCGACGTAGAGGTCGCCGTCCGGCCCGATCGAGATGCCCTCGACGTCCCTCGGCTCCCCCACGCCCCGCATCGTGATGGTCGCGAGGGTCTTCCCGGTGCGGGAGTCGACGGCGTAGACGTAGGGGCCGTCGTCGCTGTCGTTGTGCGTCCAGTAGACGCCGGGGTGCGCGCGGCTGGCGGCGAGGCCGCTGGACTCGGTGATACGGGGGTCCTCGATCGTGAAGTCACGGTCGGGCCGTCCGTCGTCGGCCACGGCCGGACCGGCCCCGGCGAACAGCGGAAGGGCGACGGCGAGAGCGGCGGCGAGGGTGGCGGCGGCGCGGCCCGCCGGGCCGGTCGGATACGAGCGCATGGCCCAAGTGTCCATCGTCACGTCGCAGGCCGGAGCCGTGATCGGCCATGATGACGCCATGCGTTTTCTCCCGGTCGGCGATTCCATGACCATCGGCGCCACCGGCGACTTCACCTGGCGCTACCGCCTGTGGCAGCACTTCGAGGAGTCCGCCGGCCTCCGGTACGAGATCGTCGGCCCGCGCACGACGCTGTACGACATCGAGGCGAACGGCCCGGTCTCCCACGCGTACGCCGACCCGTCCTTCCCGCCCGCCGCCCGCCGGCACCTGGCCGGCTGGGGCGAGGGCTGGCTGCACATGGCCCCGGTGATCGCGGACGCGGTGCGCCAGGCGGAGGCGGACGTCCTGCTGGTCTCGCTCGGCCTGATAGACCTCGGGTTCTACACGGACGCCGAGCAGACGGCGGCCAACGCCCGCGCGTTCATCACGGCGGCCCGCACGGCCAACCCGCGCCTGCGCATGGTGCTGCTCCCGGTGATACCGAACATCCGGGCCGTGACGGACACCCCCTTCGCCGCCTCCTGCGCCCACTTCAACGACCTCCTCGCCAAGGCCGTGGCCGACCTCGACGAACCGTCCTCCCCGCTCCTGCTGGCCTCACACCCCACGGCGTACGACATCCGCACGGACACCTACGACGGCACCCACCCCGGCCCGACGGGCGAGCACAGACTCGCCGCCGCCTTCGCCGACGCGATGCACCAGGCGTGGGGGCTGGGCGGACCGTACGCCGAGCGCCACGCGCCGGCGCGGGCTGCCTGACGACCCGGGCAGGTGTGCCGGCGAGCATCGCGCGCGTGCCGCCGCATCGTCACGATCAGGGAGGGCAGGGACGTGGAGGGGGTGGCCGAGGCCCGGACGGGATGAGGATTCCCGGCTCGCGCCGGCCGGCGTGGCCGGTGCCCGTGGCCGGTGCCCACGCGGGTCACCGGCGTGACATCGGTGCAGACGGGCGGACAGCCCTGCCTCCGTGTCGTCGGGGGAAGCACGTGGGACCTCTCAGGCCACTCCGCCTTGCCCTCGTATACCTGGACTCTGCGCCTGCCGGCCGTGTAGCCAGTAAGAGATGCCATTTCCCGGCTACTGCGGAGCCGTCCTTGAGTGATCACGCGAACTTGAAGAAGCCCACCAGCACTGGCCGGGCACCATCCCGGACGTCTGAGGTCGCACCGCAGGTGCAGCCCGCGGGCCTGTTGGCCCAGCAGGCCGCGGTAGGGAACGCCGCCGTCGTCCAGATGCTCCGCCGGCCCGGCCGTCCCCGTGTCCAGCCGCGGCCCGAACAGCATCGGCACGACCCCGACTGCGGCCACCAGACCACCCCGCGAGCCGAGTCCACGGACACGACGCCAGTACAGCGGTCCGCTGTCCACGACGTGCTCCGCACCTCCGGCAGGTCCATGGACGACACGACCCGCACCGACATGGAGACCCGGCTGGGGGCGGACTTCTCCGACGTCCGCATCCACGACGACTCCGCGGCCAGGGCGTCGGCCGCCGAGGTCGGTGCCCGCGCCTACACCTCCGGCCACCATGTCGTCATCGGCGACGGCGGCGGCGACAAGCACACCCTTGCCCACGAGTTGACCCACGTGATCCAGCAGCGGCAAGGCTCCGTGGCCGGTACCGACAACGGGTCGGGACTCAAGGTCTCCAACCCCTCCGACCGCTTCGAACGCGAAGCCGAAGCCAACGCGACGAGGGCCATGGCGCACAACCCTGCCGTGCAGCGCGCCGAGGAGGAGGACTTTGGAGTCCCGCGAACCGGTGAGACCGCGATCCAGCGCGCACCCGACTCGACAGCCGGGAAGAACCGGCCCAAAATCACTCACGCCGACTCGGACGACGACTGGGAGGCCGACGACACCGCACCGGCGCGCACGGACGGTCTCGTCCTCAGCGGTCACGGCGAGTGGAAGGCCGTGCAGGGCTATTTCAGGATACCTGCGGGAACGAAGGTGCACTTCTATACGCAGCACGGGATGGTCGTCCCCGACGACCTGGGCGGGGAGGTGGAGCAAGGCGACGAGCAGCGCGGCAATGTGGAACAAGGCCAGCATGCCGGCGCCTCACGCACAGTGACGGGCGGGCGGTCGGTACAGAACTACGAGATCTCCTACCCCAGCGGGCTCACCATCAAGGGCGACCCCGTGATCGCCACCCCGGCGGGCGGCGGGTACGACGTCGAGCTCCATCCCGAAACTCAGGCCGCCGTCACCATCAACGTCGCCACGCTCACCGACCCCCGACTTGCCGGCCACTCGATCGTCTTCACCAGAAGCATGCTGCTGAGCGACATCCTCAAGCCCGGCATGGGCGACGTGCACTTCGCCGCCTGTCGCTTCGTCGAGACCGGCAGGCCCGGCACGAGGAACCAGGGCGATGCTGTCAACCCCGGCGGTCTCTTCAACCCCTGACGGACGCCCAGGGCAAGGCGCAGCGAACCACCGCGCGGACACATCACCTCACAACGGCACACGAGTGAGGAGAGAGGTGTCACCCCTCTCCTCACTCGTGCCTCTCCTCGCTCGTGTGGGTGCCGCCTGCTGGAAGTCGGCACGCGACCTCGTCCGCGCCGCCCTGCACGGAAACAGCTACGCACCCCGCGGGCCCCCTCACCCGCTCCGCAGCGATCCCAGCATCGACAGCGCCAGCTGGGTCAGCTCCCCCGAGACCTCCCCGGGGCGGGCCCGGCGGCTGCGGCGGGTGTGGTGGGCCATCAGCTCGTGGACCGTGCCGACCATCACCATCACGTCGACCCGGTGGTCCCGGTCCTCCGCCTCGCCGCGCTCCACCGCCCGTTCGGCCTCCCCCGTCAGGAACTCCGTCCACAGGGCCCGCCAGAGCTTGCAGTGCTCGTCCACCACGGCGCTCACACCCAGTACCTCGACGAACGTCACCCGGGCCTCGCGCGGGTCTCTGGTCACGGCCTCCACGTATGCGTCGAAGAGCAGTTGGACCCGCTCCACGATCGAGTGATTCTCGGTGCCATCGGCCAGGAGTGCGTTCTCCGCCGCCCGCAGCCCGGTCGTCGTGACCCGGTTGTGGAGGGCGATGAGCAGCCCCTCCCGGGAGCCGTACTCCTGACGCAGCACCTCGACCGGCACACCGGCCGCCGCGCACACATCGTGCTCGGCGGTGGCCCGGTATCCGTTGATGCCGTACAACTCCCTGGCTGCTTCCAGAAGTTGTTCGCGCGCCTGTGTGCGCGCGGCATCCCCGGGCCCGGTCCGTTGAACCGTCCAGCTCTCCGCCACCGGTCCTCCTTGAGCGCAAGGTGCGGGAGAGGGGCCTGCGCGCCTCTGCACGAACCGCCGCCCCATTGTGCTCGCCCCACCGCCGTCCGGACGGCCACGCCACACCCATATGGGGGAATACCCACACGCGGAAACGCTTCTTCTTTACGCGCCCCGGATGCGCCGCCTCGGCTGCGCACCGAATTCCCCCAGCACTCGTCCGGCACTCACCCCGCGAGAGCCTCGACAGACCGCCGCCCGAGCACGGCCAGCCCCGCCTTGAACGCGTTCAAACAGCTCTGTCACGATGGTCGTAGCCGCCGCCCCGATGGGGGCGTGCCGCGTGCATCACTGTGCTCAAGGGGGACTGAACAGTGAAGAAGAAGCGTCTGTACGGCCTGTCGCTGCTCCTCTCGATCCTGACCCTGCTCATCGAAGCGGTCATCGCGCTCATCGTGGCCGTCGTGTACGGCTTCACGCAGGAGTCGCCGAGCGCGGGCGGCGGTTCGGTGATGTTCGTCTTCTTCCTGCCCGTGCTCGCCGTGTTCGGGATCGCGGTCGCGGGCGTGCTGTCCGTGGCCCTCGTCTTCCCGACCGCCTGGCTGGGCGGCGTGCTGGGACGCCGGTTCGGCGGGCGGGAGGCGTGGTGGTGGGTTCCGGCGGTGGCGGCCGTCGTCTCCCTCGCGCCCGCCGTCGTCCTGTCCGGCGGTAGGGAGCCTGTCCGTATCGCGGTGGCCTGGCTGCTGACGACGGCCGCGCTCACCGTTCCGGCGCTGCTCTGGCGGTCGCGCCGGGAGCGGGTCTTCGGGCCGGTGCTGCTGTGGGGGCTGGTCGCCGTGGTCCTCACCGCCGTCCTCGGCGGCGTCGGTCTGGCGACGGGGGCCATTCCCGAGTACCGTCCGCCGGCGGTCACCTCGGCGGAGCTGGTCGGGCGCTGGTCCGACGGCCACGGCGGAACGATCGCGTTCACGGCGGACGGCCGGGTCGCCGTCGTCGGTCTCGGCGCCGAGGACGACACCGACGGCGGTGACGACAGCGATCGCGAACCCGACGCGTGTACGGGGCAGGGCACCTGGACGTACGAAGCCGGTGGGGACACGAGGTCGCAGGTGTTGAACATCCACGTCGACCCGTGCAGGTTCGGCTACTGGAACGTCGGCGGCACGGAGAGCCGGCCCACCCTCTACCAGTACATCGGCGACCCGGACTCCGGGGACCTGTACGAGCTGACGAGGACGTCCGGCGGCTCCTGACCGGACACCCCCTGCCACCGGTGCCGTGCACCCCGGCCACCACCGGCACCGTGCCCCCGGCCCCCCGGCCCCCCCGGCTCAGCCCTTGACCGTGAACTCCCCCCGCAGCAGCGCCTCGTCGCGGGACGACGGGCCCACCAGCAGCTCGAAGCGGCCCGGCTCCACGACGCGGAGGCCCTCCGCGTCCACGAGAGTGCAGTCGGCCGCCGGGAGTTCGAAGAGGATCTCCTGCGACTCCCCGGGGGCCAGCGCCACCTGCCGGTAGGCCTTCAGCTCCTTCTCCGCCCAGGTCACCGACGTCACCGTGTCGCTCACGTACACCTGCACCGTCTCCAGCGCGGGCCGCGCCCCCGTGTTCGTCACCGTGACCCGGGCCCGTACGGTCTCCGACACGTCGACCACCGACGTCAGCACCTCCAGGTCCGTGTAGTCGACCGTCGTGTAGCTCAGCCCCTCGCCGAACGCGAACGCCGGGCGCTGGGTGAGGTCCGCGTAGCGCGAGCCGTGCTGGCCGCGCACCTGGTTGTAGTACGTCGGCTGCTGGCCCGCGTGCCGGGCGAAGGACAGCGGCAGCCGGCCGGTCGGCTCGATCAGGCCGAGCAGCAGCTCCGCGACCGCCCGGCCGCCGAGCATCCCGGGGTTGGCCGCGTACACGATCGCCGCCGCGCCGAGCGCGGACGGCGGCAGCACCAGGGGCTTCGAGCTGATCACCACGACCACCAGCGGCTTGCCCGTCGCCGCCAGGGCGTCGAGCAACGCCACCTGGTCGCCGACGAGTTCGAGTGTGGCGGTGGACTTGCCCTCGCCGATCAGCTCGATCCGGTCGCCCACGACGGCCACCACGTGGTCGGCCGCCTCGGCGGCGGCGACCGCCTCCGCGATCAGCCGGGCGTCGGGGGCCGCCGGGACGACCACCTCCGGGCGGGGCTGGCCGTCCGGGAAGAACGCGCCCTCCGGGTCGGGGCCCACGTCGAGGATGCGGGCTCCGGGCGCGTACGAGACGGTCCAGTCGGCGGGCACGTGGTCGCGGAAGCCGTCGAGGACGGTACGGATCATGGCGCGCGGCTGGCCCTCCGGCAGCCAGTCGGCCTGGCCCGACGATCCGGCCCAGTCGCCCAACTGGGTCTGCGCGTCGTCCGCGTTGGGGCCGATGACCGCCACCGTACGAGAACGGGGGCTGCCGGAGGCGAGGGGCCGGCCCCGGCCCTCGTCGTCCGCCGCCAGGCCGCCCGCGAACGGCAGCGTGCCGTCATTGGTCAGCAGCACCAGCGAGCGGCGGGCCGCCTCCAGGTTCAGCACGGCGTGCGCCCCGCTGCCGATGACCTCGGCCTGCCGGGCCGCGTCGGGGTGGCGCGGGTCCTCGAAGAGACCCAGCTCGAACTTGAGCGTCAGGATCCGGCGTACGGCGGCTTCGATCTCAGCCTCCGTCAACGCACCCTGCGCCACGGCCTCCTGGGCCCCTGCGAAGAAGTTCGACGTGGTCATCACCATGTCGTTGCCCGCGCGGACCGCCGCCGCCGACGCCTGCGCGTAGTCGGCGTAGACCTTCTGCTCCCACACCATGCGGCCGACGTTGTCCCAGTCGGTGACCAGGGTCCCGGTGTAGCCCCACTCACCGCGCAGCACGTCGTTGAGCAGCCAGTTGTTCACGGTGATCGGCACGCCGTCCATCGACTGGTAGCCGAGCATGAACGTACGGCAGCCCTCCTTGGCGACCCGCTCGAACGGCGGCAGGAACCAGGAGCGCAGCTTGCGCCGCGAGATGTCGGCCTCGCTGGCGTCCCGGCCGCCCTGGGTCTCCGAGTACCCGGCGAAGTGCTTGGCGCAGGCCAGGATCGCGGTCGGGTCGTCGAGGCCGTCGCCCTGGTAGCCGCGCACCATCGCGGAGGCCAGCTCGCCGATGAGGAACGGGTCCTCGCCGAACGTCTCGCTCACCCGGCCCCACCGCAGGTCCCGGGTGATGCAGAGCACCGGCGAGAACGTCCAGTGCACCCCGGTCGCCGCGACCTCGACCGCCGTGGCCCGGGCGATCCGCTCCACCAGCTCCGGGTCCCAGGTGGCGGCCATCCCGAGCTGCGTCGGGTAGATCGTGGCCCCCTCCCAGAAGGAGTGCCCGTGGATGCAGTCCTCGGCGACGAGCAGCGGGATGCGCAGCCGGGTCCTCCCGATGAGCACGGCGGCCTCGCTCACCCGCTCCGGCGAGGCGTGCAGGATCGATCCCGCGTGCAGGTCCTCGACGAGGTGCCGCACCCCCTCCTTGGCGTTGAGCTGGAGCATCTGGCCGACCTTCTCGGGCAGCGTCATGCGCCCCAGGAGGTCGGCGACCCGCTCCGCGACGGGCAGCGCGGGGTCGAGGTACGGCGGCTTGAGGCCCACAGGAGTTCCTTTCACGAAAGCACTCCGCCGTACCGTACGCTCAATCCCGACCGCTTGGTAAGTATTGGGGGAACCGGGATTCGCTCCTGTGAGAATCTGGGCCGGAGCGGAGGGAGCGGCGGTGCGAGAGAGGTGTCCGATTCCGATGACGACGGCGAGTACGGGTTCAGCGAGTTCCCCGGGGCCGGCCGGCCTGGCGGGTTCGGCGAGCTCCATAGGTTCGGCGGGTTCGGCGTGTTCCACGGGTTCGGCGGGTTCGGGCGGTACCTCGGGCCTGGCGGGTTCGGCGGGTTCCCCAGGCCCGGCCGGCCTGGCGGGTTCGGCGGGTGATCGCGCGTGACCTCCGGGACTCCGCGCGGCTACGCCAAGGGCCGGGCCAAGCGGACCGAGATCCTCGACCAGGCGATGGCCCTGTTCGGCGAGGCCGGCTACCGGGGCGCGTCGCTCCGGGTGATCGCCACCCGCTGCGGCATATCCCACCCGGGCCTCCTCCACCACTTCCCGACGAAGGAGGCCCTGCTCCTCGCCGTGCTCCAGCATCGCGACGACGTGGACGACGCGTGGCTGGCCCTGGGCGTGACCCGGGGCGTCGACCATCTGCGCCGGCTGACCGACCTCGCGGAGCTGAACGCGAAGCGGCGCGGGATCGTCGAGCTGTTCTCGGTGGTCGCGGCGGAGGCCACCTCCCCCGACCACCCGGCGCACGCGTACTTCGAGGCCCGCTACCGCACCTCGCTCGCCAACACCGAGCTGGCCTACCGCCAGGCCCGGGAGGCGGGCGAACTCCGGGAGGACGTCGACCCGTCGGCCGCCGCGCAGCAGCTCATCGCGCTGATGGACGGCCTCCAGATCCAGTGGCTGATCAGCGACTGCGCGACGGACATGGCGGGCGTGCTGCGGGCCCACGTCCAGACGCAGGTGACCGTACGGTTCTGACGGGTCTGCCACTCCTCCCCCGGCCGGGCAGCAGGCCCTGCCCCCACGGCCTAGCACCCCGCCGCGCCCCGCCCCACGGCCGGGCAGCGGGCCCCGCCCTCACGGCGGGGCCCGCCCGCCGCGCCCCTCAGCCGCCCAGATACCCCGCGCACCGCAGCGGCCCCAGCACCGGCCCCTCCCTCGGGCGGATCGTCACCTCCACGTCGTCGGCCCGGACCTCCGCCTCGCGCACGGACTGGAAGCTGGCGATCGTGCAGACCAGCTGCCCCGTCACCTGTGCCCGCGCCTCCGCCCAGTACGAGTCCTCCAGATCCACGGTGACGCGGGGCCCGTCCCCGGTCACGGTGTAGCCGCTGGGGGCGTGGAGCAGGGTGGTCAGCCCCTCGCGCCGCTCGGCGGCCGTCGGCCCCTGGGCGAGCAGCTTCATCACCGCGTCGAGGCTGCTGATGTCCCGGTCCAGCACGGGCACGGCCCGCAGCCCGGTGTCGGAGGCGTAGTACAGCCGCATCCCGCGCGTCAGCCCGGTCGCGGGCTCGCCCGCCTCTATCACCCCGGTCGGCTGGACCCCGCACCCGACGAGCACGGCCCCCAGCACGGCGAGGACGACCCCCCGCACCGAGGGGACGACCCCCCGCAAGCGCCTCACTCGTCCCCCTCCCCCACGTGCCGCAAGGGCAGCCGCAGCGTGAACACCGCGCCGCCCTCCGGCCCTTGGCCGACCTCGATGGTTCCGCCGTGCAGCCGCGCGTTCTCCAGCGCGATGGCCATGCCGAGGCCGCTGCCCTGCCCGAAGAGTTCGCCCTGCCCGAGAACTTCGCCCGCCCCGGGGCCGCCACCCCGGCCGCCGTCCTCGATCGTGCGGCGCGTGCGCGCCGCGTCCGCCTTGTAGAACCGGTCGAAGACCCGCTCCCGGGCCTCCGGCGGCAGCCCCGGGCCGTGGTCGGCGACCTCCAGCGTCACCCGGTCGCCGCCGGGCGCGGCCAGGGTGACCGTGACCGGCGGCGCCCCGTGCCGCAGCGCGTTGCCCACCAGGTTCGCCACGATCACGTCGATCCGCCGCCGGTCGACCACGGCCCTTACGTCCTCGCGGAGTTCGACGGCCACCCGGTCCGTCCACCCGCGCAGCGCCAGCGACGCCCGTACGGTGTCGGCGAGGTCCGTCGGGGCCGCGTTGAGGCGGGCCGCCCCGGCGTCGAAGCGGGAGATCTCCATCAGGTCCTCGACGAGCCGGGACAGCCGGGCGGTCTCCGCGCCGACGGTACGGGCGGCGTGGGCGGCGTCCGGCGGCAGCTGGTCGGCGTCCTCCTCCAGGACCGTCGCCACCATCGTCATCGCCGCCAGGGGCGTGCGCAGTTCGTGCGACACGTCCGCCACGAACCGCCGCGCCTTCGCCTCCTGCGCCCGCAACTCCGCGTCGGACGCCTGGAGTGCGTCGGCCGTCTCGTTGAACGTCCTTGCCAGGCCGGCCAGTTCGTCGTGGCCACGGACCGCGACCCGGCTGCCGAGGTCCCCGGCGGCCAGCTCACGGGTGGCCCGCCCCAGCTTCCGTACCGGCCGCAGGACCGTCCCGGCGGCCAGCAGCGCCAGCAGCGCGGCCAGCACCACCACCGGCACGGTCCCCGTCCGTACGGAGTCCAGCAGGGCGGCGGTGTCGTCGCGCTCGGCCCGCAGGTCGGTGATCACGAAGACCTCCAGGCCCGACGTGCGCCGGTCCCCGTCGGCGTACGTCACGGGCGTGCCGACGACCAGATACGGATCGCCCCGCCACTGGACCCGCTGGAACCGGGCCCCGTCACCCGAGCGGACAGCGGCCCGCAGCTCGGTGGTGATCCGGCCCTCCGTGTCGGCGTACGCGCCGGAGACGGCGGACAGGTCCTGGTGGCGGGCGACCACGATGCGCGCGCCCAGGCCCTCGGAGACCTTCGCCGCGAACCGGGCCAACGCCCGCTGGTCGGGCGGCAGATCGAAGCCCGCGGCGACGGAGGCGACCCGCTCCCGGACGTCGTTCACGGCGGTGTTCTGGGTGCGCTGGAGGACGGCGGTGCGGGCGTCCCGGTAGGCGAGGGCGGTCGCGGTCACCGCGCTGACGAGGGCGACGAGGACGAAGGTGACGACGAGCCTGACCCGCAGCCCGCCGACGAACCGCCGTGAGCCGTGCCCGACGGCGCGCCGGAACGAGCGCCGGGGGCCCGGGGGCCCTCCCGTCCGGGGCCCCTGATGGGAGGGCCCCCGGGGGACGGGCCGGGCGGAGCCCCTGCGGGCGGGCCGTCTCACAGCGGCCCGAAGCGGTAGCCGAAGCCCCGCACGGTCTGTACGTACCGGGGCCTGGCCGGCACGTCCTCGATCTTGGCCCGCAGCCGGCCCACCGCCGCGTCCACCAGCCGGGAGTCGCCCAGGAAGGTGTGGTCCCACACCGAGGCGAGGAGCTGCTCCCGGGTGAGGACCCGGCCGGGCGAGGCCGACAGCTCCAGCAGGACCCGCAGCTCGGTGGGCGGGAGGGGAACGGCCGCCCCGCGCTTGGTGACGGTCAGCCCGGCCCGGTCGATCACCAGGCCGGCGTGATCGGTGCGGTCGGCTTCGGGGGCCCGCCCGGCGGGCCCCTGCCGGGGATACGGTTCCGCGCGGCGCAGGGCGGCCCGGATGCGGGCCTCCAGGACGGGCGCGGTGACCGGCTTGACCACGTAGTCGTCGGCCCCCGCCTCCAGCCCGGTCACGATGTCCCGGTCGTCGCCGCGCGCGGTCAGCATGATGACGGGCAGCGTCGCCGTACGGGCCCGGATGCGGCGGCACACCTCGAAGCCGTCCATGCCGGGCAGCATCAGGTCCAGCACGGCCAGTTCGACCCGCGCCCCCCGCTCCCCGGCGAGCAGCGCGAGGGCCTGTTCGCCGGTGGCGGCGGTCTCCACGCCGTACCCGTGCCGGCGCAGCACGAGCTCCATCCCGTCCCGTACGGACGCGTCGTCCTCGATGAGCAGCACATGCGGCATGGGGCCGATTATGCGCACGCCCCGGCCGCCTCCGCTTCCTCCCCCGAGGACGGATGCGCAGGTCGGAGGCATTGTTACGTTCCCATCATCTGGCCATGGACGGGCCATCATCCTCGGCGGCCAGCGTGAGGCCCATGAGCTTCCCCACCCCCACCGCCGGGCTCCGCCTGGCCGCCTTCGTGGCCCTGCCCGTCCTCGCCCTCACGGTCGCCTGCGGCGACGACGGGACCTCCGGAACCAGGAGCCACGACGCCGTCGCCGACGTACCGTCCCCGAAGAGCGAGCCGTCCAAGGCCGCGAGCAGCCCGGGCACCCCGGGCACCCCGAGCACTTCGGGCACTTCGGGCACTTCGGGCGCGAAGAACGCCGGCAAGAGCGCCTACTACGACGCCCAGGTCGCGTTCGTCCAGTGCATGCGCGCCAAGGGCGGCTACAAGGACTTCCCCGACCCCAAGCTCAGCGGCTACCTGGACTGGGAGAAGATCAACGAGATCGGCTCCCGGCCCGGCCGCAACGAGGGCATCAAGGCCGGGAAGAACCACGTCTGCCTGGACGAGCTCCAGGCGTCCATGGCGGTCGAGCCCAAGCGCGACCAGCAGAAGTCCTACGAGTCGATGCTCGCGCACGCCCAGTGCATGCGGGACAACGGCATCAGCCGGTTCACCAACCCGGTGATGTCCGGCGGCAACGCGGTGCCCGGCGGCGACCCGAACCCGGCCTCCCCGGTCTACGACCCCGAGTCGCCCGCGTACAAGGAGGCCCGGGCGGCGTGCGAGTCGAAGCTGCTCGACGGTCTGGACGGCATGCAGTGAAGCGTTCCACCACCGCTCTCCTCGCGCTGGGCGCGGTGACCGCCGCCGTCGCCGGGGGCGTCCTGTTCCTCGGTACCGGCGACGGGGCGGGCGCCCCGGGCGGTGGCGGCGACGGCCTCCCGCCCGCCACGGCCGCCGTCGTCCGCACCGACCTCGTCCTCTCCCGGACCGTCGACGGCAGGATCGACTTCGCCCAGCGCCGCGCCGTCAAGGCCGCCGTGGAGGGCACGGTCACGGTGGCGGCCGTCGAGGGAGAGACCGTGACGCGGGGGCAGGCCCTGTACGAGCTGAACGACAAACCGGTCACGCTCCTCTACGGGCCGGTCCCGGCGTTCCGCGGGATGAAGGCGGGCGACCGGGGCAGCGATGTCCTTCAACTGGAGCGCAACTTGAGGGACTTGGGTTACGGGGCCGGGCTGTACGTCGACACGGAGTACGGCAAGGACACCGAGGCCGCCGTCAAACGGTGGCAGAAGCACCTCAACCGCGAGCCCACCGGGAGGGTCGGCCGGGGCGACGTCGTCTTCCAGCCCGACCGGGTCAAGGTGGTCTCCGCCGACGCGGCCCTCGCCGACCAGGTCGCCCCGGGCGGGCCCGTCCTGACGATCGCCTCCACCGAGCCGGTCGTCCGGGCCCTCCTGGACCAGGCCGACGGCTCGCTCACCGCGCGCGGTACGAAGGTGGAGGTGGCCCTGCCCAGCGGGAAGACCGTGCCCGGGAAGGTCGCCGGGACGGTGCGCCCGGAGGAGGGCGGTACGGAGGACGAGCCCCCGGAGGGCATCACCGTCGAGGTCGTCCTCGACGGTGGCCCCGGCGCGGCCGCCGGCGAGGACGCCGAGGCGGCGGCGAGCGTGACGTTCGTCAGCGAGGCCCGCGAGGGGGTCCTCGCGGTGCCGGTCGAGGCGGTGGTGGCGCTGCGCGGCGAGAACGGGGGGTACGGGCTCCAGATCGTCCGGGGCGCGACCTCGTCGATGGTCCGGGTGGAGACGGGCATGACGGCCGACGGGCGGATCGAGGTCAGCGGCGCGGAGCTGCGCGAGGGCATGAAGGTGGGGGTGGCGAAACCATGACCCCGCCGCCCTCCCGAACCCCCGAGAACGGCCTGGCCTCCCCTGCCCGTCCCGTCCCCCTCGCCCCCGCCCTCCCCGTCGTCGAACTCCGGAACGCCTCGAAGTCCTACCCCGGCGGCGTCCACGCCCTGCGCGCCGTGAACCTCACGGTCCACGAGGGCGAACTCCTCGCGGTGGTCGGCCCGTCCGGCTCCGGCAAGTCCACGATGCTCAACGTCATGGGCACCCTGGACCGGCCCACCACGGGTACGGTCCGGGTCGCCGGATACGACGTGTCCGCGCTCTCCGACGCCCGCCTCTCCGCCCTGCGCGCCCGCCACATCGGCTTCGTGTTCCAGCACTTCCACCTGGCGGCCGGGCGCGACGCGGTGGACAACGTCGCCGACGGGCTGCTGTACACCGGCCTCCCCTCCCGGGAGCGGCGCGACCGGGCCCGCGAGGCGCTGGCCCGCGTACGCCTGGACCACCGGACCTCGCACACCCCGAACGAGCTGTCCGGCGGCGAGAAGCAGCGCGTGGCCATCGCCCGCGCCCTGGTGGGAGAACCCAGGCTCCTGCTGGCGGACGAGCCCACCGGGGCCCTGGACAGCGCGTCCGGCGAGATCGTCATGGAGCTGCTGCACGAGCTGAACGCGTCCGGCACCACGGTCTGCGTGATCACCCACGATCACGGGATCGCGGCCTCGCTCCCGCGCCGGGTCCGTTTCAGGGACGGCGAGATCGTGGCGGACGAACGCTCCCCCGCACGTACGTCGGCAGGCCACTCCACCTCACGCGGACCGGCCGGCCACTTCACCCCCCGTACGCCGGGTGCACGCCCCACCGCACCCACCCCCCGTACGGAGGCCGGCGCATGACCCGTACCCATGGCCTCAGGCCCGCCCGCCTCTCCCCCCGGGACGTCCTGCGCGTCGGCGCGGTCGGGCTGCGGGCGCGCCGGGCCCGGGTGGTGCTCTCGGCGCTCGGGATCGCCATCGGCATCGCGACGATGGTCGCGGTCGTCGGCCTGTCCGAGTCGAGCCGGGCGGACCTGATGTCCCGGCTCGACCGGCTCGGCACCAACCTCCTCACCGCCGAGGCGGCCGAGGACCCCCTCGGGGGCACGGTCGAACTGCCGAAGAACGCGGTGGCGATGGTCGAACGGATCGGCCCGGTGCGACACGCCACGGCCACCGCCGAGGTCGATGCCCGCATCCGGCGGAGCGACGTCGTGCCCGAGGAGCGCACGGCCGGGGTCACCACGCAGGCGGCCCGGACCGACCTGCTCTCCACGCTCGGCGGCGAGGTGGCCCGGGGCACCTGGCTGACCCGGGCCGGCGAGCGCCTGCCCACCGCCGTCCTGGGCGCGGTGGCGGCGGACCGCCTCGGCATCACCCGCCCCGGCGAGACGATCATGCTGAACGACGTCCAGGTGGCCGTCGTCGGGATCCTCGAACCCGTCGAGCTGGCCCCGACCCTGGACCGGGTGGCCCTGATCGGGTTCCCCGCCGCGGCACGCTACTTCGGCTTCGACGGCCACCCCACCACGATCTTCGAGCGCTCCACGGACGCCTCGGTCGAGGACGTACGGGCGGTGCTGGCCCGCACGGTCAGCCCCGGCAACGAGGCCGGCGTCCGGGTCTCGCGCCCCTCGGACGCGCTGGCCGCCCGCGCCGCCGCCGACAAGGGGCTGACGGCCCTGATGCTCGGGCTCGGCGCGGTGGCCCTCCTGGTCGGCGGGGTGGGCGTCGCCAACACGATGGTCATCTCCGTGCTGGAGCGCCGCCAGGAGATCGGCCTGCGCCGCGCGCTGGGGGCGACGCGCAACGCGATCCGGCTCCAGTTCCTGACCGAGTCGCTGCTCCTGTCCTCGCTGGGCGGCGTCGCGGGCGCGTTGCTGGGTTCGGCGGCCACGTACGGGTTCGCGCGGGCGCAGGGGTGGACGGCGGTGGTCCCGCCCTGGTCCCTGGCGGGCGGCCTGGCCGCGACCCTGGTGATCGGCGTGGTCGCGGGCCTCTACCCGGCGATCCGCGCCTCGCGCCTGCACCCGACGGTGGCGCTTAACGCGACCTGAGGAGCGCGACCTTAGGAGCGCGACCTGGGGAGCGCGACCAGAGGAGCGCGACCAGAGGAGGTAGGGCGCGAGAAGGACGGGCGTCAGGGGCTGACCCGCTCGATGCCACGTCGCTCGGCGATCTTCGCCATGGTCAGGCAGTACAGCGGGGCGAAGACGAGCTCCAGGACCAGGGCCTGCCAGGGGGCGTCGGCGGCAGTGCTGGTGTCGTCGAGTTCCCCGAAGCCCGCCGCCAGGCCGAAGGCCAGCACGTTGTTGGCGACGTGCAGGACGATCACCGCTTCGAGCCCGCCGGTACGGATCACCAGCCAGCCCCACCACAGCGCCGAGTAGAGCAGCAGGAGGAAGCCGGAGAGTTCACCGAACCCGTGGGCCAGGGCGAACAGGAGGGACGCCAGCACGATCGCGGGCCAGGGTGAGCGCACGACCCGGCCGATCACCTGGACCAGCCAGCCCCGGAAGACGTACTCCTCGGCGGCGGCCTGGAACGGGACGAGCGCCAGCACCACGGCCAGGCTCAGCAGAAAGTAGGGCCAGCCCGGGAAGCCCGTACCGGACTCCGTGAGCGGTTCCGCGTCCCAGGTCCAGGCGATCAGCAGCCCGATCTGGACGGCCATGAGCGGGAAGCCCACGGCGGCGCAGCGTCCGAGCCAGCCCCAGCGCAGCCGCCCGACGACGGAGGACACGGTCCCGGCGGGCCGCCGACCGAGGAGGCGGGCGACCCACAGGACGATGGGTATGCCGACCGCGATGCCGACGAGCGAGATGGCCAGTTCGGCGACCGGGTCGTCGAAGAAGAGTTCGCTGTCCGCCGAGGCGGGCCCCGCGTCCAGCACGTCCGCGAGGATCGCGCCGACCACGCCGACCGCCACCATGCCGAGCACGACCAGCACGAGGGCGACCAGCAGTTCGCCCAGCCAGCCGAACCGTCCGCCCCGCCCGTTGCGCCCCTGCTCGTCGTAGCGGGAGCCCGAGGGCGCACGCACCGGCCCGGTCGGCGGGCGGCTCCACTCCGGGGGCCGGTCCCAGCCCTGCCAGGTGGCGCCGGGCGGGCGGGGCGGTTCGGCGGAGGACGACGGCGGTGACCAGGGAGACGGAGGAGGCGAGGGAGACGAGTTCGGAGGCTGGGGCACGTCAGCAGGCGGGTTCACACCAGCGATCTTCGGCGCGCACGGCGTACGAGGTCAACGCGGAAGCCCGGCGGGGACGGACCCGCCTGCGGCCGGGCGTAACAGCAGGGCGGGCGCGGGGGGCGCACCGAGACCCGAACACCCTTCCGGTGGGCCGGTATTGCTGTGGCAGACTGCATCGACCGATTGGTCCACACCACGTGTATCAGGAGTCCGGCATGACAGCAGCGACGCCCCACCCCCCGATCGACACCAGCAAGCCGCACTCGGCCCGGGTCTACGACGCGCTGCTCGGCGGCAAGGACAACTATCCTGTGGACCAGCAGGTGGCCGAGCTCCTGCCCGTCGAGGCGAAGGTCGGCGCCCGGCAGCAGCGCTCCTTCATGAACCGCGCGACCGCCTGGCTGGCGGGCGAGGGCGTGACGCAGTTCCTGGACATCGGGACGGGCATCCCCACCGAGCCGAACCTGCACCAGACGGCCCAGGAGATCCGCCCCTCCGCCCGGGTCGTCTACTGCGACAACGACCCCATCGTTCTGCGCCACGCGGAAGCGCTGCTGGTCAGCCGTCCGGAGGGCGTGACGGACTACGTCCACGCCGACGTCCGCGAGCCCGCGATCATCCTCGACGCGGCCCGCGAGACCCTGGACTTCGACCGCCCGATAGCCCTGTCACTCCTCGGCCTGCTCCACCTCCTCCCCGACGCCGAGGACCCGCTCGGCATCGTCCGTACGTTCACGAGCGCCCTGGCACCCGGCAGTTACGTCGTGCTGTCCCAAGGCGCGTCCGACGCGAACGAGCAGCTCGGGAAGCAGAGCGAGGACGAGTACAAGAAGGGCGGCATCCAGCTGGCCCTGCGGAGCCGCGAGGAGTTCTCGCGGTTCTTCGAGGGCCTGGAGATCGTCGCCCCCGGCCTGGTGAAGGCCCCGGAGTGGTTCAACGGCACGCCCGCGCCCACCCAGGAGTTCAGCGGTATCTACGTGGCCGTGGCCCGGGTCCCGTAACCGGGAGGCCCCTCAACGCCCCCGCCCTCCCGGGCCTCGGCGGCGACGAGCTCCCGCCAGGGCGGCCTCGGAGGTTCGGGGTCGGCCTCGGCACGGGCCAACGCGTCCGCCCAGTGGGCGCGTTGCCGCTCGCGGTGGCAGGGCCCGCACGTCGTGACCCATGACGCGTGCGGCCGGAACATGTGCTCCTCGCCGGGCCCGTCGCAGGCGATCAGGGGCGGTGGCGGTGGCGGTGGGGGCAGTGGTGACGCCGGGGGCGAGGGCTCCGCCGTCACCTCCGGGTGCGGGGGCAGCTTCTCCACCAGCCGGTGCGCCAGGAACCCGAAGGCCGAACGCACCCCGCCCTCCGGCAGCGCGCTGCACAGCGCCAGCCGCAGGTCGCCGGCGCTGACGCCCCGCCGCAGCCACTCGGCGGCGAGCGCGCCGAGCTTGCGGGCCTCGCGTACGCCGAGCGAGAGCTCGCGCGTCTGGTGCCGCAGCGAGAGCAACACGCGCTCGGCGAGGAGGACTTCAGCAGGGCCAGGGCCCGGGTCCGGGCCCGGGTCCGGGTCCGGACAGGGGTCCGGGTCCTGCTGCTCGTCGCCTTGCTCCTGCGACCCGCTTTCCGCCTCCACGACCGCTTCGGTGGGTGGGTGGGAAGAGTCTTCGCCCTGTTCTTCGCCTGCGGGTAATGGACCACCGGCCGTCCGACCGGTCGGCTCGCCGACCGTCGGAGAGTGCGTACTCGGAGCGGGCGACACGTCCGGGGCGGCGGAAGCGCCCACGTTCCCGTACCCGTCGGCGGGAACACCGGCGCGGAGACGAGCAGCCTGATCAGCCGTCAGCGGCTCGTTGCTGAACACCTGGACGGTGCGCCAGCGCCCTCCGTCGAGGCTCTCCCGCTTCTCATGCACGTACCCGTGTGTCACGAGGTCGGACTTGGCCTTCTGATAGGCGCGACCGGTCATACGGAGAGCGCGGGCGTGCTCGCCCAGAGCCTTGTCGCGCTGCTCTTCGGGCAGCCCCTGGACGTAGAGGACCAGAACCTTGGCGTCACTGCCGAGACGCGGGTGGCGCACCAGACAGTTGGGGGCCTTCGTGTAGCCCCGAGGGGGCGGGATAACATGCGAAAGCATCGCGGGTGGACTCCTGATCCACTGGTGGTGAAGGCCCTCGGGTAAGTGCTGATACACCCCCGGGGGCCGCCCTATGCGCTGCGAAAACATGAGCGCACGGAGCGTGATGTCACGATCACCGTACCGCAGAGAGCTACCTCCCCAACCACTCTCCGCTCGACCAGGTGAAACACATGTACATCTGCCACATCTGCTACATTGGCGTGCATGAGTGAGCCCGTGACCGAATCCATGGCAGAGGTACGCAAGCACCTAGCGGACGTCATCGACCGCGCGCGCCGTGACGAGACGCCCACGATCATCACCCGCCGAGGCAAGAGTGAAGCGGTCCTCGTGGACATCGACGAATACCGACGCCTGCGCGAGGCCGCCGAGCGGTACGAGGACGAGTGGCTCAACCGGCTCGCGGATGAGGCCGAGGCCGAGGGAACCGATGGATCAGTATCCCTCGAAGAGATGGCCGCACTCCTCCGGTCGGCTAACTGACCCATGGGCCACGTCACACGATTCACGGCCCACGCACAGCGTGACCTTCTCAAGGTTCCCCTGCCGGAGGCCCGACGCGTCCTCGGCCGCCTGGCAGACCTCCAGAAAGCGTTGGACACGGGAGACCTCTCGGCGTTCGACGTCAAGCCGCTCCAGGGCCACGAGGCACGATGGCGTCTCCGAGTAGGTGACTACCGGGCCGTCTACACCGTGGAGGGCGGTCAGCTCATCGTCTGGGTACTCGCCGTCGGCCATCGGCGCGAGATCTATCGATCCCTCTGAGCTCACCGTTCGCCCCCCCTGGCCCGGCACCGAGTGGGAGCGCGGCCGGGCCCTGGTGATCAAATCGTTGCCGCCCCGCGCACAACCGCGCACCCCCGCCCCTGGTCTCCTGGTCAGCCGCGAGGAAACCCTCGGGCAGGCGCGCCTGCGCGCGCGGCCCCGGGCGGCTGGGGAGAGGACGGGATCGACGTGAAGAGCGTGAAGAGAACGACGCGGAGAGCGGTGGTGGCCGGTGCGGCCGCAGCCGTGTTCACCGGGGTGGCGGCGGTACCGGCCGGGGCGGCGGAGGGCGGGGTCGCCTTCTCCCGGGTCACGGTGAACGGCGGGAAGCCGATCGTGATCGGGGTCAAGAAGGAGGTCGAGCTGTACGTGACCTTCCGGATGACGACCAAACTCAAGCACAAGTCCCACCCGACGGTGTTCCCCTACCGGGGCAAGCTCGGCTCCAGCGAAACGCTGTGGAATTCCATCCTCGTCAACGACTGCGTGGTCGTGAACAAGGCGAAAGGGATCTGCGACTTCGAGGAGTGGCTGACCATCGACCCGAGGCACTACGACTTCGGGAACGAGGACGCCGGCGCCTGGAAGACGGCCGCGCAGCTGTATCTCCCCAAGGGCGCCGAGGACATCGACGACGAGAAGCTCCCGTTGCAGGTGAAGCGGGCGACCCGGGTCACCGTCAACGCCTCGCCGGAGCCGGTCGTGAAGGGGAAGACGCTCACCGTGACCGGAAAGGTCAGCCGGGCGAACTGGGACACCCACACCTATCAGGGGTACGGGGGCCGCTCGGTGAGCCTCCAGTTCAAGGCGGCGGGCTCCTCCTCGTACAAGACGGTCAAGAAGGCGACGTCGAGCAAGACGGGAGCCCTCAAGACCACAGTGAAGGCCACCGGCGCGGGGACATGGCGGTGGACGTACTACGGCAACACGACGTCCGGCGCGAGCTCGTCGTCCGGGGACCGGGTCGCCATCCGGTAGACGCGGTCGGCGGCAACCTGGCGGACGGGCTGCTGGACGCCCGGAGTGGTCTTCACCGAAGGGTGAGGGGCCACCCTGCCCACCTTGTCCATCTACAGGTCACGGGCTTCTGCTGTGCTGCCCGGCAGCGGGCGGGCTGGGTCCGGTGGTGCCGAACCAGTTCGGGCAGTGTCCGTTCTCGCCCGCTGCTCCGGTCGGGATCGTGGAGTATGAGGTCCGGGCCCGGGTGTGCGTGCGGAACTGGGGGGTGCGGGGTGGGCGTCGGCGGGGAAGTGCCGGGAGCGAGTAACAGGATCTTCGGCGGCCGGCAGGAGAACGTGGTCATGGCCGGGACCATCACCGGCCCCGTCACCTTCACCACTGCGGGCAAGCGTGTCCCCGCGTATCTGCAGGATCCTCTCCGGTGGCCGGTGGTCGGCAGCTGGCACGCGCTCGCGGCGGGTACTCACCGATCACGCCCCGACGACTCCGGCGACGCCGTTCCTCCTTACGTTCCCCGGGATCACGACGCGGTCATTCGCACCAGGCTCACGCGGGCAGCGGACGAGGGCGGACTGGTCCTGGTGGTCGGGGACTCCACCGCGGGCAAGACGCGAGCCTGCTTCGAAGCGCTCCGTGCGCAACTTCCCGAACACCGGGTGGTGGCTCCGGCCGGAGGCCCGGACCTGCTGACCGCCGTGGAGGTGATCGGCCGCACCGCGGCCCGGTGCGTCGTGTGGCTGGACGACCTGGAGTCCTGCCTCAGCCCCGACGGACTGGAACCCGGGCTGCTCGCCGAACTCGTCCGTCTGCGCATCCCGGTGCTGGCCACGATGCGACACCAGCAGTTCGAAATCTTCGCCGCCCCGGAGACCGACTCCGGGGTGCGTACGGAGCACTCCAGGACCGCGACCACAGGAGCACGCGTACTGCGACAGCTGGACCCCGTGGAACTCGACCGGATCTGGAGCGCAGGTGAACTGGAACGGGCCGGTGAGACGGAGGACGACCGGATCGCCGACGCCCTGGCCCACCACGGGCCCTACGGAATCGCGGAGTACCTCGCCGCCGGGCCCGCCCTTTTCCAGGAGTGGCACCGCGCCGCCCGCCCGGAAGGCCACCCCCGCGCCGCCGCCCTCATCGCCGCAGCCGTCGACCTGGCCCGCACCGGACTGAGACCCCCCTACCCACTCGACCTCCTCACGTCCGCCCACGGGCCCTACCTCACCGCCGCCGGCGGGCCTCTCCTGCGCCCCGAACCGCTGGATGCCGCCCTGACATGGGCGACCCGGCGCCGCCACGGCGTCACGAGCATGCTCGTGCCCACCCAGGACCCCAACACCTGGAACGTCTTCGACTACCTCACCGACCACACCCACACCCCCGTCCCCGTCCCCGACACCACCTGGCACATCGCCCTCCTGCACACCACAGACAGCGAGGATCTGACGCGCCTTGGGCTTCACGCCCATGATGTGGAGCCTGCCATCGCCGAGCTCTGCTACCGCCGGGCGGCGGAAGCCGGCGACACCGACGGCATGTTCAACCTGGGCATTCTGTTGGCTGATACCGGCCGCACGGACGAAGCCGAAGCCGCCTACCGCCAGGCCGTCGAGGCCGGACATCCCGATGCGATGGTCAACTTCGGCGTGCTGGTGGCGGCTTCGGGCCGCCGGGGTGAGGCCGAAGCCATCTGCCGCCAGGCCGCCGACGCCGGACACTCCAAAGCCACGTTCAACCTCGGCAATCTGTTGGCCAGGGAGGGCCGTACGGACGACGCCGAAGCCGCCTACCGCCAAGCCGCCGACGCCGGACACCCCATGGCCACATTCAATCTCGGGGTACTGCTGACTGAGATGGGTCGTATCGACGAGGCCGAAACCGCCTTCGGTCGAGCCTCGGCACCGGAGACACCGGCTACGCGGGGGCGGGGCGCGAGGCAGGGGTGATGATTCGGCTGTTCGTGATGCTGTGGGTACTCGACCGTCGATCGAGGACGACGGGTTGTGGGCGCTGATCGAGCCGTTGTTGCCTCCGTGGCCGGAGCGGTCACCAGGGCCGCGGCAAGTGTCGGACCCGCTCTGCCTCCAGGGCATCCTGTTCGCCCTCTACAACGGCCCTGGCAAATCCTCCCTGCGGAGCTGGGGCCCACGAGTCGGGCACCCAGGCCGGCTACATGTACGGCGCCTTCAACGGAACCGGCGACAGACAGGGCATGGCTCCGGAAGCCAATGACAACAACGTCTCGCCGCTGAACAGCGACGAGGTCAGCTCGTGGCGAACCAGGCACGGCTGCTAAACCGCTCAGAGAGCAGAAGGGCTGACGACATGACCGGAGCACCGCTGATACAAACGCGCGACCTGTGTAAAGCCTACCGATCGGCAGTGGAAACGGTGTGGGCCGCACGGGAGGTGAACTTCGCTGCCAGTGCGGGCGAGTTCGTCTGCGTATACGGGGCGAGCGGCTCCGGGAAGTCGACCCTGCTGAACCTGCTGGCCGGCCTGGATGTCGCCGATACCGGTGACATCCAGGTCGCCGGTGTCGACGTCAGCGCGGCGGATGAGGCCCAGCGCGCGCGGCTGCGGTTGGTTGCCGTCGGAGTGGTCTTCCAGCACCACCAGTTGGTGGAGGAATTCACCGCCGCCGAGAACGTCGCGTTGCCGCTGGAGGCGCGCGGGGATACGTCCTCCGCTGCCCATGCAGAGGCTGTCGCCCAATTGGCCCGCGTGGGCCTGGCCGGGCTGGAGGACCGACTTCCCGGTCAGCTGTCCGGCGGCCAGCGACAACGGGTGGGTATCGCCCGCGCGCTGGCCGGTGACCGCGCCGTGCTCCTGGCGGACGAGCCGACAGGAGCGCTGGATTCGGCCGCTACGAGGGAGATGTTCACACTGCTGCGGAAGTTGTGCGACGAGGGGGTGCTGGCAGTGGTCTGCTCCCATGACACCCGCTGCCGGGAGTTCGCCGACTCGGTTTATGAGGTCGTCGACGGCCGCCTGGAACACCGCTGATGGCGCGGCAGCCGAAGCAGCCCGACAAGGGCAGTTCGGTCCTGCCGCAGCCACGGCTCGCGGCACGGCTGGCATGGCGGCTCGGCCGGCACCGGGGCCAATGGATCGGTGCCTCTTCAACGGTGTTCGTGGCGGGTCTGTTCACGATGGCCATGTTCATCGCGTTGTCGACGTTGTCACTCTCAGGTGCTCAGGAGGCCGATCGCGACTTGGGCCGCTTCGACGCTCTCGCGAGCGCTGAGATGACGCTTCCCCCCGGCAGTAAGACGCCGGCCCCGGCCATGGCGGGGGCGGCTCGGCAGGCCGGTGCGAACGAGTCCGCCGCCTTCCTCACCGCGCTCGACGTGCAGCTCGCCGTCACTCCGGCACGGAACGTGACCCTGCTGGAGGGGCAGTGGAAGCCCAACCCGTACCCAGACGTGTACGAGTTGACGGCCGGGCGCTGGCCGCAACAGCCGGGCGAGATCGTTGTGACCGACCCAGGGGACGTCAAGGCCGCGGCCGGTCAGACGCTCACCGTGCTCGGTGATGTTCGGCTGCGCGTGGTGGGCGTCGCGGACAACCACTACGCGAACACCTCGGCCCTGCTCGCCGCGCCGGGCACGTGGAGCAGTCTGGACCCGAAAGTCGCTGAGGGTTACCCCTTCCTGGCCGCGCAGCCGTACCTGCTGTGGACCGGGGGCCCAGAACAAGCCGTCATGGACGCGGTGACAAAGACGCTCACGTCGTACAGCGATGGCTCCAGCTCACAGGAGGCCGAGGGCGGACCGGAGCTTCTGCCCGGCCCACCGACCCTTCGGGCACAGATGGAGACCAAAGCAGCCGATTACTGGATCGAGAAGTCCCCCGCCGGATACGCCATCCCCGCCGTTCTGGTCCCCATCGGCGCCGTGCTGCTGATGTTCGGGCTCGTCGACCGACGCCTGCGGCGCACCACGGAGACCATGGTCTCCTTGGGGTTGCGACCCGCCACCACGGTAGCGGCCGTGAGCTTCGCCTGCGTGGCATGGTGCCTGGCGGCAGCTACCGCCGGTGCCGCTGCCGGAGTTGCCACCGGCTGGGCCCTACGACCTCTCCTGGCGTACCTGCAAGACCGGCCGGCGGGAGATGTCGAAGGAATCACAGACGCTGCTACGCAGCTCCTCGCTCTGGTCGCGGCAACCGGAGTACTGACCGGCGCGGGGCTGCTCCTGGCCCGCCGGACCCGCAGCGAGCAGCCTCACCCCACCACCACGTCACCGGCACACCAGCCGCGGGCGAAGAACCTCCGCAAGAAGAGTGCCGCGAGGGTTGTCCGCGAGGTCCGCCGGCTGGCCGCGCTGGGCGTCTGGTGCGTCTGCGTGGTCTACACGGCGACACGCCTCGACACTCCGTCCGAGGGCATGTTCCTGACCGCCCTGATCACGGCCGCAGTGGTGCTGACGTTGCCGGAGCTCTTCGGACTCGCGACCCGTCTACTCACGGAGCGTGACGCCCGCCGCAGGCTGGCCCGCCGTCAACTGCAGGCCGACCGACGGCGGGCACAGGCCGCCCTCGCCGTCCTCACCGTGATCATCGGCGCCAGCCTGGGCATGCTCGCCCTTCTCGACACCCTGATCCGCAGCAGCGAGAACACCGTGCAACCGGACGTCATGCCCGGCCAGGTACTCCTGGCGCACCGGGCCAGCAGCGCCTTCGCACCACCCGAGCGGATGCTTACCGTGCTCAAGGAGAGCCAAGTTCTCGAAGGCCTTCCCCAGGTGGAACTCCACCGCCTCTCGAAGGAGTCCGTGGACGAAACCGGCCCCGTCCCCAGCACAACTCGCCAAGGCAACAACGGCGGCATCCTGGCCGTCGACTCACCCGACGACGTCCCCGTCCTGACCGGCCGCCCCCTTACCGCCGACCAGCGTGCGCTGCTCAACCGCGGCGGCCTCCTGGTCTGGGCAGACCGCGACAATGCCCCGCCCCCCGAGGGACAGCCGACCCGGCTTGTGGTGGCTGAGGACGACCGCATCCTCACGAAAACCCCTCCCCTGCCCTCCAAACCACTGGAACTCGCACGCACGGGCTGGCGCGCCGGCACGGACGGAATCCTTCTCGTCGACACCGCGCGCCGCCTTGGCCTCCCCATCGCCGTGCGGGGCCCGACCATGGTCGCCGACATCGACGACGGCCAGGACAAGCGCGTGCAACAGGTCCTCCAGGACCACGCGATCGACGCGCTCGCCGCCTACATCTACGTCGAGCCAGAACCACCGGTCCCGGATACCGCGCTCTACGTCTCCGCCGCAGCCTTGGCCCTGCTTGCGCTCACCACCGTCCTCACCGCGCTCCGCGGCCAGACCCGAGCACTGAAGACCTACATCGACAGCCTCATCGCGCTCGGCATCCCGCCATCCTGGGGCCGCCACATCATCCTCTGGCAGTACGCCGTGCTTCTGGGAACCGCCACTCTCCTCGGGCTCTTCATCGCCATCGTCCCGACCGTGGCACTGGCCACCCAGATCCCCGACTTCCAGCTCAGCATTCCCTGGGGACAGATGAGCCTGCTCCTCGCCACTCTCGGCCTGGCCTCCGTCCTCGCCGCAACCCGATCGACGCTCGCTCTACGCCGGTAAGGGCAGCGCCGTCCACGATGGATCGATCGTTCTCAGGGTGAGCGAAGCGACCACCGGCCCGGCGCGGGGGCGTGTCGGGGGCGAGGCGACCGGGGAGCACCGAGCGCGGGCTGTGGAAGCGCTCCTCCGGTGAACTCGCTGAGCCGTGAGAGTGATTGCGGACACGAAGGCTGCGCGAAGGCGGGACGCGGCCAGTAGAACGCGCTGGTGATCAAGAACCTCGCGCGCGGTATCGGCGCGCTCACCCTCGCCCTCGTCCCTCTACTCCCGTCTCCCGCCAGTCCAACAGCGCAGGCCGCTCCGGTCGCTCCGGCCGCTCCGGTGGCAGAGGTGACGACCCTGGCCGACGCGGTCGGTCTGCTCAAGGTGACCGAGGAGAACCGCTCCGGCTACACCTCTTCGTCCTTCCGCCACTGGAACGCGGGTGAGGACCCGACGGACGGGTGCGACACCCGGGCCGAGGTCCTCCTCGCCGAAGCGGTCGTCGCACCGACCGTGGGGTCCGGTTGCAAGCTGACCGGCGGCAGGTGGACGTCCTACTTCGACGGCCACGAGGTCACCGACGCCGGGTCCCTGGACGTCGCCCACCTCGTCGCGCCCGCCGAGGCCTGGGACTCCGGCACCTCCGCCTGGACGGCGGAGCAGCGGGAGGCCTACGCGAACGACCAGGGGTCTGACGTCTCCCTGGCCGCGGTCACGTCACGCACCAACCGCCAGAAGGCGGACAAGGACCCGGCGGACTGGATGCCGCCGTCCCCGGAGGTCCAGTGCCGGTATGCGGGGGAATGGGTGGCGACCAAGCTCCGCTGGCAACTCACGGCGGACGAACGCGAGCTGGAAGCGCTGAAGGTGTACGCCGAGGGGCCCTGCGAGGACGCCGTCGTCCGCTACGCGCCGGCGCTCTGACCCACCCGCCTACGGGAGCGGCTGGTCCGCCGGAACCCCCTCTGCGGACCAGCCGCTCCCGTAGACCCGCATCCCGGCGCTGGCCGGTCAGCGGCCCGTACGCGACATGCCGTGTACCCCCTCCTATGCTGCCTCCATGGGTATGGACCTCACGGTATTCATGGTGGATTGGGGGCAGTTGAGTGCCATCCCTGTCGCGAGCCGTATCGGACGGCTTGAGGACGTGGCGTGGCCGGACGAGTTCGGCGACGTGGACGTGTACGACGGCGGGCCCGAGCGCGCCCATGGCTGGCACTGGCCTCCTGGACAAGCACCGGCGTGGTGCGCCGTATACAGCTTCCTCACCACCACCGGCGCCCACATGCCGCATGTCCGCGCGGGCACCGCATGGGCTGACATACGGCCGCTCGTCGGCGCGCCCGTGCGTGAGGTGATGGACAGCTTCCTCGGAGGTCTGATCCGGAGCGGGGATCAGGCCGATACTCCGGCACCGGTCGGCGGAGGAGTCTTCCCGCAGGCCGTCGACCGCTGGCACCCGAATGTGCTCCTGGTCTGCCTGCCGGAGGCGGTGGCGGGCAAGGCTCGGGCCTGGGAGCGGGTGGAGCCGTGTCTGGAGAAGTTGAGCGGCCCGTTCGCGGTCGAGTGCGAGGGCTGGGCGGGCCGCCCGGACACCTTCGAGGACTTCGTTGCCCTGCTGCGTGAATGGGGCGCAGTGGTCACGGAGGCTGCTCACCGGGGATGGGGCCTGGTGGGGCTGCCCTGACTTTCAGCGCCGACGCGAGCATCAATCGTCGAGCCGAACCGTCCCTGCCCCCGGGGCGTCCATGCGAGCACACCCGACACTGTGGAGCTGCCGAGCCAGGAGTACATCCGAGCCGCCAACCTGGCCGTACTGCGCACACGGTGCCGATCCGGTCTGACCCACCCGTGAGGGAGGGCGGCCCTGTAGCGGAGGCGACTTCATGTCACCTGTCACCACAGGGCACCTCGGGGCTGTCTGACCACGGACAGCCAAATAGGCCTGTCCGCGTGACTGATCAACGCCGCTCCACACGTACCGTCATCGCGCTCTCCCTGGCCGTGATCGCCAGTTGCGCTCTCACCTACATGATCATGCTGTTGGCCGGAAGCCCCACGGTTCAGACGCCGCGCACCCTGGACCAGGACGCGCCGGCCAACTGGGAGACCAGGAAGTACGCCTCCTACGGGGGCCGCTCGGTGAGCCTTCAGTTCAAGCCTTCCGGCGCCACCTCCTACACCACGGTGAAGAAGGTGCTGGCGAACGGCTCGGGTGCCCTCAAGACGACCGTGAAGGCCTCCAAGACGGGTACGTGGCGCTGGGCCTACTACGGCAACACCACCACCGGGCCGTCGACTTCGACCGGGGACAACGTCGTGGTGAAGTGACGTCCGCGGTGCCGACGGGCCGGCGGGGCCCAGGTCGGCGGTAACTGCTGCGACCGTCAGGGCGTCGGGCCCACCACCACCGTGGCGGACCCGACACCCTGCGCCCTGGCCGACCGCGAGCGGCGCCTAGGAAACGTCCAGCTTGCGCCGTTCCCGCTTGTTGGGGTGGCGGACGACCACTCCGCCCACCCCGCCGGCTCCGGTGAGCCGGATCAGCGGAGTTCCCGGGAGCCGGCCGGACGTGCTCTTGTCCGTGAGGCCGCCGAAGCCGGGGTCGATGCCACTGGTGTCCGCGACCCAGCCGTCGGGAATGACGACCGTGACACCGGACGTCTCCCCGTACGCCTCCACGACGATCTCCGCGAGACGGCACTCGACCCGGGTGAAGTCGAGTTTCACACCGCCCAGACCTCCGTGAGCGATCACGTGCTCCGGCACCTCCCAGCGCCCGGGGCCTCGGGACGCACCATGAAGGCCGCCCTTCAGCACCAGTGGCGGTCGGCTCCCCGCTGCGAAGGCCGGGGCGGCGGCCGAGGAGAAGTGCGGCGTCGGCAAGTCAGCGGTGAGGGCGTCCAGGTCGCCGTGCGTCTTGGCCGTCAGTGCCAGCTCCAGGCGTGAATCCAGCTCATCGAAGTCGATGCGCCCCTCGGCCGCCGCATCACGCAGCCGCTCCACCACGGCTTCCCGGTCGTCGTGAGAGGCACGAATTCCACCAGGAGGAACGGGGCGCGGAGAGGGCTCCGGAAACTGGGCTGTCATAGCCGCAAGGATAGGCAGTCGGGGCGGCGACTGCCTATCGACAGCCCTCGCCGTCCACGCACCCGCCGAGCACCGAAACGGCAGACAACCTCATGGAGTTCGGCACTTCCTGAGCCACGCTGGGGCATCTGACCGCCGATCCTCCGCAACCATCGAGCAGTCCGTCCAACGCGCGGTCAGGACGAGTGGGCGGGATCCGGGACCGGGGTCTCGGCGGACCAGAAGTCGGAGCGGACGTTGGGGGTGGGGGGCCTACCGTCGTACGTGCGGCCGGTCGCCACCTTCATGGGCGCGGCCACCTTCGACTCGTCCACGCAGGGACTGGTTACCTCGAAGAATGCCTGCCCTTTGTAGCCGAACTTGACCACGATGCCGAAGCCGTCCTTGGATACGGCGATGATCGAAGGCATCTCCTTGCTCGGATTCACCGACTTGATCCGAAAGTCGCTCGCCTTCCAGAAACGCTCGACCACTCCCAGAAGGTTGCCCCGACGCTGCTCGGAAACGACTGTCATCACGGTCCAGTAGCGCGTTACGTCGCAGCTGCCGGTCGTCGTGGTGTAGTGGACCCATTCGATTTCCGGCTTGATCTCTCCGACCGTCGCGTAGAACATCCCGTCGGCGTGCTCCGCCGCCCCCTGCATGTCCATGCCTGCTACTGCCCCATTCCCGTTCTTGGCATTGCTCATCAGCCCGCAGCTGACAAGCAACGCGCCGGTCACGCCCAGCGCACAGGCCAGGCGAACAGTTCGCGTGATGCGCCTCATCGATGCTTCTCCCTCACGATGTCCTCAGGACGTCCGCCGACAATGCTTGCGATATTGCGCGCCGATTCCTGATCCTTCGTGGGAGTGAAGTACTGGGAGTGGGCGTCGAACTTTCCGGCTTCGAGAACCATCCTGGGCCCATCGTCGACCTCGAAGCGCTGTGCTCCGAAGGCCTCACTCGCCGGGTCCTTGCCGAAGTGCAGGTCGTCGTTGCCGACGTCGAGAAGGTCATTAGCCCTTCTGACCGCCTCTGGACCACCCAGCACCCAGGCGGGCCCCGCGGCGAGCGCCGACTCTCCCTTCGTGGGCACGTGGGTGACCGGGTCGTTGTCGGCGGCGCCCACGAACACATGGTCCTTGCCCACGCCGAGTTCCGTCGCCTTCTGCGCGTCCACGCCGGGGCTGCCGAGCAGGATCACGTCATCGACGCCCGGAATCCCGCCTGCCTCTTTGGCGGCCGTGCCCACGGTGAGCGAGCCGTAGGAATGCCCGATCGCCGTCACATGCGGGTCCTCGTTCGCATTCGTCGCCGAAAGGCCTCCCATGAACTCGTTGTACGCCGGAGCACCCCGTTGCGCATCGCCTCTCGTCATTACGTCCAAGTGCTGCGGGGCGTCGTAGCCCAGCCAGACGATCGAGGCACTGGACGGGTCGACATCCTGGGTACCGATGGCCGTGTCCTGGGCCCGCTTCATCGTGTCCGTGACGAATTCGCCGTCGAGCTTGGTGCCGAGACCGGGAACGTACGCCGCGACGTGCCTGGACGTATCAGGGTTCCCGTACGAGACGACCGCGCGTCCGTTGCCCTCGTCCCCGATGCCGAGAAGGAACATGGGCGGGTGACTCGACTCACCGAGTTTGTCCTGAATCATGCGGAGGGCGTCGAGCTTGGTCCTGGCGTCGTCACCGCCCCGGCTCGCCATCTCGTCGATGAGGACCGGCAGGTAGTTCCGGTTCGCCTCGTCGCGAACGACCGCCGGGATGCCGTCCAGACCGCCGATCAGGTCCGGTGCGACGTTCACGTACTCCTGCCGCTGTTCGTCGGTCAACGCGTCCCACCACTTCTTGCGCTCCGCAGGGTCCTTGTCCTGCGGGATGCCTTCGGCGAGGTGCATGCCGGCGGCGGATCACCGTCGGCGGTGTCCCCGAACACGTCCTTCAGCGTGGCCGCGGTGACATCGAGCCCCTTCTCCGCCTTCAGGCCGTTGAGGGTCTTCGCGTACCGGGCGTCGATCTCCCGCGCGGACCGCACGGCTCGGGCGATGCGGTCGGCCACGTCCTGGGCCTTCTCCGCGTTCGGGTTGACCGGCCTGAAGCCCGAGTAGCCGGGATACAGCGACTGCTGCCCCGGCGATCTGAGGCCCGGCGGATCCAGCGGAAGGCGGGAGCTGCCCCGCGAGCTGCCTCCCGGCGCCTCCTGCTTCGCCCCGGTCAGGTCGTCGACCTTGGCGGCCGGGTAGCTGACGGAGCCGTCCTCGTGAACCGTGAAGTTCAGGGAAGCAGCGTCCTCCAGTGCCTGCTTCAGCTGGTTCTGGGGCTCGGCCAGATCGCCGGCTAGCCCGTTGAGCGCTGTACGGACCAGCCCACACTCGGTCGCCACGTACTGGAAGTTGCGACTGAGTCGCCGGAGCCTGCCGAGGGCCGCCTCGGCCGATTCGCTCTCCTGGGTCTCGCGGAGCTTCGCGGACATCGCGCGGTCGACCTGGGCCCGGTCGGAGGCCGAACGACCGGACACCTCGTGCCACTTGTCGCCGGCCTGCGTGAGCTCGGAGGCCTTGAGGTCGCGCAGCAGCTGCCAAGTCAGGGGTCCGATCATCGCTTCACATCCGCCTTGCCGGGGACATGGACCCCCGTGAAGGACGACTTGATCCCGGTCTCCGACTCCCCCATCTCCTTGGCGACCGTCAGCAGGTTTCCCTTGAGCTGCTCGCACTCGTCCCGTACTGCCTGAAGGCGTTCTTCCCAGGACGTCAGCACGCTCTTGAGGGCCGCGACGGAACTGAGGCCCGCTACTCCCGTCTCAACACCCTCGTGGCCGCGCCCGAGAACCGACCTGCTCGTCCCCGCCCTGGTCCATAAGTCGCCTGCGGTGCCGGATGCACTGGTCCAAGGGCCCTTGGTGTACTTGAGTTTGCCGGTTCCGCCCGAGCCGGCCCCGCCGTCGCTGGACGCCGAGGCGAGCCTCATCGCGGGCCCATCCTCGGTCGGTCCGAACAGCTCCTGCCAGCGCTCCGCATCAAACACGACACTCCCCCGTCTGCCTGCGTTCCGTTTCTGCGCCTGGAGACGCTAGCTCAGGCTCCGCGCGGCGTACGCGATCGGGAATGAATTCCGGACAAGGAAATGGCTGGACAGCCGTGTCGGTCAGGCGTTCGTGCTTGCATGCGCACTGGCTGGAAAGCGGTGAGGGCAGTGGACCACCGGGTGCACTGCGGCGGCCCGTTCAGATGATCAACCGCCCGGGCCGCCGCAGTGGCGTCACGACCGGCTGAGAATGGGCGCATGAATGATCAACAGAATGTCGCGGAAGCCTGGTGCCGCCTCACCGGCTGGCTGAAGACGCATGCTCCGGTCTCCTGCGCTTCGCTCCTGCCTCCGGCCGCCGAGACGGCCGTCGAGGCCGCCGACACCGCGCTGAAGCACCATCTCGGGTTCGGGCTGCCCGCCGAGCTGGCCGCGCTGTGGCGGCTGTGCGGCGGCGTGGATCACCAGGAGATCGAACACGACGAGGAAGGCGAGATCGGTTCGGGGGCGTTCCTGCCCGGCGGGGTGATCATGGCTCCGGTGGACGCCCTGCGCCCGCGCCTTCCGGACCATAGCGGACTGGACTGGTGGGAAGGCGCGCCGGTGGTGCCGTGGCTGACCAGGGACGAGGCCGGGCCCGAATCCGGCTACTGGGTGGGTGCCATCGGTGTCGGCCGGTGGGGCCTGGACAGCCTGCCCGGCGTCGGCGCCACAGCCGCGTTCCCCTCGATCGCCGCCTACCTGGACGCCGTCCTGCGTACGGTGACCGAAGGCCCGGCGGATGCGATGGGCCCCGATGTGCCCGGCCTGGTGCGGGGCTGCCTCATCTGGGAGAACCCGGAGCATCCGCTGCTGGACGAGGCACTCACGCACTGGACCCCGATCCACTGACGCGCCGGGGGTTCCGGGTTCCCGACTGGCTGACAGGCCCCAGGCATGTACCGCTGACGGCGAGCACGGGGACCCCGCTGGTTCTGTCCGCGCTGGAGATGGGGCTGTGGCAGCGCGACCGGGCCGGAAACCCCGTCACCGCACGGGAGTTGCTCCACCACCACTCAGATGCCGGATATCGGTACACCAGCTTCCGTCTCGCCATCCACATGGCCACCGAGCAGATCGCCGCGTCCATTAAGTCCAGCCATGATCCTCCGGGCAGTCCCTAGCAGGGTCGTCAGGTTCAGTGTCGCCGCCGGCTCCGTCTGCCACGTTGATTCGGAGGCAGTCGACCAGGCCCTGTGCTTCGGCTGGATCGACGGCCGGCAGAGTCCGATCGACGACTTCTCCTGGTCGATCCGGTTTACTCCGCGCAGGCCGCGCAGCAACTGGAGCCAGGTCAACCTCCGCAAGATCGAGAAGCTGACCGCGCAGGGCCTGATGCGGTCGGCCGGCATCGCGGTGTTCGAAGCCCGTGACCGGGAGTACGAGGAGAAGCCGGTCTGGGAGTTCGAGGCGGCGCAATTGGCTCGCTTCCAGGCAGAACCGCAGGCGTGGGACTGGTTCAGCGGGCAGACGCCGTCCTACCGCAAGTCGGCTATCCACTATGTGATCAGTGCCAAGCGGGACGAGACCCGGGAGCGGCGGTTGGACCAGCTGATCGCCGACAGCCTGGCGGGGGTGCGGCTCAAGCAGTTCCGGCGGCCGGGAACCTGAGGGCCCTCTCGAAGGGGCCGAGCGCGAGCGCGTAGCCGTCCAGCGCGGGACCTGCCGCTCCAGGAACCCGTCGGGCTTGCCCTTTCGGTGCCCAAGCACGCGGTCGGCGATCGACACCGCAGCCCAAGAGGCGCCAGCCGTCACCACAACCTGCACCGCCCGCCGCGACCTCACCCCGGAGGCTCGCCGAGCGCGTGGCGATGTCGGCCCAGCACAAGCGGGCTCACCGCCCACCCGCAGCGAGCCAGGCCGGCAGAGCCGCCGACTCGTGACCAGGTGACGGCAGGAACGGACAAGCCCACACCATGGAGCGGAACTGTTCTCGGAGCCTGCCTCGTCCGCTTCAAGACGGGTGAAGGTCTCCGCCGGCGCGCGGCCGACCGTATCGTTCGACGAGGGCGTTGCCGATCGAGGCCAGGCGGTCTCGGACACTCGTAGGGCCGGTCACCTCGACCCATTCGACGAGCCCGGAGAGCTCGCCGGCGAGGATGTACTCGTTGGGGCCGCGGATCACGACCTCGATCCGGCCGTCGGTCGTGGAACCTCCCACGTCGAGCCGGTCGCCGACCGCCATCCGGAGGATGCCTATCCCGTCGGGTGTGCATACCGCCTGGGCCTCCAGCGGCATTCGTTTGCGATCGACCTCTTCGGCGATCTCATTCCAGCTCTCGGCAAGATCGAAGTCACCGGCTCGGTGCACAGGGTCGCCGGTCGGGTCGGCGGACGACACACGGTCGATCCGGAAGACGCGTCGGCCGGTCTCGGTGTTGGAGACGAGGTACCACACAGGACCTTTGGCGACGACGCCCAGCGGGTGGACAGTTCTCCGGGTTTCGACACCTTTGCTGTCGACGTAGCCGAGCGACACCTGGACGCCCCGGATCACCGCGTCCTGCAGTTCGTCGAGGAAGCGAGGCGGCTGGTGCTCGAACCGGCTCGCCCCCCATCGCTGCGGGTCTACGACCAGCGACGACGCCGCTGCCTCGGCCTGCACCTGGAAGGGCTTGGGCAGAGCGTGGACGAGCTTGCGCAGAGCTGCTTTCATCGCCGGCGTCGCATCCGAGGCCGGACCGAGAGCCAGGAACAGGGCGCGTGCCTCACTGGCGGTCAACCCGGACAGGTCGGTACGAGCGCCGCCCACCAGGCGCCACCCGCCGCCTCGGCCCTGCACGGAGTACACGGGTACCCCGGCCATGGCCAGGGCGTCGAGGTCACGGCGGGCGGTGCGCTCGGAGACGTCCAGCTCCCGGGAGACCTCCGCGGCTGTCACCTGCTCGCGCCGTTGCAGCAAGAGGAGTACGGCCACCAGCCGATCGGATCGCATACAGACAAAACTCTCATAAAAACCGGTCACAAGGTGACCGGTTTGGATAGCAAGCTGGCGACATGACCTCATCGAGGAGGTCGACCACCGGCAAGCACCCTCAGAGAGGAAATGCAGTGTCCAACCAAGCAGAATTTCCCGAGCCCACCCTCATCCAGGTCAACGGTGTGGAGCTGGAAGTCTTCGAAGCAGGCCGGGAGAACAAGGGCAAGCCCATCGTGCTCTGCCACGGCTGGCCGGAGCACGCCGTCACCTGGCGTCGCCAGATGCCGGTCCTCGCCGCGGCCGGCTACCACGTCATCGCGCCGAACCAGCGGGGATATGGCAACTCCTCCCGCCCGACCGAGGTGACCGATTACGACGTCGAACATCTGACGGGCGACCTCGTCGCGCTCCTGGACCACTATGGCTACGAGGACGCCACCTTCGTCGGCCACGACTGGGGTGCGTTCGTCGTCTGGAGCCTGGCCCAGTTGCACCCCGGCCGGGTGAACAAGCTGATCAACCTGAGCCTGCCTTACATGGAGCGCGGCGAAACACCGTGGATCGAGGCCATGGAAGCCTTCCTCGGCGGCGACTTCTACTTCGTCCACTTCAACCGGCAGCCGGGCGTCGCGGACGCCGTGCTCGATGCCAACACCTCCCGGTTCATCCGCAACCTCTACCGGAAGAACGCGCCCCCCGCGCCCCCTGAGCCGGGCATGGCATTCATCAATCTCGCCAAGGCGGAAACACCGCTCGGTGAGCCCGCCATGACCGAGAGCGACCTGGCCGTCATCATCTCCGCGTTCGAGACGTCGGGATTCACCGGCGGCATCAACTGGTACAGGAACCTCGACCGTAACTGGCACCAGTTGGCGGACGTGGACCCCATCATCAAGCAGCCCACCCTCATGATCTACGGCGACCAGGACTTCGCGGTCCCGAGGTTCGAAAGACTGGCAGAGTTCGTGCCCGACGTGGAAGTGGTCGGCCTGGACTGCGGTCACTGGATCCAGGGGGAAATGCCCGAAGAAACCAACCGCGTGATCTCAGAATGGCTGGGCCGGCAGGGCTAGGGCCTGTCTGACAATTCCCGTCGGATCAGTGAGCGTCCGCCGAGCCAGCAGTTACCGGAGGTGCGCCGACCGTCCGGCGGGTATTGCAGGGCAGGACCTACGAACGGCGAGCCAGCAGGTAAGCGTCGAGGAAGCCCCGTTCGGAGGCCGGATCATGGAGCAGCCGGGCGAAGGGAACGAGCCCGGCATCAGCCAGCAGTTCGGCGAGGCGGTCCGCCGGCCAGCTATAGGCAGGCGCCACCTTGTGGTCGAACCGGACCGGCTCAGGCCCGTCGGTCCCGAAGAAGGAGACCAGGAGCAGGCCACCCGGCGCCAGGACGCGTACCTGCTCGGCGAGCAGCTCCGGCAGTTCCCCCGCAGGGGTGTGGATCATCGAGTAGTGGGCCAGTACGCCGCCGAGCACGCCGTCCTCGATCGGCAGGGACTCCATCCGCGCCTCCTGGAAGCGGAGCGCCGGATGGGCCTGCCTGGCGTGGTCGACCATGCCGGGGGAGAGGTCAAGTCCGAAGGCGTCCAAGCCCAGTTCGTGCAGCATGGCCGTCAGATGTCCGGGCCCGCACCCGACGTCAGCTGCCCGCAGGTTGCCCGTCGCGCGCACCAGTTCGGCGAAGGTGCCGATCATGGCCCGGGCGAACGGCTGTGTCTCCAGCCGGCCTGCGAATAGCGATGCGTACAGCTCGACGACTCCGTCGTAGGCCGCCCTGGTCTCGTCCTGATGATTCGCCACAGGCAGGACTCTATAGCCGGTCTGATAATTGATCTTGTGACAGGTCGAGGTGAGGTGGCGGACGTGGTGTGGGAGCGGATTGAGCCCATGTTGCCGCAGACGGACGGGCGTGGCCGTCCATGGCGTGATCATCGGCAGGTGGTTACTGGTGTGCTGTGGCAGCTGCGGACCGGGGCTCCTTGGCGCGACCTGCCCGTGCGGTTGCCGCCATCCGCGTTGATCCTCCGGTCGGGCTGGGTGCTCGTGCAGTCGGAGTTGCCGCGTGTCTGAGTGGAGGAGTGGTACTGGGTCCAGGTCGGCTGGTTGGTCCACCGTGACGAGGTCGACGGCACGGTGGTGTCACCCATGGCCCAGCTCTGAGCCCAGCAATCGGTGTTCCCGGAGTGGAAGTTACACAGAGCCGGTTCGCGCCGATGATCAACGCGTCCTGGAAGGGGGTGGTGTTCCAGGTGAATTCGAGCCTGCGTACGGCCATCCGGCCATCCGGCCCCGAAGCTCAGTCCTCCTGGCCCGGGGCCGTGGACCGCACCAGCGAGACGGGCTCCGTCTGCTGGTTGGAGGCGGAGACGCGCGTGGTGTGGCGGGCGAGGCGCAGACCCATGGCCGTGAGGGCGTCCGTGTCGTAGAGCGCGCACAGGAGCGCCGCCGCGGCGGGCAGCGACAGCGGGGTGGCCGGATCGTGCCCGAGCAGAGCGGCCGTGTCCGGGTCCTCGAGGACGGCCTGGCCCGCATGGGCGAGCACCTGGCACGGGTCGTCGACGACGAGCTCGTCGATCTGGATCCGCTGGGCGCGGACGCGCAGGTCGAGCGGGCGGGCCGGGGTGGGCCTCGGGATCCCGACGACGGACCGGAGCTTCGGGTGGGACGTGCGGTTCAGGTGGGCCAGGTCGGTGAGGTTGTTCATGCGGTGGGCTCCAGAGAACGGGCCGCCGGAACGACGGTGCGTGGAACGGCAGTGCACGGAACGGCTGGGGCGGGGGCCGGGGCGAGGCTGGGGCGGGTCTGGGCCGGGGTGAGAGCTGCTGGGGCGGGGGCCGAGGTGGGAGCTGCTGGGGCCGAGGACGGGGCTGGGTGCGCACGGGGCTGGCGGTGGGGGCAAGATCGGTCCGGTCTCAGCGAGTTCGCGTGTGGTCGAGTCGGACATGCTTACCTTGAGAGCGCCGTGCGACCGTCGCAAGGTGCGCTGTGTGCACTGTGCGCAGACTGCGCGGAATGTCGGATAGATCGAGCCGAAACAGGACCGGGGCCGGGTCGGAACGGGACCGGGAGCGGGACCGATGTGGGGCCGGAACGGGACCGGAACGGGGAGGGGGAAGCCGTGGCGCGCGAGAGGTCGGGGCGGACGGCGCGGCATCTGGTCCTCGTGGCCCGCCTGCGGCGACTGCGGGAAGGCGCCGGCCTTTCCGTGCCCCAGGCCGCCCTGCAGCTGGGGTGGCATCCCACGACGCTGCGGCGGCTGGAACAGGCGCAGACCTCCCTCGACGTGGGGCAGGTGTGCGCCCTGCTCGCCGTCTACGGGGCGGGGGCGGCGGAGGCCGACGACATCATGGGGCGGCTCAACGCGGCCAATATGCCCGGCTGGTGGCATCCGTGGCGCGATGCGATGGCACCGTGGCTGATGGACCTGATGAGCGTGGAGTCGGCGGCCGGCGTCGTACGCACCTGGGACCCGGCGCTGGTTCCGCTGCTGCTGCGGACCCCGGCCTACGCGATGGCCGTGGACGAGATCAGGTGCCCCGACGGGGACGCGGCCGGGCGGCGGCGTCGGGCGGACTTCCTGGTCGAGCGTCAGAAACGGCTCCAGGAACAGCAGACCCGGCTCTGGGCCGTGCTGCCCGTCACCGCGCTACGCGTCCGGGTGGGCGGCGACGAGGTGATGCGTGAACAGCTCAGGAGCATCCAACAGCTGGCGGAGCGAGGCGATGTGACGGTGCAGCTGCACCCTGAGTACGCTCCACCGCACCCGCTGACCGGCGTTCCGGCGCTGACCCTCTACCGGGTGGAGATCCGGGAGATCGCGGACCACGTGGTGCGGGAGGGCGGGCTCCCCGGCACGGCGGAGGTGTGGGACAGCCCCCACCCCGTGCAGACGTATCAGGGAATGCTGGACGTGTCGTGCGTGATGGCGATGCGGCCGGCCCGAACAGGAGAGGTGTTGCAGGATGAGTACGACCGGAAATGGGCCTGAAGGAAGCGGGCCTGAACTGCCCGCGCAGATCGATACGAGCGTCGCGCACTCCGCACGGGTCTGGAACTACTGGCTCGGCGGCAAGGACAACTTCCCGGCGGACCGGTCGGCGGGCGACGCCTACCGTGAGAAGTACCCGCTGATCGAGACGTTCGCGAAGGAGTCGCGGGACTTCCTCCGCCGTACGGTCACCCACCTCGCCCGGGACGCCGGAATCCGCCAGTTCCTCGACGTGGGCGCCGGGTTGCCCACCGCGAACAACACCCACGAGGTGGCCCAGCGGATAGCCCCGGAATCGCGGATCGTCTACGTCGACCACGACCCCCTGGTGCTCCTGCACGTCCACGCGCTCCTGACCAGCACCCCCGAGGGCGCCACCGCCTACGTCGAGGCGGACATGCGCGACACCGAGACCGTGCTCACCGGGGCGGCCAAGACCCTGGACCTGACGCGGCCCGTCGCCCTCGTGATCAGTGACGTCCTCGGGCACATCGTGGACTGGGACGACGCCCTGTCCCTGGTGCGGCGGCTGGTGGACCGCCTGCCCTCCGGCAGCTACCTCTCGCTCAGCCACTCCACCGCGTCCGACGACGCCCACCGCGCCGTCCAGGACGAGTACAACGCGAGCGGCGCGATCCCGTACATCTTCCGGGAGCCGGAGACCACGATCGCGTTCTTCGACGGGCTGGAGATGGTCGAGCCGGGCATGGTGTCCTGGCCGAACTGGCGGCCCGACGCGAACACCGGCACCACCACGGCCCGGGCCGGGTGGGGCGCGGTCGCCCGCATTCCCTGACCCACGTCCGCAACTGGCGTGCCGCACGCGGGACTTCCCCGCGCGCGGCGCGCACGGCCCGCAGAGGCTCGCCCATGAGCAGCACAGGCACGACCGGCCACGGGGCCACCGGCCCGCGGGGCGCCCGGCACGAGCGGGAGGCGGCGGACCGGCTGCTGCGGGCGGCGACCCGGTCCGGTGCGCACCTGATCGCCGAGGCCGCGTCCCTGGTCCAGGGGTGGGCGGTGCTGGCCGACCCCATCGCCGGGGCCGTCTACAGCACCCCCGCGGCCGCGGCGGCCGACGGCGTACACGCGGCCGCCGCGCCCCTGGAGCACCCGCACTGCACGCGGCACCCGGCGGCCGGAGCCGTCCTCGTCCTGGCCCCGGCGGCCACCGTGCCGCCGGAGCACGCCTGCCACGTCGCCACGACCACCGCGGCCCTCCTGGAGGTGCGCGGCCGGCGGGCGGCGGAGCTGCGGGGCGAACAGATGCGGCTGCACACCACCCTCATCCGGCTGCTGCTGGCGGGCCACGCCGCCGCCGTCACCGAGACCCTCGGCGGGAACAGGCTCACGCATGTCACGGTCTACCGGCTCTCCGGCGCCGACCTGCCCGCCGCCCACGAGGTGCTCTGGCGGGCCGCCCGCCCCTCCATCGCCCCGCACGCCGACGCCTGCACCCTGATCGGCCGGCCGGACGGCGAACTGGTCGTCGCCGAGCTCCACCACGGCGGCGACGACGGGCGGATCCTGCGCCTGGTCTCCCGGCTGAGCGAGCGGCACCACCTGCTCGCGGGCATGGCCGGACCCCTGCCCCTGGCCGAGATGTCCACCGCCCACAGCGACGCCGCCGCCGCCCGGCACAGCGCCACCCCTGACTGCCGCGTCGTCCTCGCCGACGCCGTGGGCACGTCCCGGCTCGCCCCCCTCCTGCCCGCCGCCCCGTACGCCCGGTGGGCGGCATCCGTGCTGCGCCCGCTGTCCCCGGCCCACCAGCACCTGCTCCTGGTCTGGCTCCGCACCGGCAGCAAGCCCCGCGCCGCCGCCGCGCTCGGCCTGTCCGCCGGCACGGTCCGGGCCCGGATACGCGACCTGTCCCGGCTGCTCGGCGCGGACCTGGAGGACGCCACCGTGCAGGCGCATCTGCTGCTCGCCCTCCGCGCCCCCGCCCCCTGCCCGGACCTCGCCGACGCCGCCGCCGACGCCGCCGACGACGCTGACGCCGACCTCAGCAGAAGCCGTGGCCGCAGCAGCGGCGGGTGTCCGCCCGGCCTCGCCCGGCTGGAGGCGCTGCCGGACGATCTCCTGGACACCGAGGCGGCCCGGAGCTGGGCCGTCGGCCTGGTCGGCGGTCTGGAGCCGCACCTGCGGATCGCCCTGTCATGCTGGCTGCGCCACCACGCCCGCACCGCCCCCGCCGCGGCCGAACTGCACGTCCACCGCACCACTTTGGCCTGCTGGCTCACCCAGTGCGCCGACCGCCTCGCGCGCAACCTCGGCGACGCCACCGTGCGCGCCGAGGTCCACCTCGCGCTGAAGGCCACCAGGAACGGTCCCGACGACCCGACGGCCCTCCCCCGGCGTGGCGGCCGCACCTACCGCCGCCTGTGACGCCCCTAAGGGCTGTACACCTGGCGGGCGGCCGGTCTCAGGACGGCGCCTGGCCCGTCTCGAAGCGGCTGACGCGGTCACCGGCGACCGTGAAGACCCAGCGGGTCCGCATCGTGCCCCAGGCGTCGTTGGTGTAGTCGACGACGAGGCTACGGCCGTCGTCGGAGGCGTCCACGACCTTCATGCGGCCGTTGGCCTCCGGGGAGAAGATCTCCTTGTCCGTCCAGGCCGCCAGGTCCCGTTCGCTGCCGTCGTCGGACATGGTGGCGTCCTCGGTGAGGACGTCGGCGAAGAAGGCGTCCCGGTCGCCCGCGTTCACCGCGGCGATGAACTTCTCCACCGCCGGGTCGCTGATCGATGAGGGCATCGTGTACCTCCTCGGCGCGTCCGGGACGGGCGTCCCGGAGGCCCTCACCGAGTCTCTGTCGGCATGCCCGCCACCGCATGTCGGGCGTGCCGGGCCGGGGCGCGGGCCCGCGCCCCGGCCCGGGCCCGCGCCCCCTGCCTCGGCCCGGTCGGCAACTCGGCGCGGGCGGTGCTCAGCGGGCGGCGGCCAGGCCACCGATCAGGCGGCCCAGCTCCGCCGGCGCCTGGAGGTGGGCCAGGTGCCCCTGGCCGGGCAGCTCATGGAGCTCGGCGTGGGGGACGCGCCGCGCGACGTCGTCGAACGACGTGCCGTAGGGGGCCCTTCCGCGGCTGGTCCCGCCGACGATCAGGTCGACGCGGTCCGCCCGCCGGGCGAGGACCTCCGGCGCGGGCTCCCCGTACAGCGCTGCCAGCTCGGCGTACAGCGGCCCGGCGAGCCGGCACAGGGCCGTCCACACCTCGGGGTCGGCGCGCAGGGCGTCGACGACCGTCCCGTCGAGGCCGGCGAGCCGCCGGTGCACGATCTCCACCGCCGCGCCCGGGTCCGCCGCCTCCTGCGCGGCCTTCAGTCCCGGAAGCACGTCCAGGCCGAACGGGCGCATCACCGGCTCATACGCGATCACCTGGCGCAGAGGCCGTTCGTCGGCGGCCAGCAGGGCGATCAGCCCGCCGTAACTCCAGCCGAAGACCGCCTGGACGCCGCCCAGTCCGTCCAGCACCACGCCGAGGTCGGCCACCTCGGTCCGCAGGGAGTACGCGCTGGTCATCGGCCCCGAGGGCGCGCGGCCCCGGCGGTTGACGACCGCCACCGACGGCCAGGCGTCCACGGCGGTCGCGACCGTACGCCAGCCGAGGGCGTCGCTCATCGCCCCGGGGACGACGACGAGGCCCGGCACGTCCGGCTCCCCGTACACGTCAACCGTGATCCAGCTGCCGTCGCCCACCGAGAACCTTTTCCGAATCGATTGCTCCATAAAGTCATTATGGTGCGATCGCTCTACAATGCAAGAGTGCCCCAGCCGAAACGTGGACGCCCACGAGCCTTCGACCGCGACCGCGCCCTCCTGGACGCCGCCCGCCTCTTCTGGCGACGCGGGTACTCGGGGACCTCGACCCGTGACCTGACCGCACTGCTCGGGCTCTCCACCTCCAGCCTCTACGGCACCTTCGGCAGCAAGGCCGGCCTGTTCGAGGAAGCGGTGCGGACCTACGCGGAGCGCTACCGTGAGATCTACCAACAGGCCCTCGCGGCACCGGAGTTCCGGGTCGCCGTCGAACGCGTCCTCGTCGACTCCGTCCACGAGTTCACCCGGCCCGACGACGAACACCCCGGCTGCCTGCTCAGCAGCGCCGCCATGGCCGACAGCACCGGCACACTCGACACCAGCGCCTACTTCGCCGAACTCCAGGACTCCAACGAACGGGCCCTCCACGCCCGCGTCGAACGCGCCGTCCAGGAAGGGGAACTGCCCGCCGACACGGACGCGGAGGCCCTGACAGGACTCATCCAGTCCCTCTGGCACGGGCTGTCGGCGCGGGCCAATCTCGGTACGGACCGCGCGGGTCTGCTCGCGACGGCACGGCTCGCCCACGAGCTGATCTGCGGGCGCCGGGGGCCGGCCGCGTGACCCGCGCGGCGGGCGGCCCGGGCGGAGGAGGTCGCACCACACCGCGACGCCCCCGGGTGAACGGTCCGCCCGCAGCTCAGCGCAGGCGCAACGGTGTCGCCCGCGTGTCCTGAAAGGCCATTGACGTACGCCTACGGGTCACGAAGGATCACCGCGTGACGAACACCGAACAGCCCCCGCCCGCCTCCGGCCCGGACCGCCCCATCGCCCTCATCACCGGCGTCGGCCGCAGCATCGGCATCGGCGCGGGCATCGCCCGCCGGCTGGCGGCCACCGGCTGGGACATCGCCTTCACCTACTGGACGCCGTACGACCGCCGCATGGACTGGGGCGCCGAGCCGGGGGCCGCCGCGTCCATCGAGAAGGAGCTGGCGGAGACAGGGGCCCGTACGGCGGCGATCGAGGCGGACCTGACCGACCCCGACGCGCCGACGCGCATCTTCGACGAGGCGGAACAGCGCCTCGGCGGGCCGGTGACCGCACTCGTCCTCTCGCACGCTGAGTCGGTGGACTCGGGACTGCTGGACACCACCGTGGAGGCGTTCGACCGGCACTTCGCGGTGAACGCCCGCGCCAGTTGGCTGCTGATCCGCGAGTACGGGCTCCGCTTCCGCGGCACGCCCGGCACCCCGACAGGCAGGATCGTCGCGCTCACCAGCGACCACACCGTGGGCAACCTCCCCTACGGGGCGAGCAAGGGAGCCCTGGACCGCATCACGCTGGCCGCCGCGCACGAGCTGGCCCACCTCGGGGTGACCGCGAACGTCGTCAACCCCGGCCCGGTGGACACCGGCTGGATGAACGACGAGCTGCGCGAGACCCTGGCGCGGGACACCCCGCTCGGCCGTCTCGGCACCCCGCTGGACACCGCCCACCTGGTGGGATTTCTGTGCTCCCCCGAAGGCCAGTGGGTCAACGGCCAGTTGCTGAAGAGCAACGGCGGCGCGGCCTCCTAGGCTCCTGTCCGTACCGCCGATCGCCGGGGCGCGAACCGGCACCTCACGCCGGTGCGTCCGAACAGGACGTAACGTCTAATCTGGCGTGGTCCATGTAGTGCACAGGGGGTCGTATGCACAACGAAGACAAGGCCGGCAGAGCGGGCGACGGGGCCAGGGGTCCCGAGGACCGCCGGTCGAACGACGACCCCCGGCAGCCGGACGCCGTGGCGCCGCAGGAGTGGCCGAGCACGCCGCCCCCGCCGCACGACGCTCCGCCCTCCCCCCGGACCGTGATCGACGGCCGCTACGAGCTGCTGGAGCCGATCGGCAGCGGCGGGATGGGCGAGGTCTGGAAGGCCCACGACCGGCGGTTGCGCCGGTTCGTCGCCGTGAAGGGCCTGCTCGACCGGAACTCGATGACCGCCGCCACACAGACGGCGGCGCTGCAACGGGCGCGGCGCGAGGCGGAGGCCATCGCCAAGATCGAGCACCAGAACGTGGTGACGGTCCACGACCAGGTCGAGACCGACAACCAGGTCTGGATCGTGATGAAGCTGCTCGAAGCGAGGTCCCTGGGAGACCTGTTGGGCGGCGACGGGGTCCTCGCCGTGCCGAGGGCCGCGAACATCGGCCTCCAGATCCTCCAGGGCCTGCAAGCGGTCCACGCGGCATCGGTCGTCCACCGCGACGTGAAACCGGGCAACGTCCTCGTACGCGACGACGGGCTCGCGATCCTGGTGGACTTCGGCATCGCCACCTTCGAGGGCGCGGACCGGGTGACCAGGTCCGGAAGCGTCATCGGCACCTCCTCCTACCTGGCACCCGAACTCTTCGCCCCCGCCTCCCCGGGCCCCACCGCCGCCTCCGACCTGTGGGCGCTGGGGATCACGCTGTACGAGATGGTCGAGGGCCGCGTGCCCTTCGCCGGGCACGAGGTCTGGGAGGTCCAGGAGAACATCCGGCAGTCTCCCGACCCGGCCCTCCGCTACGCGGGGCCCCTCGCCCCGGTCATCCAGGGGCTGTTGACCTCGGACCCGCGGGAGCGCCTGGACGCGGCCACGGCCGGGGCGATGCTCCGCGAGGTGCTAGCGGACCCCGCCGCGTCGAACGCGGCGGTGGCCGCGTCGGCGACGCACCCGCCGACGGCCGTCTCCCCACCGAACCCGCCGAACCCGCCGAGCCCCTCGACTCCCGCGCCCGCACCCGGTCCCGCCGTCCCGCCGCCCACACCGACGCCGGCGCCGGTGGCGGTGGCGGGCGGCCCGCCCGGCCGGTACCGGGGCTGGAAGGCGGCCGCGGCGGTGGTGTGCCTGGCGCTGCTGGCCGGCGCGGGCTGGATGGCCTCCCAGGGCAACGGCGAGAAGGGCGGGGGCGGCGACGACCGGGCGGGCTCGGTGCGGGGCCAGGGCGACGCCGAGGGTGCCGCCGGCAGCGGCAGCAAGGAGCGGTGGAAGGACACCCACCCCACCCTGAAGATCGGCGTCAAGGACGACCAGCCCGGTCTGAGCAAGTTCGACGAGAAGACACGTACGTACCGGGGGTACGACGTCGACCTGGCGTACGCGATCGCCGAGAGCATGGGCTACGCCAAGGGCGAGGTCGCCTTCACCACGGTCGCCACGGACTACCGGAGCACCGCGCTGAAGACCAAGCAGGTGGACCTGGTCATCGCGTCGTACAGCATCACCGACGACCGCAAGACCGCCTCGCCCGGCGGCTACAGCGTCGACTTCGCGGGCCCGTACTACGACGCGAGCCGGAGCTTCCTGGTCCGCGAGAAGTCGAGCAAGTACACGATCAACGACTCCAGCGACCTGGAGGAGCTGCGCGTCGAGGTGTGCACGGCGCGGGAGTCGACGTACGAGAAGGTGCTGCCGGAGCAGGGCTTCACCATGGCGAAGTCGCAGCCCAACACCTACCAGGACTGCCTGGACAAACTGCTGGACCCGAAGTCCGATGTCTACGCGGTGGCCTCGGACGACATCATCCTCGCCGGTTACGTGAAGGCCAACCCGGGCAAGGTGCGGCAGCTGGAGCCCATCAAGGGCGCGGAGGGCTACGGCGTGGCGATGCGGCCGAAGAGCCCGCTCCTGAAGGGCGAGGTGTGCTCGGCGCTCCGGACGATCCTGGCCGGCCGGATCTGGGAGGACATGTACAAGGAGAACCTGGCCGGCCTGGTGGGCAGGGAGAGCCCGCCGGGCCGCCCGGACCTGACGGAGTGCGAGGGGTACTGAGAGGGGCGCGGCGCCGAGGGTGCGCCAGGGCTCCGGCCCGCGCCGCCCCCGGGTTCAGCGCTCGGGGAACCGCTCCCCGCACCGACTGCAGAAGACCGGTGCGGGGTCCTGGGACAGCCGCCCGCACTCCGGGCAGACCCGGTCCAGCATGCAGGGCGCCTCGCCGCCCTCGTACGCCCCGGCCGGCGGCTTGATCGTGAGGCCGGGGCGCCGGCGGTGGACGGTGAGATACACCAGCCCGTCGGGCCCGGCGACCAGCGCGCGCTGTGACGTGCGGGGCAGCCAGAGGACGGCGCTGGGCCGCAGCTCCAGGGCCGGTCCGCCCTCCTCCGTCCTGACGCTCCCTTGGCCCTCCAGTACGACGAGGAGCACGTCGAGCACGTCCTCCTGATGCTCACCGACCTCGGCGCCCGCCGGCAGGCGCACCAGATTGGCGTCCAACTCCCGCCCCGCCTCCGCCAGATGCCAGAGCGCACCGCGCTCGCCGGGTGCGGCGGAGGCGAGCAGTTCGTCGAGGACGGCGAGCATGCGGGGAGCGGCGTTCACGGCGTCCAGGCTACGCGGCTGCCGGGGTGGGCGCGCCGGCCGCCGCCACGCAGAATTCGTTCCCCTCCGGGTCGGCCATCACCACATGGTGCTCGTCGACCTCCGCCAGCACGGCCCCGCCGGCCGCGACGAGCCGCGCGGCCTCCGCGCGGACGCGGTCCCACCGCTCGGCGGGGGTGCCGTGGCCCGCGATCCGCACGTCGATGTGCAGCCGGTTCTTCGCGGTCTTCGGCTCGGGGACCTTGAGGATGGCGAGCCGGGGGCCGACACCGTCCGGGTCGCAGAGCCACGCCCCGTCGTCCACCGTCTCCCCCTCCGGCAGCTCGAACTGGGCGAGCCACTCCTCCCGGGTCTCGAACGGCGGCGGCGGGGGCAGGTCCACATAGCCCAGGGCCGACTTCCAGAAAGCGGCGAGGAGTTGGGCATCGGCGCAGTCCAGGGTCAGATCGATACGTGCTGTCGTCATGGGCAGGACCGTACGGGACGCCTCCGACGACCGCATCCGCGTAACGTGGCCCACCGCCCGCCACCCGCCGCACCGAGGGGAACAACGCCGTGCGCCGCGAACCGAACGACCCCTACCCCCCGATCGAACCGTACGGGAGCGGCATGCTGGACGTGGGCGACGGCAACCACGTGTACTGGGAGGTGTGCGGCAACCCGGACGGCAAGCCGGCCCTCGTGGTGCACGGCGGCCCCGGTTCCGGCTGCACACCCCGCGCCCGCCAGTACTTCGACCCGGACCGCTACCGGGTGGTCCTCTTCGACCAGCGGGGCTGCGGCCGCTCCACCCCGCACGCGAGCGACCCGACGACGGACATGTCGCACAACACGACGGCCCACCTGATCGCCGACATGGAACGTCTGCGGGAACGCCTGAGCATCACCAAGTGGCTGCTCTACGGCGGCTCCTGGGGCTCGACCCTGATCCTGGCGTACGCCGAGGAGCACCCGGACCGGGTCACGGAGGCGGTGATCCCCGCGGTGACGACGACCCGCCGCAGCGAGACCGACTGGCTCTACCGGGGTGTCGGCCGGCTCTTCCCCGAGGCCTGGGACGCCTTCCGCGCGGGCGTCCCCGAGACGAGCGACCCGAGCGGCCTGGTCGCGGCGTACGCCCGCCGCATGGAGAGCCAGGACGTCGCCGTACGGGAGAGGGCCACGGCCGACTGGTGCGCCTGGGAGGACGCGGTCGTCTCGATGGAGGCGACCCAGGGCCCGCCCCCGTACAGCAGCCGCCCGGACCGCGCCCAGCAGGCGTTCGTCCGGATCTGCGCCCACTACTTCGCCCACGGAGCCTGGCTGGAGGAAGGCCGGCTCCTCGCCCACGCCCACCGACTGACCGGCATCCCGGCCGCCCTGATCCACGGCCGCTTCGACCTGGCGAGTCCCCTGATCACCGCCTGGGAACTCGCCCGCGCCTGGCCGGACGCCGAGCTGACGATCATCGAGAACGCGGGGCACACGGGCGGCACGGAGACCCGGCGGGCGGTGCTGGGGGCGCTGGACGGGTTCGGGGGGTGAAGCGACGAGGCGGCACACGCCTCGGAATCGAGCGAGGCCCGTCCTCCCTCAGCTCAGTCGGCAGCACGGCACCTCAGAACCCGAAGAAGGCGATTTTGAGATTTATCACAACCAAAACAGTGCCGGCCACCGCGAAAAACCCGGCCGGAATCCTCAGAAGAAGGTCATGGTGATGGAAGGCCGAAATGAGCATCCCAAAAAAGTCAGTAACGATTTCCGCACAGCCTTTCACATTCAAGGCGAGCAAAGATCCGAACAGGGCCATGAAGGCACCTATCACCAGCTCCCCGTAGTTCACGGAGTGGGAAGTCCGAGCCGCAACGAGAATCTCATACATACTGTTCCTCCGGCGGTGCGCGGCCCTCGTGGGGCCGCGCACCGCAGCAAGGGAGATCACCAAGTGAACGGTGCGTTCTCAGCTGGAGAACAGGGTACTGACCGCCGTCCAGGTCAGGGACAGCCCCAGGATTCCCCCCACGGCCCGAATGACCACCGGGCCGAAACCGGGGCCCGGAGCGAAGGGGCCGTGGTTGAGGAAGAACTCATACACCCGGTAGGCGGCATCACGGAAGTTCAGCAGGAGGAGGAAGCCGCACAGCCCCATCAATCCCTGCACCACGGCATACAGATAGGAAGATCCGGCCCCGGAGGCAGAAAGGATTTCGCTGTTGATCGACATTTTCCACCCTGCGCATTGTTGACTGACTTCCATCCGGAGAAAACATCCGGAAAGCTGTGCCGCCGGGGTTCCCCGGCGGCACAGAGCATCCGCTACCAGAACTTCAGGAAATCGCCCACTTCACCCCACACCGTACTCGCCTTCGCGATCTGAGTGGAGCCGGCCCCGAAATTGCCCCCCGCACCGCCGAAGGCTCCGGCGGATGTGGTGTAGCCGTGCACGATATCGCCTCTCGAATTCCTGGTTCCGAAGGTGCCTCGATGACTCACGGTCAACGGCCCCGCGCTGCCACCGAATCCAGCGGATTCGCCTCGGACCTGATCGATCGAATCCGCGTTGCTCCACACCAGGCCGAACGTCACGCCGACCGACGCCTCCAGACCCGACTGCTCTTCCTGGACGCGCGCGAACGCGTAGTCCTCCCCGACTCTCATGAAGCAGTAGGACTCTTCATAGCCGGCACCGACCATTCCGCCGACACTTACGCAGCCACCCGATGTCCGGCTGTAGGACATGACGTACTCACCGGCATCCTTGACCTTCTTACCGGCCGTCTTGATGCCTCCCCACGCACTGGAGAGCCCTCGCTTCACCGCGCCGGCGACATCCGGCCCGTTCTGGAGGTTCTTGCCGCGATAGATCTTGTATCCGGGAACGTACTTCGGGGTCTTGGGAATCATGTAAGTGGTCGGGCTCGCCCGGTAACTAGCGTACCTCCGCTGAGATTCGGCGTCCTTCTTCGGTGCCTGCTTCCACACCCACTTGCTGTTCTTCTTCGTGTAGCCGGCCGTCATGCCCCGGTCATTCGCCCACCGCTCGTCGTTGTACGAGTTGCCGCCCACCGGGCCGTCCGGGCGCAGGCCCGTCGGGTCGGACTTGGTGAGTGGGCTGTTGTGGGCGTAGCTGTAGGCGTTCATCTGCGCCGGGTCGTCGAAGTCGATGACCGGGTCGACGGAGAGGAAGCGGCCCAGGACCGGGTCGTACTCGCGGGCGCCCAGGTGGGTCAGACCCGTGGGGTCATTCGTCCCGCCGACGAAGCCGCGGGAGCCGAAGACCGTCGACTGCCCGGATCGCAGGCCGCCGAACGGCAGCTGCTTCCTGCGGGTCAGGGCGAGCGAGCCGACCGCGATGGCCGTCATCGCCGTGCCCTGGTGGTCGTTGATCAGGTAGGCGACGGACTTGCCGTTGCGCACCGCGACCGTTTCGCCGTTATGCGTGTAATACCGGGTCGCGGTCTTCGCACCGTTCGCCGCGAGGTTCAGCTGATCACCGTTCGGGAGCGTGAGGGTGCTGGACCCGTCGCCGTTCTTCGCGATGACGCGGTTGCCGTCGGCGTCGTACGTGTAGCTGGTCTGCTTGCCGGCCTCGGTGAGCGTCGCCAGGTGCCCCTCGGGGTCCCAGGTGAGGGACTGGACCGTCGAGCCGATGGTGCGCTTGGTCGTGTTGCCGGTCTTGTCGTACTCGAAGGCGCTCGTACGGCCGTCGTCCGGTCCGCCGGTGACGGAGGCCTGCCGCACCGCGTGCGGCCGGTCCTCGCCGGGAGCCGGCTGGGTGTAGTCGGTGACGGCGTCCGTCGTCCCCGCCGAGGTGGCGTGCTCGGTCTGCTTCGTGCGGTTGCCGAGCTTGTCGTAGCCGTAGCTGAGCCAGTACGCGTCCGGGCCACCGACCGTGGCGGCCGAGGGGGCCGCCGCGCAGTCGGTGGTGGCCGTCCACGCCTCGGTCAGCCGGCCCAGCGGGTCGTTGGTGAAGCACTGGGTGTCGGTGGACTGCTGTGCGTCCTGACCGCTGGTGCTGGTCACGCCGGTGACGTTGCCGGACGGGTCGTAGGCGTACGTGGTGTCGTCGACGCGCTGGGGGGCGATGTCCCGGTCCGTCGTCTGCTGGACGACCCGGCCCGTGTGCTCGTCGTAGACCTGCGTCTTGTACGCCTTCTTGCCGAGGTCGGCGCTGAACTCGGTACGCACGGGGCGGGAGAAGACGTCGTACAGGGTGTTGGAGACGAGCGCGCCGAACTGACCGCTGGTGCGGAACGGCTGGTCGTTGCTGTTGTAGTTGGTGACGACCCGCTCGGCCGGAATGTCGCCCACGGCCGGATTGAGCGTCCAGAGCAGAGCCCCGGTTTCCGGCTTGTACCCGTAGGTCCAGGTGAACGTGCCCGCCAGGCCACCGGCCGCGGCGGGAACCGTGGTGGTCGTGGACGTCGGCTGGTAGCGGTCGTTGAAACCGTCGGTCGCCGTGGTGTACGCGGCCCCTCCGGCGTAACGCGTGCTGCTGGTCAACTGCCCCTTGGCGAGCGTGTCGTAGCTCCACTTCGACAGGGTCGTGCTGCCCTGCCTGACCTCGGTCCTACGGCCCAGCACGTCGTACTCCGTGGTGAGCGTGACACCGCGTTCGTCGGTCATGGTGACCGGTTGTCCCAGGTTGTCGTACGTCGTGTCCGTGACGCCCTTGTCCGGGTCGTCGCTCCTGGTCTTCTGGCCCCGGCTGTCGAACGTGTGGCTCCAGACGTTGCCGTCGGGGTCCCTGACCGTGCTCGGCTCGTCGTACTTCCCGTACGTGTACGTCGTCTTCTGGGACGCCGTGCGCTGGGCGTTCGTGTACTGCAGAAGCTCGGTCGTGCGTCCACGCGCGTCGGTCACCGTGGTGGTGGCCGTTCCGCCCTTCGGCGGGACGACGGTCGTGCGGTCGCCCTCGTACACCGTCCTGCTGCGCCACTGTTCGTCGCCGAACTTCACCGACAGCGCGTCCGTGACCCGGCCGAGCCCGTCGAAGTGGTTCTGCACCGCCGTCGGCACGGTGTTCACCGCGGCGGAGGACAGCTTCGCCGACGGCGCGCCCTCGGCGTAGTAGGGGGCGTACGTCTGCCAGGCCCAGCCACGGGTGTCGTAGTGGGTCTCGGTCATGATCCGGTTCTGGGTGCCGGTGGCCGGGGCCTGCGTCTGCCGCTCGCGCAGCAGGCCGTCGTAGAGCGCGTAGGTGGTGTTGTAGGCGCCGTTCTGCTTCAGCGTCCTGGTGACGACGGCGTTCGCCTCGGTCCTGGAGATGACGTAGCTGTACTCCGCCGAGGGCTTGTCCTCGTGGGTGGCCTTGGGCCAGCCCGGCTCCCATACCTTCAGGACCCGGCCGAGACCGTCGTGGACGGCGTCGGTGCGCTTGCCGTTCGCGTCCACCGTCGCGGTGACCGCTCCCCGGACCGGGTCGTGCGTGGTCGTGGCCACGTGGCCCTTGGCGTTCGTCACGGCGACCGTCGTCGGCGCCTTGAGCGTTGCCGGGGTGTATTCGGTCCGCGTGGTGGCCTGAAGCGCGTCCGTCGAGGTCTGCTCGCGGCCGTGCTGGTCGTAGGTGTGGGTGGCGGTCGTGAGGTGTCCCGTGCCCTTGGCGTCCTGCTCGTCCAGCCGTGTCACGTCACCCCTGACCGGCGGGGTGGACAGGCTCGTCGCACCGTCGTAGAAGTGCCGCGCGGACGAGATCAGGTCCCCGGGGAGGGACGGTGTGGTGCCGCAGGCCTTGGCCACCGTCTTCGTCTCGGAGACCGTGGTGAGGATGTTGAGCGACGGGTTGCGGGCGTACGTGGTGGTGGTGCACCGCTCGTCGCCCGTCTTCGCCGTGTCCCCGAGCGAGGACTCGGTCAGGGTCTGGCCCAGCGCGTCGAAGGTGCGCTCGGTGCGGGTACCGCGCCAGCCCGTGCCGACGGCGGTACGGGTCTGCTCGCTCTTGCCGGCCGTGGCGTACGCGTAGCGGGTGGGCAGTCCTTCGGCACGGGTTTCCGTGGCCGTCGCGGCCGACCGCCACGGCTCGTGGCTGGTGGTGGTTTCGAGCTTGCCGCCGTCCCAGTTGTACGTGGCCTCTTCCCGGGTCATCCCGGCGAAGGCTTCCCTGTCGGTGACGGCGATGCCTTCGTGGTCCTTGACCGCGGCCCCGTCGATGCCCCGGAAGTAGCGGTACTCCTTGAGGGTCCGCTTGTCGGGGGCGACACCGCTGCGCACCTGGACGCGGCCGTATCCCCTGCGGTCGCCGTACGTGAGGTGCTTGGCGTCGGTGAACTCGTCGTCCTTGGCCTTGGTCCAGCCCATGCCGTCCAGGTACGTGTAGTCGGTCTGCTTGGCGGGGGCCCCGCCGGTCCTGTCGTTCTCCAGGATCTGGGTGACGACGTAGGTGTGGAACCAGTCGAGGTACGGCTCGTAGTCGGCGGCCGGAGCGTCCGGGGGCGACCACTTCACCGGGTAGCAGCGCCGCGTGTTCGAGGCCGGGGTGGGAACGCTGCCCGCCTTGCAGTCGGCTGCGGAGTAGGTGACGCCGATCGTTCCGCCGGTCTCGGTGTTGATGCCGTGGACGCGGTAACGCCACAGCGGCGGCACCGGATCCGGCTTGCCGCCCGTGGTCGCTCCCTCCACCCGGTTCGGCATGGTCTTGCCCATGAAGGTCACGGCGGGCAGGGTGACCGAGCCGGTTCCCCCGTGCCCGGTGCGCGTGATCGACGCCAGCCACAGCGCGGGGGAGCTGCCGTCTCCCGTCGAGGGGAACTGATGGGTGAAGGCCCAGGTGTCCACCGGCTTGAAGGCGGTTCCGACGAGGACCGACGTGTCGATCTTCGTCAGCCGCGTCCGGTTCCAGAAGGAGGGCGAGTAGCGGTCCTTGCACTCCGTCCCCGAGGCGCAGTAGCGGTCGAAGGGGACGTCGGGCCAGTTCTTCGCGTGCGCCTTGTCGAAGGTGCCGCAGTCGCTCAGGCAGCGCTCGCTGTTCGTGAAGTCGATCTTGGCGGCGGGCTGCGCGTAGAAGTTGCCGCCCCGCAGGCCGTACTCGACGCGCTTCAGGGAGCCGCCGCGAACGTACGGGGTCGCGGTGGACGCACCCGTGCTGGGGTTGACGTTGCGGCCGTAGTAGTTGGTCTCCTTGTTCCAGTAGTACGTCATGGCGTCACCGTGCGGGTCGATGACCGCGTCCAGGTTCCAGCGCCAGGCCTGCTGGCACCAGGCGTCCTTGAACGCCGCGGCGTAGCAGGGCTCGTCCGGCTGGTTGCCGTAGACCGGCACCGTCCAGGTGGAGTTGGTCTCGTCCTTGCCGGCGGCCCAGCCCGACGGGCGGTTGTAGCCGAAGTAGTAGCGCGTACCGTCCGGGGTCGTCACTCGCCAGTGCTCGCCGTCGTTGTCGCCGTTGGCCCGTGCGGTGCTGGCCAGTTTCTCGACCTTGGTGCCGTCGTCGTTCTCCAGGTGCCACTTGCCCGTGGTGGAGTCCTTGACCAGGGTGTTGGACTGGCCGCCCAGGTTGATGACGGCGTTGTCCTTCTTCCAGCAGAGGTCGCCGACCTTGGCCGTGGTGGTGCTGTTCTTGGTGTCCTCGGTACAGGAGATGTACTGGCGCTCGATGTAGCCCGGCTCCATGGACCAGCCGTCACCGACGGCGTTGGCCTGGTTGTTCGTCGAGGCGGTACGGCCGTCGACCGACTGCGAGGAGTAGCCCAGTTTCAGGTCGGGAACAGCGCTGCCCGCGACGGCCGGTGCGGAGATCGGGTACGTCCAGGAGAACGCGCCGTTGGAGCCGCCCGCGGACCATGACGCGGAGGGGGAGAGGGAAGTGGCCCCGAAGTCTCCCGACGGGCCTCCCGCCGCGGCGGTCGCGGCCAGCAGCACGGTGCCGCCGGAGACGGCACGCGCACCCGACCTCGGCGTGACGGGGTCGGTTCCCGCGGCCCCGGAGCCGGCCGGCGCGGCCGCGGGCAGCTCGACAGCGGCTTCGAGCGCGCCGGACTTCACATCGTTGGTGGTGGGCAGGGGCTCGCCGGTGGCGCAGCCCTTCTTGCCCGGGGTGTTCAGCGCACAGGCCGGGAGCGTACTCAACGTGAGCCGGGACGCCCAGTCGCCGCCGTAGGCGTTCCGGAAGTCCGTGTAGTCGACCTTGACGTCCACGGTGCCCTCGGCACCCGCCGTGGGACGGAGAGCCAGCACGACCCCTTCGACACCCAACGACTCGGTGGTGGCGCGGTCGAGAACCTGGACCTGGACCTTTCGCGGACCCGGCTCCTGAGTCCTTCCGGGAGCGGACCTCAGCGCCGAAGCCTTCGCCGGCGCCGCGGCCTCGGATGCGGGGCGGCTCACGCTGACAGGCAGTGAACCGGCCTTCGCCGGGGCGCCCTTCTCGCTCAGGGCGGCCGTCCCGGTACCGGCCTCGGGCCAGGTGACCTCGGGCTTCTTCCACGGGTTCCGGGCCGTCTGATCCGACTTCGCCGTACCCCGCCTCTCGACCTCGTCGGTCTTGACCGCGTCAGGCTTCCGCAGCCTCGACAGGTCGAGTTCGGCGGCTGCCGCGATCGGCGCTCCCAGCAGCCCGGTGAACAGGATCGCGGCCAGAGTGGCCGCCACCGGCTGCGCCCGTCTCCTCAAACGTCCCGTACTGACGACCCCACCCGAAAACATGCGCAGAACTCCCCACCCATTGCCCAAAAGTCACAGCTGACCACGGAAGTTAGCAAGACTTTCACAGCATCAACACGGGGCGGGGGTAACGATTTGACGAACCAGCACCCTTCCATGAAGGGAAGGGTGCTGGATTCATTGTTATATGCACCGAAAAATACGAAATAAAGGTCGCCGATTTCAGGGATTGAGGCGCCGTCACATCGAGGCCACTTTCAACACACTTCCCTCACGTTCTAGGGTGCGACTCAAACTGACCCGGGAGGGACTTCTTTAATGGAACTTTTGCGAAGCAAGACCAGATGGAGAGCAAAGGGGGGCATCACCGGCGCGGCGGCACTCGCCGCCCTCATGACGCTCGGTGTCCCCCAGCAGCTTCCGGACGCCTCCGCCGCGGAACCCGTGGCCGCCACCGTCGCCACCGACCCGGAAGCGGGCCCGAAGGCCGTCCCCCAGGCGGATCCCGAGGCCGCCGCACAGGCGAAGGCCGCAGAGTCCGGCCGCCCGGCGGAAGTGCTCGCCCAGCGCACCGAGACGACCCAGGTGTTCGCCAACCCCGACGGGACTTTCACCCAAGACACCTACGCACTACCGCAGTTCGTACGTCAGGGCGGCAAACTCGTTTCGATGGACACCACGCTGAAGCCCCTTTCGGACGGCTCTCTGTCACCGAAAGCCACCGAAGTGGACGTGCGTCTTTCCGGCGGCGGCGACGGGCCTCTGGCAACAGTGATTCGCGACGGTCGCAGCATGTCCTGGACGTGGCCGGATTCACTTCCCGAGCCGGAGGTCGACGGCGACACCGTGACCTATGGGAACGTCCTCACCGACGTCGATCTCAAGGTCAAGGCGAACCCTGCCGGATTCACCAGTCTCCTGGTCGTCAAAACCCCCGCGGCCGCCGCCGATCCCGCCCTGAGGAAGGTCCAATTCGGCCTGGAGACAGATGGCTTGGTGACGAAGACCGACCCCCATGGAAACTTCTCGGCCCTCAACCCGGCGGGCGAGACGGTCTTCACCGCACCGGCCCCCATGATGTGGGACAGCAGCACGGCCGCGCCGCCCGCCGCCGCCCGCTCGGCCCACACCGCCACAGGCGGACCGCCGCCGCCTGCCGACGAGTTCGAGCCCGGTTACGGCGCGCGACAGGCGGCCATGGGGCTCGCCGTCACGGACGGAACGCTGAGTCTGACACCGGACCAGGATCTTCTGACGGGCAAGGACACGCAGTACCCGGTTCTCCTGGACCCGGCCGTCTCCGGCTCCCGCCACTCCTGGACCATCGCCTACAAGCGGTACCCGAACAACTCGTACTTCAACGGGGCCAACTGGGACGGCGCCAAGGGCACGACGACCGCCCGCGTGGGGTACGAGAACGAGACCAACGGCCTGGCCCGTTCCTACTTCCGCATGAAGTCCTCCAACCTGTGGTCCACCAAGAAGGTGGTGTCCTCCTCCACCTTCCGGATCAGGAACACCTGGTCGTGGTCGTGCACGAACAAACCCGTCGAGCTCTGGGCGACCAGCGCGATCTCCGCGTCCACCACCTGGAACAACCGGCCCGAACGGCGTAAGAAGCTGGACTCGGTCAACGATTCCCGCGGCTGGGGATCGGACTGCCCCGCCGGGAACCTCGCCTTCGACGTGACAGCGGCGGCGAAGGACGGCATCGCCAACAAGTGGAACACGCTCACCTTCGGGCTGCAGGCGCCCGACAGCATGGAGAACGACGTCTTCGGGTGGAAGAAGTTCGACGCCACGACGGCTGCCCTGTCGACCACGTACAACACCGTTCCCAACGTGCCCAACAGCCTGGACACGGTCCCCAGTTCCGGCGGGTGCGACATGGTCGCCCCGTACACGACCATCGGGAACACCGACGTCACGCTCACCGCGAAGGTCTCCGACCCTGACGGCGGGACGGTGCGCGCGCAGTTCCGCCTGTGGGGCACCAACAACCTCTCCGGCGGCGCCGAGATCTTCAACCAGATCGTCTCCGTCACCTCCGGCACGGTCGCCCGGGTCAAGGTGCCCAAGGCCACGTTGCAGAAGTACCTGACGGCGGCCAAGGGCAACTTCGGCTGGAAGGTGCAGGCGCTCGACTCCACCGCCAACTCCGCCTGGAATCCCAACCCCGGCACCTGCCGCTTCGACTTCGATCCCACCCGCCCCAGCACCCCGCCCACCGTCAGCTCCCAGCAGTTCCCCGACGGCTCCGACGGCTGGCCCGCCACCACCGGCAAGGCCCGGACCGCGGGGACGTTCATCCTCGGCAACGGCGGCGTCAACGACGTGAAGTCCTACGAGTACTGGAGCGACTGGGACCCCGCCGTCCGCAACGTCAGCCCCGGCACCGATCTCGACGGAGACGGCAAGCCCGACGCCAAACTCGTCCTGACCCCGCCCTCGGCCGGTGCGCAGCGTCTCTACGTCCGCAGCCTCGACGCCGCCCAGAACCGCTCCGACCGGGCCTCCTACCTCTTCTACGCCGACGGTCTCACCATCCCGGACCAGGCCGGCGACCTCAACGGCGACGACAACGCCGACCTCTACGGGGTACGCGGCAGCGGCGAGCTGTGGCTGTACCCCGGCCAGGGCAACGGCTACGTGGGAGCCGCCACCACCGCGAGCAACGGCGACTTCACCGGGGCCTCCATCACCCACCGCGGGGACTGGACGGGCGACGGCTTCGAGGACCTCGTCGCGGCGATCCCGGGCGACGAGGGCAAGACCCTCCAGCTCTACCCGAACAACGGCGTCGGCTGGGCCTGCACCGCCCAGGACGAACAGGCCGACGGGCACTCCCGCTCCTGCCTGTACGAACGCCAGGCGCTCGACGTCTTCGACCCGGCCAACAACCACTGGAGGAACGCGGACCAGATCCTCGCCATCGGTGACGTCGACGGCCCCCTGGACACCGACAACGACGGCACCGCCGATGTCGCCGGATACCCCGACCTCCTCGTCAAGGAGGGCGACTTCCTCTGGCTGTACTACGGCTCCACGTCCTTCTACCTGGACGATTCCCGAGCACCCGTCCTCGTCGGCGACGGATCGTGGTCGAACTACGACCTGGTCTCACCGGGCGACCGCACCGGCAACGGCCACGTCGACCTCATCGCCCGGCACAGGACGAACGGAGAGCTCCGCCTCTACCAGGGAACCGGCCCCGCCGGCGAGGGCCTCGGCGACGGGGCCGCCTCCGCCGTCATCGGAACCGGCTGGACCCGGGCCCACCGCCCGCTGCTGACCGCCTTCCCCGACGCGGGTTCGGACGGAAAGGCGGACATCTTCGCCACCGGCGGTGACGACAAGCTCTACCTGTACCCCAACCTCTCCGGGAGCGGCGTCGCCGTCGGAACCTCCGGCTGGCTCGACTTCCAAGCACTCAGCTGACGGACTGAGCAGGAGCGGAAAGGGGGCCTGCCGTCACGACGACGGCAGGCCCCCTTCGCGGTCGCGGACTACCAGGCGAACGCCTCCGGCGACGGCCCCGGACCCGGGAAGATCTCGTCCAGGCCCGTGAGCACGGCCTCCGGGAGGTCCAGTTCCAGGGCGCGCAGGGCGCTGTCCAGCTGGTCGGCGGTGCGGGGGCCGACGATCGGGCCCGTGACGCCGGGGCGGGTCAGCAGCCAGGCCAGGGCCGCTTCGCCGGGTTCCAGGCCGTGCTTGTCGAGCAGGTCCTCGTACGCCTGGAGCTGGACCCGGGTGGCGGGGTCGGCCAGGGCGTCGGCGGCGCGGCCCGAGGCGCGGCGGCCGCCCTCGGTCGTCTTCCTGATGACACCGCCCAGCAGGCCGCCGTGGAGCGGCGACCACGGGATGACACCGAGGCCGTAGTCCCGCGCGGCCGGGATGACCTCCATCTCGGCGCGGCGCTCGGCCAGGTTGTAGATGCACTGCTCGCTGACCAGGCCGAGCGAACCCCGCCGGGCGGCCTGCTCGTTGGCCTGGGCGATCTTGTAACCGGGGAAGTTCGAGGAACCGGCGTACAGGATCTTGCCCTGCTGGACCAGGACGTCGATCGCCTGCCAGATCTCGTCGAAGGGCGTGTCGCGGTCGACGTGGTGGAACTGGTACAGGTCGATGTGGTCGGTCTGGAGGCGCTTGAGCGAGGCGTCGACCGCGCGCCGGATGTTCACGGCGGAGAGCTTGTCGTGGTTCGGCCAGGCGTCGCCGTCGGCGGCCATGTTCCCGTACATCTTGGTGGCCAGGACCACCTTGTCGCGCCGTCCGCCGCCCTGCGCGAACCAGGTGCCGATGATCTCCTCGGTGCGGCCCTTGTTCTCGCCCCAGCCGTAGACGTTGGCCGTGTCGAAGAAGTTCAGGCCCGCGCCGAGCGCGGAGTCCATGATGGCGTGGCTGTCCGACTCGTTGGTCTGCGGGCCGAAGTTCATCGTCCCGAGGACGAGCCGGCTGACCTTGAGTCCCGTGCGTCCGAGCTGTGTGTACTTCATGACGCCCCAGCCAACTCCTTCGAGTCCACTCCAGGCAAGCATGTGCCCCGGACGCGCCGGACAGCCACGGCCTCCCGGCGGTCCGCCGGTATCAGCCGCCCAGGGCGGCCCCCACGGCGACGACGACGAACATCAGCACGAGCACGGCCGCCATGATGCGGTTTCTGGTCTTCGGGTCCACCCTTCGAGCGTAACGGCACCGCTCACCCGCCGAGCGCCCAGGCCCGCACCGTCTCGTAGCGCGGCCGCTCCCCCGGCACCCCGGACACCGGCGGATCGCTCCGTACGAGACTCAGCTCACCCGCCTCCCAGCGTTCCCCCTCGAACCCCGCCAGCGCCGCGGTGAAGGGCCTCAGGTCCGCCTCGCCCCGGCTCCGGGCCAGCGTGAGGTGCGGGGCGTAGCGGCGGTGCTCCTCCATCGGCAGTCCGGCCCGCCGGGCGGCGGCGTCGGCGCGCTCGGCGAGCAGCCGCAGCGTGTCGAGCCCGCCCGCCGCCCCGGCCCACAGGGCCCGCCCGCCGAAGTGCCCCGCCCCGTGGACGCGGAGCGGAAAGGGCTCGGTGCGGTGGGCGGCCCGCTCCAGGCGCGCGTACAGCTCCGGCAGGACGTCCTCGGGGACCTCGCCGTAGAACGCCAGTGTGTAGTGCCAGCCCTCGGGTCCCGTCCACCGCAGGTCCCCCGCGCCGGGCAGCGCGTGGAGCGGGGCCAGCGCCGATCGGAGGGCGGCGACGGCCCCGGCGGGCGGCAGGAGGGCGGCGAAGAGTCGCTGGGTGGGCGGACGGCCGGAGCTGTGTTCGGAGCCGTGGCTGCTCATGCGCGCGAGTCTCGCAGGTCCGGGCGTGTCCGGGGCGCCGGGCCTATCGTTGTACTACGCGGCTGCCCGCACGCCCGTGCGGCAGCGGGGAGGAGCGGCACGATGACCGTCGTAGACACCGACAGGATCGACATGGCCGACATCAGCGACGAGCGCACCCTGGACATGATGTTCGAGTGGCTTGAGCCCGTCCCCGAGGGATTCAAGGTCGAGATCGTCGAGGGGACCGTTCACATGTCGCCACAGCGGGACACACACTGGGAGATCACCTTCGACATCCTGGAGCAGTTGCGCACCACTTACGGACGCCGGCAGCTGAAGACCGACGTGCGCATCGACTTCCCAGGCCTCCTCAACGGCTTCGCCCCCGATGTCGCGGCTGTCACGCAGGACGCGGCCAAGACCGCCGACGGCCGCTGGCGCTACCAGGACGTCGAGTTCGTCGCCGAGGTGGTCTCCCGGAGCACCGCCGCCAACGACTACGGCTCCAAGAAGGCCACCTACGCGCTCGCCGGTGTCCCCGTCTACCTCATCGTCGATCCGTACACCGGCACCTGGCACCTGCACTCCCTCCCGAAGGAGGACGAGTACCGCAGTGTCCTGAGCCTGGACTTCGGCACCCCGGTCGACCTCACCTCGACCGTCGTCGGCCTCGTCCTCGCGACCGACGCCTTCCCCCGCGACTGAACCCGCGACCAGCCCCGCCCGACCCCGCCCGACCCCGTCCGGGCATACGAGAACCGCCCTCCTCCCGGTCCGGGAGGAGGGCGGTTCTCTGCGGGTCACGCCGCCGTCGCCAGCTGCTCGCGCGGGACGAAGCGGACGTGCGGGCGGCCCGGGCGGAGGTCGACCTTCAGGCGGAGGCCGCCGACGCGGGCGAGGGCGAAGCCGACGCCCAGGGCGGCGATCACCGAGATCGCGCCGCCTGCCGCGAAGCCGGTGCGGGGGCCGTACGCGTCGCTGATCCAGCCGACGATCGGGGCGCCCACCGGCGTACCCCCGGCGAAGACCATCATGTACAGGCTCATCACCCGGCCCCGCATCTCCGGGTCGGCGGCCATCTGGACGCTCGTGTTCGCGGTGATGTTCGTGGTCAGGCCGAGCATGCCGATCGGGACCAGCAGGATCGAGAACAGCCAGACCGACGGGGAAAGCGAGGCGGCGATCTCCAGCAGCCCGAACGCCGTGCCCGCGATCACCAGCATCCGCAGCCGGGTGGAGCGGCGGCGGGCCGAGAGCAGCGCGCCGGCCAGCGAACCGGCCGCCATCAGGATGTTGAAGAACGAGTACAGGCCCGCGCCGCCGTCGAAGATCTCGTCGGCGTAGGCGGTCAGCCAGATCGGGAAGTTGAAGCCGAACGTGCCGACGAAGCCGACCAGGACGATCGGCCAGATCAGTTCGGGGCGGCCCTTCACGTAGCGCAGGCCCTCGCGGAGCTGGCCCTTGGCGCGGGGGACGGTCACCGAGGCGTGCATCTCGTTGGTGCGCATCATCAGCAGGCCGACGAGCGGGGCCAGGAAGGAGAGGCCGTTGAGCAGGAAGGCCCAGCCACTGCCGACCGTGGTGATCAGGACGCCCGCGACGGCGGGGCCGATGAGCCGGGCGGACTGGAAGTTCGCCGAGTTCAGGCTGACCGCGTTGCGCAGTTGCGCGGGGCCGACCATCTCGGAGACGAACGACTGACGGGCCGGGTTGTCGACGACGGTCACCATGCCGAGGAGGAAGGCGACCAGATAGACGTGCCAGACCTCCACGACACCGGACAGGGTCAGGACGGCCAGCGCGATGCCGCACAGGCCGAGCAGGGCCTGGCTGACGAGCAGTATCTGCCGCTTCGGCAGGCGGTCGGCTATGACGCCGCCGTACAGGCCGAAGAGCAGCATCGGGAGGAACTGCAGGGCCGTCGTGATGCCCACGGCGGTGGCGCTACCCGTCAGGCTCAGCACGAGCCAGTCCTGCGTGATGCGGGACATCCAGGTACCGGTGTTGGAGATCACGGCGCCCGTGGCGAACAGGCGGTAGTTACGGATCTTCAGCGACGAGAAGGTCCCGCCGGTCTTGCTCTCGTGGGTGGAAGTCGGTGCGGGGGCGGAGTCTGCTCCGGATCCCGTACTCAAAAGGGTTCGCCTCCTCGGGCGTCTGCGGCGTTCGGTCCGACGAGGACGTGACGACGGGCGCTCCGGCGGTGATCCGGTCCGGACCGGTTCGTGCTTCCGGTCCGGCGGCGGATCACCGTCGGCGCGCCCGCGGGGTCACAGGTGGGCGAGCTTCTCCAACACGGGCGCGGCGGCCCGAAGCGTCTCCCACTCGTCCTCGTCCAGGCCCTCGGCGAGGTGGGACAGCCAGGCGTTCCGCTTGGTGCGGCTCTCCGCGAGCATGGCCTCGGCCTGCTCGGTCTGGCTGACCCTCTTCTGCCGACGGTCATCGGGGTGCGGTTCCAGCCTGACCAGCCCCTTCGCCTCCAGCAGCGCGACGATGCGGGTCATCGACGGGGGCTGCACGTGCTCCTTGCGGGCCAGCTCACCGGGGGTGGCCGAGCCGCAACGGGCAAGGGTGCCGAGCACCGACATCTCGGTGGGGCTCAGCGACTCGTCGACACGCTGGTGCTTCAGTCGACGGCCCAGCAGCATCACGGCGGAGCGAAGGGAGCTCACGGCGGCGGCACTGTCGCCGTCGTGGATCAGGTCAGGCATGTTTGTTAGCGTAACTCATTACCCAATCTAAATACCACCGGGTGGTACACGCGCGAGAAACCGCTCACCCGAACGAGTGAGTTAGAGGCGGAAAGTGACGCACAGAGCGCTCCGGGGCGGCGACCCTGCTGGACATGGGATCGACAGTGCTCAGCCTGCGGATAGACGGTGAGCTGCTCGACCGGCTCCGGCAGCACGCCGCGAAACGCGGAATGAGCGTCCAGGACTATGTGGTCCGGACGCTCATTCGCGACGACTTCGACGAACGCTTCAAGGCGGCCGTCGAGGAGACGGAGAAGTTCTACGGCGACCCCGAGGGAGGCGACCCCGGGGGAAGCATGACGCCACCGATCGACTCCAGGAGGAGCGCGACGCCACCGATCACGTGAGGCCGAGCGCCGGCATCGCGTAGTAGAAGACGAACACCGCCGAGACCACGTACATGGCCACCGGCACCTCACGGCCGCGCCCGGCCGCCAGGCGCAGCACGGAGAAGGCGACGAAGCCGATGCCGATGCCGTTGGTGATCGAGTACGTGAACGGCATCATCACCATCGCGAGGAAGGCCGGGACCGCGAGCGTGTAGTCGCTCCAGTCGATGTCCCGCACCGAGCCCGCGATGATCAGGAAGCCGACCGCCAGCAGGGCGGGAGTGGCCGCCTGCGACGGGACCATGGTCGCCAGCGGTGTGAGGAACAGCGCCACCGAGAAGAGCAGACCGGTCACCACGCTCGCCAGTCCGGTGCGGGCGCCTTCGCCGACGCCCGCGGTGGACTCCACGAAGCACGTGGTGGCGGAGGAGGAGCTGCCGCCGCCCGCGGCGACCGCGATGCCGTCCACGAACAGCACCTTGTTGATGCCGGGGAAGTTGCCTTCCTGGTCCATCAGCTTCGCCTCGTCGCCGACGCCCAGAATGGTGCCCATCGCGTCGAAGAAGCAGGACAGCAGCACGGTGAAGACGAACAGGACGCCGGTCAGGACGCCGACCTTCTCGAAGCCGCCGAACAGGCTGACCTCGCCGAGCAGCCCGAAGTCCGGCGCAGAGACCGGGTTGCCCGGCCACGCGGGCGTCGTCAGGCCCCACGCCCCGTCGGGCATTCCGGCCACCGCGTCGATGACCACGGCCACGACCGTCATCGCGATGATCGAAATCAGGATCGCGCCGGGCACCTTGCGCACGATCAGCGCTAGCGTGAGCAGCGCGCCGAGGACGAAGACGAGCACCGGCCAGCCGTCGAGGTGGCCGCTGCCGCCGAGCTGGAGCGGCACGGTGGTGTGCGCGGCGTCCGGCATGCGCGAGACGAAGCCGGAGTCGACGAGGCCGATCAGCAGGATGAAGAGGCCGATACCGATCGCGATGCCCTTGCGGAGCGACTTCGGCACGGCGTTCATCACGCGTTCCCGCAGCCCGGTGGCGACCAGCAGCATCACCACGACGCCCGCGAGGACGACCATGCCCATCGCGTCCGGCCAGCTCATCCGGGGAGCGAGCTGGAGCGCGACGACCGTGTTGACGCCGAGACCGGCGGCGAGCGCGATCGGCACGTTGCCGATGACGCCCATCAACAGCGTGGAGAACGCGGCGGACAGCACGGTGGCGGTGACCAGCTGCCCGTTGTCGAGCTGGTTGCCGTACATGTCCTTCGCGCTGCCCAGGATGATCGGGTTGAGCACGATGATGTACGCCATCGCGAAGAACGTGGCGAACCCGCCGCGGAACTCGCGGGCGACGGTCGACCCCCGCTCGGAGATCTTGAAGAACCGGTCCAGGCTGCCCTGGGACTGCGGAGTCGCGGGGGGCGGGGAGTCGACCGGAGCGGTGGCCGAGGGGGGCATGGGTGACCTCAGTCGTACGTAGAGGGGTGGATGCGATGGGGCGGGCAAGGTGATCGAAATTGGATGTTCAGACGAACGAAACCAGCCAACCCAAAGCAGATTCAGTATGAATACATCAAGCGAAGATCGCTATCTCCGCGCGTAGACCCGCGTGGCCCCTTGGGCCCACCGGGCCGTACACCCCCGATCGGGTGGCCCCATACACTGAACTCATGGAGAAGTGGACACCGCAGCACGAGGCGCCCGACCCCCTGGAGGGCCCCGTCGTCGCCACCGTCGTCGGCGGCACGATTCTCTGGTTCGTCCTCTTCCTCGCCCAGCTTCCCTTCTACGGCTGGTTCGCCGACCGGGGCCACACCTGGTGGGTGTGGACCCCGCTGGCCGGGGCGGGGCTCGGCCTGATCGGCATCTGGTACGTCCGGGGGCGCGACGCCGCCCTCAAGCGCCACGCCGCCAAGGTCGAGGCCAAGGACGCCGCGGGGGCCGCGGCGACGGACAGCGCGCTGGGCGGCGGCCCGGCGGGCGGCGCCGACCGGACCGCCTGACTCCGTTCCCGTAGGACACCTCCGCGAAGCTCCCGTACGACCACGGGACCGTCTCCGTCCTCCCCTGGTCGGATCTTCGACCCTCCGGTGGGTGATTCGGCGCGCACGCCCGTACCGTCGAACCCATGACGCAGCGGGCACTCGATTCCTCCGGGGAGCAGACCCCCGGGACCTCCCGGCCGGCCATGATCGACGCGGGGGCGGAACTCGACCCCGTGCACCCCATGGAGCCACCGCCCGCCCGTCGGCCGGACGGGCTGAGCACCGCCGAGGTCGCCGAACGGGTCGCGCGCGGCGAGGTCAACGACGTCCCCGTACGTTCTTCGCGCTCGGTCACCGAGATCGTCCGGGCCAACGTCCTCACCCGGTTCAACCTGATCATCGGCGTGCTCTGGGTGATCATGCTGTTCGTCGCGCCGATCCAGGACAGCCTCTTCGGCTTCGTGATCGTCGCCAACACCGGGATCGGCATCATCCAGGAGTGGCGGGCCAAGAAGACCCTGGACAGCCTCGCGGTGATCGGTGAGGCGAAGCCGACCGTGCGGCGCGACGGGGTCGCCGCCGAGATCTCCACCTCCGAGATCGTCCTCGGCGACCTGATCGAGCTCGGCCCCGGGGACAAGGTGGTCGTGGACGGCACGGTCGCCGAGGCCGACAGCCTGGAGATCGACGAGTCGCTCCTCACCGGGGAGGCCGACCCGGTGGTCAAGCAGGCCGGCGCCCCGGTGATGTCCGGCAGCTTCGTCGTCGCGGGCGGCGGCGCGTTCACCGCGACCAAGGTCGGACGCGAGGCGTACGCCGCACAGCTCGCCGAGGAGGCGTCGCGCTTCACGCTCGTCCACTCGGAGCTGCGCAGCGGCATCAGCACGATCCTGAAGTACGTCACCTGGATGATGGTGCCGACCGCGATCGGGCTGATCATCAGCCAGCTGGTCGTGAAGGACAACAACTTCAAGGACTCCGTCGCCCGGACCGTCGGCGGCATCGTCCCCATGATCCCCGAGGGCCTGGTCCTCCTCACCTCCGTCGCCTTCGCCATCGGCGTCGTACGGCTGGGCCGCAAGCAGTGCCTGGTGCAGGAGCTGCCCGCGATCGAGGGCCTCGCCCGGGTCGACGTGGTCTGCCTGGACAAGACGGGGACCCTCACCGAGGGCGGCATGGACGTCACGGAGGTCCGGCCGCTCAACGGGAGCGACGAGGCGTACGTGACGCGGGTGCTGCGGGCGTTCGGCTCCTCGGACCCGCGGCCCAACGCCAGCCTCCGGGCCATCATCGACGCGTACCCGGCGGGCCATGGCGACGACGAGGCGCATCCGGCCGCCGGCGGCGACGTGGAGAGCTGGACGGTCACCGACGCGATGCCGTTCTCCTCCGCGCGCAAGTACAGCGGCGCGGCGTTCGCCGAGGCCGACGGAACGGCCTCCGCGTGGCTGCTCGGCGCCCCCGACGTCCTGCTGTCCGAGGGCGACGCGACCCTCACGGAGATCGAGCACCTCAACGAGCAGGGCCTGCGGGTGCTGCTGCTGGCCCGCGCCGAGGGCGGGCTGAGCGCGCCCGGCGCGGCGGCCGGAGCCGCCCCCACCGCCCTGGTCGTCCTGGAGCAGCGGCTGCGGCCGGACGCGGGCGACACGCTCGCCTACTTCGCCGACCAGAACGTGGCGACCAAGGTCATCTCCGGCGACAACGCGGTCTCGGTCGGCGCGGTCGCCGGGAAGCTGGGCCTCGCGGGCGCGGAGAACACGCTGGACGCCCGCAGGCTGCCCACCGATCCGGACGAGATGGCCACGGCCATGGAACAGAACGCGGTCTTCGGCCGGGTCACCCCGCAGCAGAAACGGGACATGGTGGCCGCCCTCCAGTCGCGCGGCCACACGGTCGCCATGACGGGTGACGGCGTGAACGACGTCCTCGCCCTCAAGGACGCCGACATCGGCGTCTCGATGGGCTCGGGCTCGGAGGCGACGCGTGCGGTGGCGCAGATCGTGCTGCTGAACAACAGCTTCGCGACGCTGCCCTCGGTGGTCGCCGAGGGCCGCCGGGTGATCGGCAACATCACCCGCGTCGCGACCCTCTTCCTCACCAAGACGGTCTACTCGGTGCTGCTGGCGATCCTGGTGGTCTGCACCCAGGTGGAGTACCCGTTCCTGCCGAGGCACCTGACGCTGCTGGCCACGCTGACCATCGGCGTCCCCGCGTTCTTCCTGGCGCTCGCGCCGAACAAGGAACGGGCCCAGCCCCACTTCGTACGCCGGGTCATGCGGTACGCGATCCCCTCGGGCGTCATCGCGGCGGCGGCCACCTTCACGACGTACCTGGTGGCGCGGCACCACTACAGCGGCGAGGGCGCGCTGGCGGCCGAGACGAGCGCGGCGACGCTGACCTTGTTCCTGGTCGCGATGTGGGTGCTGGCGATCATCGCCCGCCCGTACACCTGGTGGCGCGTCGGCCTGGTGGCGACGATGGGACTCGGCTTCCTGATCGTGCTCGTGGTGCCGTGGCTCCAGGACTTCTTCGCGCTGAAGCTGGTCGGCACGACCATGCCGTGGACGGCGGTCGGCATCGCGGTGGCGGCGGCCGCCCTGCTGGAGTTCGTCTGGCGCTGGGTGGGGCGGCGCTTCGGGATGTAGATGCGGGCGCGGACAGCCGGAAGCCCCCGGGAGGACCGTTGTCCTCCCGGGGGCTTCCGGCTGTCCGGACTACTTCACGTCGAGGAAGTCGCCCTTGGCCGAGACGGCCGGGGTGGTGGACGTACCGGCGAAGCTGTAACGCCAGGTGCCGTCGGCCGAGGCCTTGACGGTGGTCTTCAGGGTGCCGGTCGAGCTCGTCTTGACGGTCTTGACCGTCGTGTAGCTCTTGGCGCCCTTCTTCTTGAACTGGAGCTTCACGGGCTGCTTGGTGTAGCCCTTGTACGTGTTGGTGTCCCAGTTGGCGCGCGTGAGCTTGCCGGTGACCGTGATGGTCTTGCCCTTCTTCACGGGCTCCGGGGAGGCGTTGACGGTCAGCTTGGAGAATCGCTGGACGCGGGTCTTCGCCTGGGTGTCGTTCCAGATGAAGTCCTGGTCGCTGCCGGTGGCCGCGAGCGCTCCGGCGCCGACCTTCCAGGTGCCGGCGAGGCTGCTCGTGTAGAGGTCGTCGGATCGCGGGTCGACCGTGATCGAGACGGTGCAGGTGGAGGTGGTCGGGTCGGCCGAGACCTTGCAGCTGCCGAACTCCTGGGTGGGAGCGAGGAAACCGTCGACCTCGTCGATGTGACCATGCCACAGGTAGGCGAACGCGTCGGCGATGCCGGAAGGCGACGAGGCCGTGATCGCGACGGTGAACTTCTTCTTGGACTTCGTGCCGACCACGATGTCCTTGCCGCCGTTGACGACGACCTTCTTGATGACGGGTGTCTCGGCCGCACGGGCGGCGCGGGCCTTGGCGGCGGGCGCGCCGGACTCGGAGGCGAAGACTTCGGCGCCGGACGGCACGCTCAGACCGGCGTCGGGCTTCTCGTCGGCCTGGACGGCCGGTACTGCGAGAGCGGAAAGGGCCAGGGCGCCGGTGACGGCGGCCACGGTGGCACGAATACGCATGTGTCCCCAAGTGGAGAAGGGGCCCCGGGGCGCGCTTGTGTCGTCAGCCCGGCAGGGCCCATCTGTTCCTGTGAGCCTCTTGGCTCACAGGAACAGACAGGCGAACAGGGTGAACGGTTGTGCGGACCTGTGACTTTTCTGTGAAGCAGGTCGAGGCGAAGTACTCCCGAGGCCCTGCGCTCCGGGAGCGCCCCGCGCCGGTCGCTACTTGACGTCGAGGTAGTCACCGCCGGCCGAGACGGCCGGGGTGGTGGACGTCCCGGCGAAGCTGTAGCGCCAGTGGCCGTCCTTGGACGCCTTCACCGTGGTCTTCAGACCGCCGGTCGCGCTGCTCTTGATCGTCTTGACGGTCGTGTAGCTCTTGGCGCCCTTCTTCTTGAACTGGAGCTTCACGGACTGCTTGGCATACCCGTGGTACTTAAACGTGTCCCAGTTGGCGCGCGTGAGCTTCCCGGTGACGGTGACGGTCTTGCCCTTCTTCACCGGCTCCGGCGAGGCGTTCACCGTGAGCTTTGACGCACGCTGGAACTTGAACGACTTGACCTTCTCCGTCCACACGTAGTCGCCGTCGTTGGCGTCCACCCAGGCGTCGACGTACCAGGTGCCGGCCACCTCGTTGTTGTACGCGAGGTCCACCTTCGGGTCGACGACGAACTTGGCGGTGCACGTGTTGCCCGAGCAACTGGTGCTGGACGGGGACAGCATGCCGAACGAGGGGCCGAAGAGAGTGACGTCCGCGTCACTGATGCCCGAGTCGTCCTTGGCCGTGAGAGTGACCGAGAACTTCTTGGCGGCGGACGTGCCGACGACGACAGCCGCGCCGCCGTTGACCGTCACCTTCGTGATGGCGGTGTCACCCGAACCGCCGCCGGCCTGAGCGGCCGGGACGGCGAGGGCGGAGACGGCCAGAGCACCGGCGACGACAACGCCGGCAGATGTACGCATACGCATGTGTTCCCCGTGGAGAAAGGGCCTTGCCCAGGGTGATCCTGGCGGCCGGTCCGAACGGTCATGAGGTGATTGCTTACGGACGGCAATCCGTGACTCGTCTGATCAGACCGGCCTCACCCGTGAAGGGTTGTACACGCATATGCGTTTCTCGTGAAGACACTTCGGTGCGCGCCCACCCGGGCCCTGACCGCCGGACGCGGACAGCGCCCGGCATCCGCCTCAGTCGAACCAGCGGTCCCGGGCCAGCTCCTCCGTCCGGGACGGGTCCTCCAGCAGGGCCGCGACCTCGAAGCGGCGGGGCCACTGACCGGCCGCCCAGGCCAGGCCGGCCGCCACACCCTCCAGGGTCGCGGCGTGGACGGTCCCGTCCGGGGTGCGGCGCCAGTCCAGTTCGACGCCGCCCGCGCGGAGTTCGGGGTGTTCGACGTACGTGTCCGGGGTCCCGGGTCCGAGCAGCACGCGGACCGGCTCCGGTACGCGGTGCTCCTCGCCCTCGCTCGTCACGCCCGCCTCGATCGTCTCGCCGAGCCGCCGCACCTGGAGCAGCTCGGCCAACTCGGCGGCCCGGGAAGGTGCTACGGGCAGCAGCGGCAGGCCCTCCGTCAGCGGCAGCACATCGGGGGCGTCCGCGATCACGGCGTCCGCCGCGTCGACCACGGCCACGTCCCCGTCCACCACCGCGCGCAGCTCGTCCGGCAACGTCACCTGGTCCGGGTCCAGTTCGGCGAGCGCCGTGTAGAGCGCGTGCAGTTGTACGGGGGTGACGGGGCGGTCCTCGTCGGCGAGCCGGCCCAGCAGTTCCGCCGCGCCGCCCGGCTCGTCCAGCAGGGCCGCGACCGAGGTGCGCACCCCGAGGGCCCGCAGCACCTGGGCGTCGTCGAAGCCGGTCGCGTCCACCGCGTCGTAGAGCCCGGCCAGCCGGGGGTCGCCGCCCGCCGCGCGCAGTCCTGCTGGGCGGCGGCCGTCCAGCACGGGGTGGTCCCGCAGCCACCACGCGGTGTACGGGCGCACGGACTGCGTCGTGCCGTCCGGGAGCAGCACCCGCACCGGCTGTGTCAGCGCGTCGCGCAGCGGCGGCTTCGCCAGCATCGCGAGCGCCTGCGGCCAGGCGTCGTCGTCGACCAGGTCCAGATCCCGTACGGCGACGATCTCGGTGGCGACGGGCGGCACCGGCGTCTCGGGCAGCTGATCGAGGAGGTCCTCGCACCACACGTCGACGGCGTCCAGCAGCCCGGCGTCGTCGGGTTCGGCGAAGTCGCTGTCGCGGGGCTCCAGTTCGTCCGGGTCCAGGACGACATCGGTGGCTCGCACGAGGGCGAAGGTGGCGAGCACCCCGCAGGCGGTGAGCGGGCCTTCACCCCAGCGGTCGGCCAGCTCCTGGTCGGCGAGGGCGAGTTCACCCTCGCGCATGACCTGCGCGAACGGGCTGCCGGGGAGGACGAGTTCACCCGCCGGGGACAGCTCGCCGTCCTCGTCGGGGAGGGCGAGCGCGCCGAGCCAGGGCTCGTCGCCGGGGGCCAGCTCGGCGTCCCGGACCAGGGTGAGCACGGTCTCGGCCAGCTCCTCGCCGCCGAGCGCGTCCTCGTCCCAGATCTCCCCCGCGTCCAGCGAACCGGCGACGGCCGCCCGCACCTGAGGAGTCCTCAGCACGGAGCGGGGCGTGGCGGGCAGGGCCCCGAGCTTCTCCAGCAGCGGGTGCGCGGCGTCCGGGTGGGCGACCTTGAGACCCAGGCGGGAGAGCCGGGCGAGGACGGGGCCGGTGAGCGCGTCCGGCAGCGGCAGCAGGACCTGCCGGGGTCCGATCGTGGTGCGCGGCGGACGGCCCGCCCGCCCGTCGTCCGGGTCGCCCGCGAGGGGAACGGGGAGGCCGGTGAGCCGGTCGGGGTCGGTGCCCGCGAGGCTGTCGTAGAGCCGGTGCCACCAGGCGGGGTCGCGCTCCAGACCGGCGAGGCGGTCGATGGCCTCGGTCAGGGGGACGCGGGCGACACCCAGGGTGCGCAGCTCGGGGCGCCGCTCCAGGCCCGCGGGCAGCAGACAGGGCAGCACCTCGGCGAGCACCCGTACGGTCTCGGCCCCGACGCCCTCGACGACCTCCGCCTCCACGGGCCGCAGGGCGGAGGTGTCGGCGGCGCTCTCCGTACGGTCCCGGTCCTGGTCCCGGTCCCAGTCGTCCGCCCAGCCCTGCTCGGCCTCGGGGTCCCGGGGTGCGGCGGGCTCCAGGAACGCGACCCGGGGCAGCCGGGCCAGGATCGCCCCGCGCAGGGCCCCGTCCAGGCCGCCCTTGCCCAGCGGCCCCGGCACCAGGTCGATGGTCCCGGTCGACACGGGCCGCCAGGAGCCCAGCAGCTCCGCGTACGCGTCGGCCGCCCGCTCCACCAGGAAGTCGGTCAGTGGCCCCGGCGCGGGGTGCCTGCGGGCGGTGTCCAGCGGGAGGGAGGCGATGAGCAGGGCGGGGATGCCGAGCGGCTCGTCGGTGGGCGTCGGGGCGTGCACGACGGGTGCGGTACGGGGGTGGAGCGGGGCGCCCGCCTCGTCGACCGGCACCGCCCAGGTCACCGACCAGTGCGGGCGCAGCCGCTCCTCGACCGGGCGGTCGGCGAGCAGGGCGGGCTCGATGGGCCCGTGGTGGAGCACGGTGCGCCAGCGGCCCAGGCCGTGCGCGGAGTCGTCGATGTGCGTGTACGGGCCGTGGGCCGAACGGCTGAGGGTCCGCGTCCCGTCCGGGGTCTCGATGACGACCTCGTCCAGGCCGGGCAGGGTGAGCAGCAGCGCGTCGTCCACTGCGGCCAGCAGCCGGGCCACCAGGTCCTCGGCGGTGCCGTCGCGCAGCGGCAGCACGACGACGGTGTCGTACCCGTCGGGCGCGGAGCCCTCGGCGGGCAGCGGCAGGCGCAGCAGCGGTACGTGTCCGTCGCGGCGGCGCAGTTCGTCGCCGAGGCCGGGGCTTCCGACGGCCGCCCCCCGGGCCAGCTCGCGGGCCTCCGCCAGGGACCAGCGGACGCCGCCGTGCCGGCCGAGCACGGCGGGCTCGTCGCTGACCGCGAGGACGGCGGCGAACCCGACGCCGAAGCGGCCGACGGAGGACTCGTGCCCCTCGCGCTTGGCGGAGGCCCGCAGGGTGCTCAGGGACTCCACACCGGTGGCGTCGAGCGGCGCGCCGGTGTTGGCGGCGGCCAGCACGCAGCGGTCGTCCGGGTCGCCGGGGGCGGCGGGGTGCAGGGTGAGACGGAGCCTGCCGGGGACGCGGGCGCGGGCGGCGGCGTCGGCGGCGTTCTGGGCCAGCTCGACGACGAGGCGGTCACGGTAGCCGCCGAGCGCGAGGTCCTCCTCGGCGTTGGCGTCCTCCCGGAACCGGGCGGGCCCGGCCCCCCACGCGTCGAGCACGCCGCGCCGCAGCCGTGCCGTCCCGAACGGATCGGCCCCCTCGGTCGCCTTCATGCTCACGCTCTCGACTCCTCCGCTGGGTGGGGACCGCGTATGCCTGTGCGGCCCAGTGTGCGCCCGAAGGTACCGCGCGCGCCGCCTCCGCCGTACCGGCAAGCCCGGCCATCCCGGCCCGCCCGGCCCTCACGGTGACCGGCAAGCCCGGCATTCCCAGCCCGTCCGGCGTTTGAGGACGGAACCCTTGCTCGGGTGGGCGGGCACAGCGAAGGGTCCCTGGGGCCCGGTACCCCGCAGCGACACCCGCCACCACAGCGCCGGTTCCGTCCTCAAACGCCGGACGGGCTGGAATGGGCACCCCACCCCACAGCAACGGTTCCGTCCTCAAACGCCGGACGGGCTGCAAGGGCGCACCGCAAGCCCGGACCCCTCAGCGGGCAGGAGCGTCAGGAGTGACCCAGGTCCTCCGACGCCCCGTCCGTCTCGGCCGGCACGGAGCCCCCACCGCGCTCCGGCCGCAGCGAGTACGCGTCCACCCGCATCGTGTCCAGCGCGTGCGGCGCCGGCTTCGGCGGCGTCGGCATCACCGCGGCCTCCGAGTGCCCGCCGCAGCCGTACGCCAGCGACACCACATGCCCGTCCGCCGGGCCGAACTCGTTCGCGCACACCCCGAAGGCCTGCTTCAGGGAGCCCGCCATCGGGATCAGGAACGCACAGCTGACGCACGTCGCCGGGGCCGCCTGGGCCATCGGCGTCTTCGGGCCGAACTCCTCGTCCCAGCGGTCGGCCGCCGCGTACAGCCCGTACCGGGACAGCACCCGCGCCCGGCGCGTACCGAGCTCGTCGGCGACCGCGGCGATGGACCCGCGGCTGGTGGCGGCCACCGGCCGGTCCGTCAGCTCGGCGTCCTCCGCGTCGACCAGCTCCGCCAGCTCACGGGAGACCACGGAGTTCGGCGGCGGCTCGTCCTCACCGGTCCAGCCCGGCTCCAGGCGCAGGTCCTCCGCCTCGGTGGGCAGCAGGTCGCCGGGGCCCATGTCGCCGGGGCGCAGCCGCTCGCTCCACGGCACCCACTCCGGCGCCAGGAGGGCGTCGTCCCCCGGCAGCAGCACCGTTTCGTCCAGGGTGACGTTCTTCGCGCGGGAGGCCCGCGCCACCGTCACCGCCCAGCGCCAGCCCCGGTACCCGGGCTCCTTGGCCTCGAAGTAGTGGGTGACGACCCGGTCTCCCTCGGAGACCACGCCGATGTGCTCACCGACCACACCGGGCGCGGCGGCCTCCTCCGCGGCCGCGCGCGCGAGGTCCACCGCCTCGGCGCACAGGCGGTCGGGAACGGGGGTCCGGGCCGTACGGCTTCGCGTCGTCGTCGCAGCACTCACAGGTCTTCGCTTCTCTCCATACGCCAGTCTCACGAGCGCGCCGGCTGCCGCACGATTGCCGTTTCGGCCAGACAAGTGCGGGCGGAGCGGACCTGAGGGCCGCGTCGACGTCCACACCCGTTGTGCCTGCCTCGGGCGCGCCTTCTGCCACCCATTCTGCGGGATCGCCGAGAGGCGCGCGGCCAAGAACAACCGCCGGTGGCGCGTTACGCACGCTACCCTCTCCGCCGCGCTGCGCCCACCTGCCCGCCCCAAACGTGCCGTATCCGTTCCCGTCGGCGGGCCCGCCGATGCCGTTCGGACGCGGGTGGCGGCAGGGCCCCGGTCGGTCCCGGCGCGCTCGTCCGACAGGACGTCACACGCGCGTCCGCGGCCGATCGCCGTTCATACCGGCCGGGGTTGGGGCACTATGACGGGGTGACTGCCGCCAGGTCGCACGACGGTCCCGGCCCGCTCCGCAGGGCGGGGCGGGCGACGGGCCATGCCCTGCGCGCCCCGTTCACCGGCACGGCGCGCGGTATCCGCAAGGCGACGCACGCCCACGGCGCGGGGGAATCCGGCCTCGGAAAACTGATCGAACTGCACGCGGTGAACGGCGCGGGCGACGTCATGATCACGGTCGCGCTCGCCTCCACCGTCTTCTTCTCGGTGCCCACGGACGAGGCGCGGGGCAGGGTGGCCCTCTACCTCGCCATCACCATGGCCCCCTTTACTCTCCTCGCCCCGGTGATCGGCCCGCTCCTGGACCGGCTGCCGCACGGCCGTCGCGCCGCGATGGCGGGCGCGATGCTGGCCCGGGCGCTGCTGGCGATCACCATGTCGGGCGCGGTCGCCACGGGGGGTCTGGAGCTGTATCCGGCCGCGCTGGGCGTCCTGGTCTCGTCGAAGGCGTACGGCGTGGTGCGCAGCGCGGTCGTGCCACGGCTGCTGCCACCGAAGTTCTCCCTGGTGAAGGCCAATTCCCGGGTCACCCTGGCGGGGCTGCTGGCCACCGGGGTGGCGGCCCCGATCGGGGCGGGCCTCCAGACCATCGGCTCACCGTGGCCGCTCTACGGCGCCTGCGCGATCTTCGTCGCGGGCACGTTCCTCGCCTTCACCCTGCCGCCCAAGGTCGACTCCGCGAAGGGCGAGCGCCGGGCGCGGCTGATCGTCCCGCACCACGAGGAAGCCACCCCGCGTCCCACCCCCGGCAAGGGCGGCACCCGGGCGGGCCTCCGCGGGCGCGGCAACGGGGAGAAGCCGGCCAAGGAGCGGCCACCGGGTCTGCGGTCCGTCGGCGGGTCCGTCCTGCACGGGCTCCAGGCCAACGCCGCGCACCGGGCCCTCTCCGGCTTCCTCATCTTCTTCCTGGCGTTCCTGCTGCGCGAGCACCCGCTGGCCGGGCAGAGCGCGGCGGTCTCGCTCGGCATCGTCGGCGTGGCGGCGGGCGTCGGCAACGCCTGCGGTACGGCGGTGGGCTCCTGGCTGCGGGCCCGCGGCCCCGAGGTGATCATCGCGACGGTGCTGGGGCTCGCGCTGGGCGTGGCGGTCCTGACCGCGGTCTTCTTCTCCACCGTGCTGGTCGCCGCGCTCGGCGCGGTCGCCGGCTTCACCCAGGCCCTGTCCAAGCTGTCGCTCGACGCGATGATCCAGCGGGACGTGCCCGAGGAGGTCCGCACCTCCGCGTTCGCCCGGTCCGAGACGTTGCTCCAGATGGCGTGGGTGGTCGGCGGCGCCATCGGCATCGCCCTGCCGCTCAACGCGGTGCTCGGCATGTCGGTCGCCGCGGGCATTCTCGCGCTCGGCGCGGCCACGTCCGTACGGGGCCTCCTCGGGTCCGCACGGCGCGGCACGCCGCACCCCCGCGTGGCATGAGCCGAGGCGACCGATAGCCTTCGGCCCATGACCGTTGCGTTCTTCTCCGGTAAGGGCCGCCGAATCGGCGTCGCTCTTGGTGCCGTGTCCGCGGGACTCCTTGTCCTGTCCGCCTGCGACAAGCCGACGCCGCTCGCCACCGTGACGGTCGGCAGTGACTCGGTGAACACCGAGGCCGCCTGCTACAACGACGGCGAGGCGATCAAGGAGTCCCTGATCCAGGGCTGCCTGAACAAGAAGGCCGAGAAGTCCCTCACGGTCTCCATGGACGACAAGGTCCGCTTCGGCGTCGACCCCGAGATCGCCGAGAACGGCTGGACGCTCTTCATCAACGGCCAGCAGGCCGAGCAGGAGCCGTACGAGAAGACCTACCGGACGATCCCCGGCAGCGCCTTCTTCGCCAGCCAGACGGGCCAGCCGTCCGAGAAGACGAACATCTCCATCGTGGAGACCAAGGGCAAGAAGCTCACGGGCATCTGGCAGTTCGAGCTCAAGAAGGACTGACCCGCTCGACCGAGAGCGCCCCTCCCCCGTCCTCGACCCTGAGGCTGTATCCGTGCGTGTGCTGGTCGTGACCGCTGTCCCGGTGGAACGGGACGCGGTCACGCGTGCGTTCGGGGGCGCGCCGGACATCGTGGCGCTGCCGGGGGGCGAGCTGCACCGCGCCGGGGCGTTCGACGTCCTGGCGGGCGGTGCGGGCCCGGCCGCCGCCGCCGCGGCCACCGCCTTCGCCCTGGCGGCGGCCTCCGCGTCGGCGTCCACGCCGTACGGACTGGTCGTCTCGGCCGGGATCGGCGGGGCGTTCACCCCGCTGACGCCGCTCGGCTCGCTGGTCGTGGCGAGCGACATCGTCGCCGCCGACCTGGGCGCCGACACCCCCGACGGCTTCCTGCCGGTCACCGCGCTCGGCTTCGGCCGGGACCGCTTCACCGCCCCGCCCACGCTCGTACGGGAGGTGGCGGCCGCCGCGGGCGCCGCCGCCGGACCCGTCCTCACCGTCTCCACCGTGACCGGCACCGCCGAGCGCGCCGGGGACCTGCTCGCCGCGCACCCGGGGGCGCTGGCCGAGGCGATGGAGGGCTTCGGGGTCGCGGAGGCCGCCGCCCGGGCCGATGTGCCGGTGCTGGAGCTGCGGGCGGTGTCGAACGCCGTGGGCCCCCGCGACCGGGACGCCTGGCGCATCGGCGACGCGCTGGCGGCGCTCACGGACGCGTTCGGAAAAACCGCAGCCGTACTGGAAGGTTGGCACCGGCATGACCACTGAAGCTGAAGCGAACCCGGACCCGATCGAGATCGCCTTCTCCCCCTGCCCCAACGACACCTTCGTCTTCGACGCCTGGGCGCACGGCAGGGTCCCCGGCGCGCCCGTGCCGGCCGTGACCTTCGCGGACATCGACATCACCAACGGCATGGCCGAGCGCGGTGAACTGGACGTCCTGAAGGTGTCCTACGCCGTGCTGCCGTGGGTGCTCGACGACTACGCGCTGCTGCCGTGCGGCGGGGCGCTGGGCCGGGGCTGCGGTCCGCTGGTCCTCACCAAGGAGCTGGGCCTCGACCTGACCGGCCGGACCGTCGCCGTGCCGAGCGAGCGCTCGACGGCGTACCTGCTGTTCCGGCTCTGGGCGGCGGAGATGGTGCCGGGCGGCGTCGGCGAGGTCGTCGTGATGCCGTTCGACGAGATCATGCCCGCCGTGCGGGACGGCAAGGTCGACGCCGGCCTGGTCATCCACGAGGCCCGCTTCACGTACCGGAACTTCGGTCTGCACAACCTCGCCGACATGGGGCGCCACTGGGAGGACACCACGGGCCTCCCGATCCCCCTGGGCGCGATCATCGCCAAGCGCTCGCTCGGCGCGGAGACCCTGCGCCGCCTGGCCGACACGATCCGCAGCTCGGTCCGGCTCGCCTGGGACCACCCGGAGGTCTCCCGGCCCTACGTCCTGGAGCACGCCCAGGAGATGGACCCGGCGGTGGCGGACCAGCACATCGGGCTGTACGTCAACGAGTTCACCGCCGACCTCGGCGAGGACGGCTACGCGGCGATCCGCGGCCTGCTGACCCGCGCGGCGGCCGAGGGACTCGTACCGCCGCTGGGCCCGGACGCGCTCGCGTTCCCCTGAGCGGACCGGAAGGGCACCTCACGGTCCCCGAACGTCGCCCGCGCTCCGCTGACCCGCTCGGGCGCTGTGCGCGCGGCCCTGGGCAGGTCCACCCGGCTCTTCGCGGAGAGCCAGGCCTGACCCGGCAGGGGCCGCGCTACGACAGCGCCTCGGCGGGGTGCGTCCGCTACACGTCGAGCTGGTCGGCGACCGCCCTCAGCAGGCCCGCGATCTTCGCGCCGGAGGCCTTGTCGGGGTAGCGGCCCCGCTCCAGCTGCGGCGTGATGTTCTCCAGGACCGTCGTCAGGTCCTGCACGATCGACGCCAGCTCGTCCGGCTTGCGGCGCTGCGCGGCCGCGACGGACGGGGTGGGGTCGAGGACCACCACGGAAAGGGCCTGGTCGCCGCGCTGGCCCGCGACCACGCCGAACTCCACGCGCTGGCCGGGCTTGAGGGCGTCGACTCCGGCAGGGAGAACCGACGAGTGGACGAAGACGTCGCCGCCGTCGTCGCGGGAGAGAAAGCCGAAGCCCTTCTCGGGGTTGAACCACTTGACCTTGCCGGTGGGCACGTCTGTCCTCGTCCTCGTACTCGTCGGTGTGCGGAAGAGCCGGTCCCCAGGGAAAACGGCTCCGGATAGCAGTACAGCGGGTCACCGTGACCCGCCCGGTCCCAGGCTAATGGGCCTAGGGCCGGTGACAAGACGTCGCCGGAGAGTTCCTCCGGGCTGGGAACTACCCTGGTCGCGTGAGTACTACTCCTTCAGGCGCAGGTGACCGGCTCGTTCAGGTCGGCGCGATCGTCTTCTTCGTCGGCGCACTGGCCACTCTGGTCACTGTGGCCCCCTTGTTCCTGGGCACGGACCCGTTCCCTCCGGTCGCGTACGCGGTCTGCATGCTGATGGGCGTCGGGTTCCTGATCGCCGGGGCGGGCGTCGTGCGCTCGGCCTGGTCCAACTCTCCGAAGCGGGCCGCGAACCGCGCCTGACGCCCCTCCCCGCCACGCCGCCCGGGCCGCGTCACGCCGCCCGGGCCGCCTCGAAGGCGGCCAGCCAGGCCGGGAAGCCCGTCAGGTCCTCCAGCACCACGTCCGCGCCCGCCGTCCGCAGCTCCGCCGCGTCGCACGGGCCCGTCGTCACCGCGACCGACAGCGCTCCGGCGACCCGGGCCCCCCGTACGTCGCCGGTGTGGTCGCCGACGTACACCTGCGCGCCGTGCTCGCGCAGCGCCTCCCCCTTGGCCTCCGCCCACAGTGAGCCGATCACCGTGTCCGGCTCGATGCCGAGGTGGGCCAGGTGCAGCTTCGCGTTCGGCTCGTACTTCGCCGTGACGACGATCGCCCGGCCACCGAGCGCCTGGACCGCCGCCACCGACTCCCGCGCCCCGGCGAGGGCCGTGCTCGGGGCTATCCCGTGGTCCGGGTAGATGGCCCGGTAGCGGTCGGCGGCGGCGACCACCTCGGCGGCCGGGAACCAGTGCGCCATCTCCGTCTCCAGCGGCGGGCCGATCCGGCTCACCACCCGGTCGACGTCGATCTCCACCCCCGTCTCCGCGGAGAGGGCCCGGAAGGCAGCGGCGATACCCGGCCGGGAGTCGACAAGCGTCAGGTCGAGGTCGAAGCCGACCGTCAGAGGGCGCCGGGGGGAGGGCGCGGGGGAGTGCTCAAGCGGGTGCTGGGGAGTGTTCTGATCCGTGGAAGTCATGCGTGCCATTGTGCCGACCGGCCGGAGGCTGTTCCGAAGCCCCCGTCGGTGCCGGAATCCGGCCGCTTAGACTGAGACGCGCACTTAGCCAAGCCTTACCGTCCTGGCCCCGCGCCCCGGCGTCCCCTCCGTTCCGTCACGTCCGCGTCCGTCCCGATTGGGTGAAATGTCAGCGTCAGCGCCCGTGCGGACCGCCGCGCCACCCCGTGCACCCCGCCTCTCCCGACGTGCCGCCTCGACCGCCGGGGCCGTGCTCGCGCTGCTGCTGGCGGTCCTGCTGAGCCTCGCCGTGGGGGCGCGGTCCATTCCTCCGGGCGAGGTGTTCGACGTCCTGCTGCACGGCGGGCACTCCGACGCCGCCGAGGTGATCCGCACGATGCGGGTGCCGCGCACGCTCATCGGGCTGATGGTCGGCGCGGCGCTGGCCCTCGCGGGCACGGTGCTCCAGGGCATCACCCGTAACCCCATCGCCGACCCCGGCATCCTCGGCATCAGCCAGGGCGCTTCGGTCGCGGTGGTGACGGCCATCGCGTTCGCGGGGGTCCACACGCTCACCGGGTATGTGTGGTTCGCCTTCGCGGGCGCGGCGCTCGCCTCGGTCGCCGTGTACGCCATCGCCTCCAGCGGACGCGGCGGCGCGACCCCGGTGAAGCTCGCGCTCGGCGGTGCGGCGATCAACGCGCTGCTGGTTTCGGTGACGGTGGGGATCCTCACGACGAACGCCGCCGCGCTGGACGAGTTCCGCTTCTGGCAGGTCGGCTCGATCGCGGGACGGGAGGCGGACGTCGTCCAGCAGGTGTGGCCGTTCCTCCTCGTCGGGGCGGTCCTCGTGCTCTCCGTCGCCCGCGGCCTGGACGCGCTCGCGCTCGGCGAGGACGTGGCGAAGGGGCTCGGGCAGAACGTCGCCGCGGTGCGGATCGTCGGCGGTGTCGGGGCGACCGTGCTGACCGGGGTCGGGGTCGCCGCCGCCGGGCCGATCGCGTTCATCGGTCTCGCCGTCCCGCACATCGCCCGCGCGATCGTCGGCAACGACCACCGCTGGGTGCTGCCCATGGCGGCGCTGATCGGGCCCGTGATGCTGCTGGTCTCGGACGTCGTCGGCCGGATCGTGTTCCCGCCGAGCGAGGTCCCGGCGGGCGTGATGACGGCCCTGATCGGGGTGCCGTTCCTGGTCGCCCTCGTACGCCGGAAGGCGGTGCCCGCATGAGTGCCCGCATGAGCGAGACCTCGACGGCCGTGACCGCGCCCGTGAAGGCCGTACGGGTCCGGCCCGCCGGCTACTCCGTCGTGAAGGCCGGTCCGCGCGGCCGGTTCCTGCTGCACCGGCGGGCGTCCGTCGTCGCGGCCGCCCTCGCCGTGTTCCTGGCCGCCGTCTGCGTCGTCTACCTCTGCGTCGGCGAGAGCTTCGTCGCACCCGGCGAGGTCGTGAAGGTGATCCTCGGGCAGCCGTCGTCGGCCGAACTGGTCGTGGGCACGCTGCGGCTGCCGCGCATGGTCGTCGGGCTGCTGGTGGGCGCCGCGTTCGGGATCGCCGGGGCGCTGATCCAGACGGTGGCCCGCAACCCGCTGGCCAGCCCCGACATCATCGGCATCAGCCAGGGCGCCAGCGCGCTCACGGTCGGCGCGATGACCTTCGGCATCACCTCGTACACCGTCCTGCCCTACCTCTCCGTCGTCGGCGGCATCGCGGCGGCGGCCCTCGTGTACGTCTTCGCGTGGCGCGGCGGCCTGCACGCCACCCGCTTCGTCCTCATCGGCATCGGCTTCGCCATCGCGCTGCGGTCGGTGACCCAGCTGTTCCTGACCAAGGGTGACTACCTGGTCGCCCAGCAGGCGCAGATATGGATGACCGGTTCGCTGAACGGGCGCGGCTGGTCGGAGGCCGCCCCGATCGGCTGGACGCTGCTGATCCTGCTGCCCGCCATCGCCTGGGCGGCCCGCGCGCAGCGCACCGTCGCGATGGACGACGACACCGCCGTCGCGCTGGGCGTGCGCCTGGGGCGCGTACGGCTGGGACTCGTCGCGCTCGGTGTGGTCCTGGCGTCCGTGGCGACGGGCACGGCGGGCCCGGTGGACTTCGTGGCGCTGCTCGCCCCGCAGGTCGCCCGCCGGCTGACCCGGACCGCGCAGATCCCGCTGCTGTCCTCGGCGCTGCTGGGCGCGGTGATCGTCGTCCTCGGCGACCTGCTCGCCCGCAAGCTGTTCGCGCCCACCGAACTGCCCGTGGGCGTCCTCACGGCGGCGGTCGGCGCCCCGTACCTGATCTGGCTGATCATCCGCGGTCACCGCGGCCGCAGTGGAGGCACCGCATGAGTCCGAGCCCGAGCCCGAGCCCGACGAACGACACGGCGCAGCGGACCGGCAGGCTCGCCGCGCGCTCCCTGACCCTCGCGTACGAGGACCGCACCGTGGTCCACGAACTGGACCTCACCGTGCCCGATGGGCAGGTCACCGTCATCGTCGGCCCGAACGCCTGCGGCAAGTCGACCACCCTGCGGGCGCTCGGCCGGCTGCTGAAGCCGCGCGGCGGGGCGGTCCTGCTGGACGGTACGGAGCTGGCGCGGCTCCCCACGAAGCAGATCGCCCGGTCCATCGGGCTGCTCCCGCAGACCCCGGTCGCTCCCGAGGCGATCACCGTCTCCGACCTGGTCGCGCGGGGCCGTCAGCCGCACCAGAGCTGGTGGCAGCAGTGGTCGGACGAGGACGAGCGGGCGGTGACCGACGCGATGGCCCGTACCGACGTCACGGCGCTGGCCGACCGGTCGGTGGACGAGCTGTCGGGCGGGCAGCGCCAGCGGGTGTGGATCGCGATGGCGCTGGCCCAGGAGACGGACCTGCTGCTGCTCGACGAGCCGACGACGTACCTCGACATCGCGCACCAGGTGGAGGTCCTCGACCTGGTGCGCCAGTTGGCTTCTCCCGCCGCCGACGGAACCCGGGGCCGCACGGTCGTCACCGTCCTCCATGACCTCAACCAGGCCGCCCGGTACGCGGACCGCCTGGTCGCCATGAAAGAGGGCCGGATCGTCGCCGAGGGCCGGCCCGGGGACGTCGTCACCGCCGAGCTCGTCGCCGAGGTTTTCGGCCTGGAGGCGGTGATCGTCCCGGACCCGGTGACGGGTTCGCCGCTCGTCGTCCCGAGTGCCCCCTGGACCCCGTCCCCGGTGGTCTCCCCCTCCCAGAAAGGTCTGTGACATGACTCCCCTCCTCCGCGACCGCCGCCGCACCCTCGTCGCCGGCTCCCTCGCCGTGACCGCCGCGCTCACCCTCGCCGGGTGCGGCTCCTCCGACCCGGCGGCGGACTCCTCCTCCGACTCCCCGGCGAAGACGCGCACCGTCTCCACCGCGAACGGGGACGTCGACGTCCCCGCTTCGCCGAAGCGGGTCGTCGTCCTGGACTCCGGCGAGCTGGACTCCGCGATCACCCTCGGCGTCCGGCCGGTCGGCGCGACGCACTCGGCGTCCGAGGACGCCTTCCCCTCCTACCTCCCCGCGAGCGAGACGAAGGACATCACCCCGGTCGGCGAGATCGCCAACGCGAACCTGGAGTCCGTCGCCGCGCTCAAGCCGGACCTGATCCTCACCAGCAAGGTCCGCGACGGGGAGCGCTACGAGGAGCTCAGCAAGATCGCCCCGACCGTGATGACGGAGGCGACCGGCAGCGCCTGGAAGGAGAACTTCCAGGTACACGCGGAGGCGCTCGGCAAGCAGGCCGAGGCGAAGAAGGTCCTCGCCACGTACGACACCCAGGTGGCGAAGGTGACGGAGGCGCTCGGCGGCAAGGAGAAGGCCGCCGCGACGGACGTCAACTTCGTCCGCTTCGTCGAGGGCGCCGAGATCCGCATCTACGGCAAGCAGAACTACATCGGCTCGATCCTCGCCGACATCGGCACCGGCCGCCCCGCGATCACGGACAAGGCGAAGGACGGGTTCTCGTACGACGTGTCGCCCGAGAAGATCGACCTCGCGGACGCGGACGTCATCTTCACGTCGACGTACGGCGACCCGGGCAAGGCCGGGACGACGAAGACGATGAACAGCGGCCTGTGGAAGGGGCTGAAGGCGGCCAAGAACGACAAGGTCTTCAAGGTCGACGACCGGCTGTGGATCGCGGGCATCGGCTACACGGCCGCCGGCAAGATCCTGGAGGAGTTCGAGACCAGCATGACGAAGTAGCCCCTCGTCCGGTGTTTCGCCGGGGCGGGCCGGCCGAACCGGCCGCCCGTCCGTCGCCGTGAGCGCGCCGTGGGCGCCCGGCTCAGCCGGCCCGCCTCCGCGCCCGCCACACCAGGTAGAGCGCGGAGGCGAGGGCGGCGAGGCGGACGACCACCGGCCAGGTGTCCAGCAGGACGTCCCGCATCGCGCCCTCGCGGATCGGCTCGCCCCAGCGCCCCTCCATCCGCCCCCAGACCCACGCGAGGGCCCCGGCCGCCACCACGCCCGGCAGGCCGAGCGCCGCCCACTTCGCCTCCGTACGGGAGAGGGTGCGCGAGCTGTACGCGATCAGCCAGCCGCCCGCCAGGGGCAGCCAGGAACCGGTGACCACACCGGCGACGAGCAGGACGGCGGCCAGGAGCAGCAGCGGGTGGGCGAAGCCGCCGCGGGGGCCGGAGGCGGCGGCCTCGGGCTCGGCGACCGCCGCGGCGGCCTTGCGGCGACGGAGCTTCAGGAGGCGCAGGGAGCGGCGGCGCGCGGTGGTCCCGGCCTCGCCCTTGCCTCCGGCCTTCCCGTCCGCCGCGCCTTTCTCGTCCTGCCCGTCCTGCCCGTCCTGCCCGTCCTGCCCGTCCTTCTCGATGGGCCTCGGCCGCCTCCCGAGGAGCTCCGGGGCCTCGATGCCGCCGAAGAACCCGGGGATGGCGGTCCCCTCGTCGAAGGGGCCCGGCTCCAGGCGCCACCAGTCGGTCGCGTCCGCGTCCCCCTGCTGGTCCTGGCCGACCATGTGCGGGGCGGAGGGGTCGGGCCAGGCGCGGGCGGGGACGGCGTCGTCGTCTGCCACCTGGTCGTCGGGGGCGGCAGCCGGGCGGGGCACGGCGGCGGACCGCGCACCGGACGCGCCGCCGGAAGCGCGGTCGGGAGCACCGCCGGGAGCACCGCCGGGAGCCCGGTCGGACGCGCCGCCCGAAGCCCGGTCGGGCGCCCCGCCGGAAGCACCGCCGGGCGCACTGTCGGAAGCACCGCCTGGCACATGGCCGGAAGCACCGCCGGGCGCATGGCCGGAAGCACCGACCGGAGCACTGCCGCCGCCGCCCTCGGGATCACGGCGCGACGCGCCCCACCCGAAACCGGCTTTCGGCTTCCGGAGGGCCTTCTCCGCCCGGCCGCCCCCCGCCCCCGGCGCGGGCTCCTCCGGCTTTCTCGGCTCCTTGGGCTCCCTCGGCTCCTTGCGGAGCAGTCCGCCCCGGGGCCGGGGAAGCGAGGTCCGCCGCTGCTGCTCGCCGCCCCCCGCCCCGGTCCGGGCGGACGGCAGCGAGACCGTGCCGTCGGCCGACTCCGCCGCCGCGGCGACCAGTTCGTCCGGGCTGCCCAGCCTGCCGATGATGCGGCGCACGGTCGCCGGGGAGTCCGCACCCTCCGTGCCGCGCTGCCGGTCGATCTCGCCCCGAAGTGTCGAAACCAGGCGCATCCGGGCGCCCGACGACAGCTGTTGCTGCTGGGCCAGGTCGCCGACCCGGCTCAGGTAGTCGTAGACGAGCTGGTCGCTCTCGATCCCCACGCGATGCATCCCCTCTACCGGCCCTGCCCCGACGGTAGCGTTCCAGCGGCTACCGTGGGACGGATGGGGACGACCACACCACCGCGCACGCTCGCCGAAGCCCTGCGCGCCCGGGGCGACGAATCGCTGGCCGGGCTGCTGCGTGCCCGCCCCGACCTCCTCAACCCGGTGCCGAACGACATCACCCAGCTCGCCACACGGGCCGGCACGCGGGCGTCCGTCGTCCGCGCGCTGGAACACCTGGACCGGTTCGCACTCCAGACCGCCGAGGCACTGGCGGTGGCCCCGGACCCGGCCCCGTACGGCACGCTGCTCTCCCTGCTCACGGGCGACGGGCTGGACGACGGCGACCAGCGCGACGACGCGGGGGCGGCGATCACCGCCGCACTGCCGGGCGCGCTCTCGGCGCTGCGCGAACAGGCCCTGGTCTGGGGCGAGGACGACCGGCTGCGGCTGGTGCGCACCGCCCGGGAACTGCTCGCCCCGTCCCCGCAGCACCCCTCGCCCACGGGCCTGGGCCCCACGGTCGCCGAGGCGACGGCCGGGATGTCGCCGGGCCGGCTCCAGGAGATTTTGGCGACGACCGGTCTGCCCGCCACGCACGACCCGGTGTCCGCGGTGGCCGCGCTCGGCGCCCTGTTCACGGACCGGACGCGGATGGCGGAACTGCTGGACACGGCCCCCGTGGAGGCGCTGTCGGTCCTGGACCGGCTGGTGTGGGGCCCGCCGTACGGGGAGGTCACGCCCAACCCCACTCCCCCCGTGAAGTGGCTGCGCGACCGGGGCCTGTTGCTGCCGGTCTCCACCCGCACGGTGGTCCTGCCGCGCGAGGCGGCCCTGCATCTGCGCGCCGGACGCGCGCACCGCGTACCGGAACCGGTCCCCCCGGCCGTCGCGGCGGCCGCGACACGCGATCCACAGGCTGTGGACAGAGCGGCGGCCGGGCAGGCGTTCACGGCGCTGTCCACGGTCGAGGAGCTGCTGAAGCTCTGGAACGGCGGCGGCCCCGCGATCCTGCGCGCGGGCGGGCTGAGCGTACGGGAGCTGAAGCGCGCCGCGAACTCCCTCGACGTGACCGAGCCGATCGCCGCGTTCTGGATCGAACTGGCCTACGGTGCGGGGCTGCTGGCCTCCGACGGGGAGCCCGAGGAGCGGTACGCGCCGACGCCGGCTTCCGACGAGTGGCTCGACCTGTCCGCCGAGGACCGCTGGACGCACCTCGCCACCGCCTGGCTCGCCGCCACCCGGACCCCGGGCCTGGTCGGCGGCCAGGACGCCAAGGGCCGGGCGCTCTCCGCACTCGGCCCGGAGCTGGACCGCTCGGCCGCCCCCGACGTACGCCGCCGGGTCCTGGCCCTGTTCGCCGAACTCCCGCCGGGCACCGCGCCGGACGCCGAGACGCTGCTGCGAAGGCTGCGCTGGGAACGCCCGTTGCGCGGCGGCGCGGCCCCTTCCGCGGCCTCGACCGAGGGGACGGACCTCCGCTCCCGCCTCGCCCTGTGGACGCTCAACGAGGCGGAACTGCTGGGCATCACGGGCCGGGGCGCGCTCTCCGCACAGGCCCGCGCGCTGCTGGAGGAGGGCCCGGACGCGGCGGCGGCCCTCCTCGCGCCGCTCGTCCCCGAGCCCCTGGACCACGTCCTGCTCCAGGCCGACCTCACGGCGGTGGCGCCGGGCCCGCTCGAACGCCCCCTGGCGGAGACGCTGTCCGTCCTGGCCGACGTGGAGTCCAAGGGCGGGGCGACGGTGTACCGCTTCACGCCCGGCTCGGTGCGCCGCGCCCTGGACGCCGGGCAGGCGGCGACCGACCTGCACGCGTTCCTGGCGGCGCACAGCCGTACGCCGGTGCCGCAGCCGCTGAGCTATCTGATCGACGACGTGGCCCGCCGCCACGGCCACCTGCGGATCGGGGCGGCGTCCGCGTACGTGCGCTGCGACGACGAGGCGGTCCTCAACGAGATCCTGGCCGACCGCCGCTCCACCGGGCTCCGCCTCCGCCGCCTGGCCCCCACGGTCCTGGCCTCCCAGGCCGACCCCGGCTCCCTCCTGGAGGCCCTGCGCGACATCGGGTACGCGCCGGCCGCCGAATCCGCCGAGGGCGACGTCCTGATCACCCGCGCCGGCGCCCGCCGCACCCCGCCCCGCACCCCTCCGATCCCGGTCCCCGAAGGCCCTCCGGTCCCGGACGACACCCTGCTCGGTGCGGCCGTACGCGCCATCCGCGCGGGCGACACGGCCGCCACGGTGATCCGCAAGGACACGTCCGAGGACCCGTCGTCCACCACGCCTTCCGGCTCCCTCCCCCGCACCACCTCCGCCGAGACCCTGGCCACCGTCCAGGCTGCCGCGATGACGGGCTCCGCGGTCTGGATCGGCTACGTCAACGCGGACGGCGCTGCCAGCCAGCGCGTGATCGCCCCGGTCCGCGTGGAGGGCGGCTTCGTCACGGCCTACGACCACACGGCCGACGAGGTCCGCACGTACCCGCTGCACCGGATCACGGGGGTGGCGGAGCTGGCGGACGACGGGAAGGGGTAGGACGCGACGGGCCGGGGGCCGTCCATGACCGGCCCGGCCCCGGCCGGAAGCCTGAAAGTGCCCCGAGCGGCATGATGAGCCTGATGGGCCTCTGGCTGAGCGTGCCCGGCCCTTCGGATACCCATCAGTCTTCGTGCGGAGTCTCCAGCTCCTGGAGCCGTTCACCGATGTCGGTGGCCCAGGCCTGTGCCCACCGGCGCAGCCCGGTGATTGCTTGTTCGTCGAGTCCGTAGGCGGCGAATTCCGTGTCGTCGATCCAGTCGACTCCGCCCAGTCGCGCTTGAAGCTCGTCCAGGTCGAAGGAGTCGCGGGTATGACGCCGTCCGAGCTCTTCCAGTTCGGCGTGGCTCCAGCGGTTTGCGGCGGCCTTTACGTCGATCAGATCCCTGGCGAGTCCACGGTCGGACAGTGCGCGGACTTTGGTTCCGACGACGTCTTCGAGGGACAGCACCAGACCGTGTTCCGTCTGCACGGGTGGCCGCCAGAGTGCTTCCTTGAGGATGTCGACCTCGCACTCTTCACGGCTGACGGGATCAGTGACGATCAGGCGTGCGGAGAGCGGGTCTGTTTCCAGAGCTCTGACCTGCCACCCGTGTTGTTGCAGGCCCGCGCGCACGGCGGCAGCAATGTTCTCCATGCGATCGGGGTTCTCGGTCGCGACGTCGAGGTCCTGGCTGAGCCGGTCGACCAGGCCGTGCGCCTGGACCGCGTATCCGCCGGTAAGTGCCAGAGGGTAGGCGCTGCCTACGGCGAGCACGTCCGCGAGCAGGCGACGGTGCAGGTCGGTGAGGTTCACGCAGCGGCCCGGGCGCTGTGAGCCAGTTCGCCGAAGGAGTGTTCCCAGACTTCACGGACATCACGGCTGATCAATGTGCGCAGTGTGGGCCACAAGCTGACGAGGAGGCCGCGATGGAGGTACCGGACCAGATCATCGTGCTGCCCTTCGGCCAGCACGATGCGGTAGTAGCTCATCCGCAGCCGGGGCTGGTCGAGGTCGAACGTGGTCAGTCCCGACCACGCCAGGTGGAGCGGCAGGCTCACTGTTCCGTGCTCGGGCCCCGCAAGCTCGGAGAGTGCTGCGGGCAGGCGCCGGGCGAACTTGGCACGGCGGAGATCGGAAGGGCTGGGCTGTGATGCCATACGCCGATTATCCAGGGAGAGGCCACCGCAGCCGACCGGCCGTTGGCAAGGTGCCGCATACGAGGCTTGCGCGCCTCGTTGACCTGGTGTGTTCTGCTGGATCCGGTGAGATCGAGTAGCCCGCCGCCGCTCTGCCCCTGCCGGTTCGCCGTCGGGCGGTGTCCGCGTCCCACGGTCTGCGATGCTGCGGGCATGTCCACAGCCCGCCCCGCCCCCGGCCCGGTGCCCCCGGAGTCCGTGTCGCCCGACCCGCCCCCCGCGCCGATGCCCCCGCTGCTCACCCAGTCCTGGCTGGACCTCGCGTTCCTGCACTGGGCGGTCGATCCGGCGGACGTGGCACCGCTGCTGCCGCCGGGGACGGTGCCGGACACCTTCGACGGGACGACGACGTACGTGGGTCTGGTGGCCTTCCGGATGTACCGGGTGGGTGGGCTCGGGTTGCCGGGGCTTCCGTACCTCGGGACCTTCCCCGAGACCAACGTCCGGCTGTACTCCGTGGACGAGCACGGTCGGCGCGGGGTCGTCTTCCGCTCGCTCGACGCCTCGCGGCTCATCCCGGTCGTCGTGGCACGCGCCGCGTTCCGGTTGCCGTACGTGTGGTCCCGGATGGACATCGAGCGCTCCGGCGACACCCTCACGTACACGAGCACCCGCCGCTGGCCCGGACCGCGTGGTGCGCGGAGCAGGATCGTGCTGCGGGCGGGGGACGCGATCGACGAGCCGACGCCCCTGGAGCACTTCCTCACCGCCCGGTGGGCCCTGCACAGCTCGTTCTTCGGGCGGACCGCCTATCTGCCCAACGCTCATCCCCGCTGGCCGCTGCACCGGGCGGAGCTCCTGGAGTGCGACGAGGACCTGGTGACGGCGGGCGGCCTGCCCGCGCCGGGCGGCGAGCCGGTGAGCGTGCTGTACTCCCCGGGCGTCCCGGTGCGCTTCGGCCCGCAGCGCAGGCCGCGCGCCCGAGGCTGACCGCACGCCCACCCCGCCCCGCCCCCCGATGCGGCACACTGGACGTTTGGCCGCAGCCGTGGCCGCACCCCGCAGAAAGGGCCGAAGCGCGTGACCGGACCCCTCATCGTCCAGAGCGACAAGACGCTCCTCCTCGAAGTCGACCACGACCGGGCGGACGCCTGCCGTCGTGCCATCGCGCCGTTCGCGGAGCTGGAGCGCGCGCCCGAGCACATCCACACGTACCGGGTCACCCCGCTCGGGCTGTGGAACGCCCGCGCCGCCGGGCACGACGCCGAGCAGGTCGTCGACGCCCTGGTCGAGTTCTCCCGCTACCCCGTGCCGCACGCGCTCCTGGTCGACATCGCCGAGACGATGGCACGGTACGGGCGGCTCACCCTGTCCAAGCACCCGGTGCACGGGCTCGTGCTCACCAGTACCGACCGGCCCGTGCTGGAGGAGATCCTCCGGTCGAAGAAGGTGCAGCCGCTGGTCGGGGCGCGGATCGACCCGGACACCGTGGCCGTGCACCCCTCCGAGCGGGGGCAGGTCAAGCAGACCCTGCTCAAGCTGGGGTGGCCCGCCGAGGACCTCGCGGGGTACGTCGACGGCGAGGCCCATCCGATCGAGCTGGCCGAGGACGGCTGGTCGCTGCGGCCGTACCAGAAGCAGGCCGTCGAGGGGTTCTGGCACGGCGGGTCGGGGGTTGTGGTGCTGCCTTGTGGAGCCGGGAAGACCCTCGTGGGCGCCGGTGCGATGGCCGAGGCCAAGGCCACCACCCTGATCCTGGTCACCAACACCGTCTCCGCCCGGCAGTGGAAGCACGAGCTGGTGAAGCGGACCTCGCTGACCGAGGACGAGATCGGCGAGTACAGCGGGACGCGGAAGGAGATCCGGCCGGTCACCATCGCCACCTACCAGGTGCTGACAACCCGGCGGAAGGGCGTCTACCCGCACCTGGAGCTGTTCGACTCCCGCGACTGGGGCCTGGTCGTCTACGACGAGGTCCACCTGCTGCCCGCGCCCGTCTTCAAGTTCACCGCCGACCTCCAGGCCCGGCGGCGGCTGGGGCTCACGGCGACGCTGGTACGGGAGGACGGGCGGGAGTCCGACGTCTTCTCGCTCATCGGGCCGAAGCGGTTCGACGCCCCGTGGAAGGAGATCGAGGCGCAGGGCTACATCGCGCCCGCCGACTGCGTGGAGGTACGGGTCAATCTCACCGACGCCGAGCGGCTCGCGTACGCGACCGCCGAGACGGAGGAGAAGTACCGGTTCTGCGCCACCACCGCGACCAAGCGGAAGGTGACCGAGGCGCTGGTGCGCAAGCACCAGGGCGAGCAGACCCTCGTCATCGGCCAGTACATCGACCAGCTCGACGAGCTGGGCGAGCACCTGGACGCCCCCGTGATCAAGGGCGAGACCAGCAACGCCCAGCGCGAGAAGCTCTTCGAGGCGTTCCGCCAGGGCGAGATCAGCGTCCTCGTCGTGTCCAAGGTCGCCAACTTCTCCATCGACCTGCCCGAGGCGACCGTCGCCATCCAGGTCTCCGGGACCTTCGGGTCGCGGCAGGAGGAGGCCCAGCGGCTGGGCCGGGTCCTGCGGCCGAAGGCCGACGGGCACGAGGCCCGGTTCTACTCGGTCGTCGCCCGCGACACCATCGACCAGGACTTCGCGGCGCACCGCCAGCGGTTCCTGGCCGAGCAGGGGTACGCGTACCGCATCGTCGACGCGGACGAACTGCTCGCCGACGACTGAGGACCCCGGGAGGGCGGGCGGTCAGCGGCAGGCGGTCAGCGGCCCCGGCCCGCGACGCCCGCCTCCTCCGCGTACTCCCCCAGGACGACGACGCCGAACGCCGCCGTGACGAACACCTTCACGGCGCGCACCGCGTCGCCGACGCGGTGGGGTCGGTGGTGACCGGTGACCGCGGTCGCGCCGTGCGCGGGGCCGGTCCTGCGTGGGTTCAGAGTGGCTGTGCTCATGTATCCATGGTGCTCCTGTCACCCGTTCGGGCGCGTCGGCCCGCAGACGGAACCCCTGGGCCGGGCGGGTAGCCCTCCGGTACCGCTCCGGGCGCGCGCGTCCCCTACGGGTACCCCTGGCGTCTCAGCCCCCGGGGAGGCCCAGGAGACGCCCAAGGCGGAGACCGGGGTGGAGACCGGAGCCGAGACCGGCAGAGGCCGGGCGGCCCGCGCGGGCCGTATTCCGGTTCGCCGTGGCCCCTCTCCGTGGCTACAATCGCGGGTCTGCCCGCCTCCCGCGCCGTCTTCCCGGCCCCGGGAGCGCCGCCGACCGGACGGAAACCGGCCGACACCCGACGGATACGTACCTTCCCAGCGGACCCTGTCGCTCCGCGTGCCGCCATGGCACCGCAGCGCGTGCGGTCCGCCGTCCTGCGTTGAAGAGCCGGAGGCAACACCGTGCCCGCGCACGTAGCAGAGAGCGATTCCACCCCCGATCCCACCGGCGCCCCCGATCCCACCGGTTCCACCGGCGCCACCGACCCCTTGGCACACGAGCGTGCCCATCTCGCCGCGTCCCGTGCCGCCCTGCGCGGGATGCGCGAGGACGTCCAGGCCCTCGACATCCGCGACGTCACCGCGAACTGGGTCAACGCCGCCGTGCTCCAGTCCCAGATCGACGACCGCGTCAAGGCGCTCGCCGACCTCTCGCACACCCCGCTGTTCTTCGGCCGCCTCGACTATCTGCACGCCGTCGGCGGCGAGCCGGCCGAGGGCGCGGAGGGTGAGCGGTTCTACATCGGGCGCCGGCACGTCCACGACGCCGTCGGGGACCCCATGGTCATCGACTGGCGTGCGCCGGTCTCCCAGCCGTACTACCAGGCGTCCCGCAAGAACCCTCAGGACGTGGCGCTCCGCCGCCGCTTCGGCTACACCGCCGGCGAGCTGACCGCGTACGAGGACGAGCACCTCACCGACCCCACCGAGGCCGAGCACACCAGCCGGCTCCTCCAGGCGGAGATCGAGCGGCCGCGCGTCGGCCCGATGCGCGACATCGTCGCCACCATCCAGCCGGAGCAGGACGAGATCGTCCGCAGCGACCTCGGCGGCACCGTCTGCGTCCAGGGCGGCCCCGGCACCGGGAAGACCGCCGTCGGCCTGCACCGGGTGGCGTACCTCCTGTACGCACACCGTGAGCGGCTCGCCCGCACCGGCACCCTCGTCATCGGGCCGAACCGTTCCTTCCTGCACTACATCGAGCAGGTCCTGCCCGCCCTCGGCGAGCTGGCGGTGAAGCAGGCCACCGTCGACGACCTGGTGCGCACCGGCGTCGAGGTCCGGGGCGAGGACGAGGCGGCCACCGCCGTCGTCAAGGGCGACGCCCGCATGGCCGAGGTGCTGCGCCGGGCCATCCGCTCGCACGTCACACCGCCCGTCGAGCCCGTCGTCGTGGTGCGCGGGTCCCGGCGCTGGCGCGTGCCCGCGTACGAGGTCCAGGAGATGGTCGACGAGCTGCTGGCCCGCGACATGCGGTACGGGGCCGCGCACGAGGCGCTGCCGCAGCGGATCGCGCACGCCGTGCTCGTACGGATGGAGGAGGCCGGGGAGGCCCCCGACGACCGGGTGCAGAACACCGTGGCCCGCAATCCCGCGGTGAAGGCGGCCGTCAAGGCCGTCTGGCCCGCCGTGGACCCGGCGAAGCTGGTGCTGCGGCTGCTCTCGGACGCGGAGTTCCTGGCCGCCCACGCGGAGGGTCTGCTGACCGAGGACGAGCAGAAGCGGCTGCTGTGGGCGAAGCCCGCCCGCAGTGTGAAGTCCGCGAAGTGGTCGGCGGCCGACGCCGTGCTGATCGACGAGGCGGGCGACCTCGTCGCCCGTACGCACTCGCTCGGCCATGTCGTGCTCGACGAGGCGCAGGACCTCTCCCCCATGCAGTACCGGGCGGTGGGGCGGCGGTGCTCGACCGGTTCGGCGACCGTTCTCGGGGACCTCGCCCAGGGGACGACCCCGTGGTCCACGGAGAGCTGGGGCGAGGCGCTGTTCCACCTGGGCAAGGCGGACGCGGTGGTGGAGGAGCTGACCGCCGGTTTCCGCGTGCCGCGCGAGGTCATCGCGTACGCCTCCCGGCTGCTGCCCGTGATCTCGCCGGGGCTCGCGGCGGTGGAGTCGGTGCGTGAGTCGCCCGGGTCGCTGGTCGTACGAGAGGTGACGGACGGTACGGGCGGTGCGGACGGTCTGGACGCGGCCGACCCGGCCGGCCCGGCGGACGCGCTGAACGCTGCCGTCGTCGCCGCCTGCGAGGAGTCGTTGCGCCACGAGGGGTCGGTCGGGCTGATCGCCGCCGACGCCCGGATCCCGGCGCTGGGGGCGGCCCTGACGGCGGCGGGCCACGCGTATCTCTCCCCGGGTGAGGAGACGACCGCCGCGTCCCGGCTGACGCTGGTGCCCGCGTCGCTCGCGAAGGGCCTGGAGTACGACTACGTGGTGCTCGACGAACCGGCGGCCGTGGTCGACGGCGAGCCGGACGAGCGGACCGGGCTGCGGCGGCTGTACGTGGCGCTGACCCGTGCGGTCTCCGGGCTCACGGTGCTGCACGCGGCGCCGTTGCCCCAGGCGCTGGGGTAGCGGGACCGCGCCGGGGCGGAGGGGCGGAACCGCGGTGGACACGGTTGTTCGTCCACCGTGTCCACCGCGGTCCCGCCCCGGCGTCCCTCAGGCGTCCAGCGCCTCGCGCCACTCCCGTACGGCTGCCGCTTCCACCGGGGCCGACCAGCCCCCGGGCCGGGCGGCGCCGCCGATGTGGACGGCGTCGATCCCCGCGGCCAGCAGCCGGGGCAGGTGCCGCAGGTGGAGACCGCCGCCGACCAGGACCTTCGCCTGGTATCCCGGCTCACCGGTACGGGCCGCCTCGGCCAGGAGGACCGGGATGCCGGCGTCCACCCCGTCCGGCGAGCCCGCCGTGAGGAACGTGTCGAGGCCGGGCAGCTCCGCGAGCTGCTTGCGCAGGGCGTCGCGGTCGGCGGCCCGGTCGATGGCCCGGTGGAACGTCCACCGGCAGCCGTCCAGCTCGGCGACGAGCCGCTCCACGGCGACGAGGTCGGCGTGGCCGTCCCCGTCGAGGAAGCCGAACACGAACTCGTCGGCTCCCGCCTCCCGCATCTCGCGGGCCTTGCCGACCAGTACGTCGATGTCACCGGCGGCGAAGCCGTCCGCCACCCTGAGCATCACGCGCAGCGGGATGTCCACGGCGGACCTGATCGCCGCGAAGGTCTCCCGCGACGGCGTCAGACCGTCGGCGGCCATGTCGGTGACCAGTTCGAGGCGGTCTGCACCACCGGCCTGGGCAGCGACCGCGTCCTCCGCGTCGAGAGCGATCACCTCCAGGACTGCACGGTTGCTCATGGGTCCCCATTCCTCCGATACGCAGCTATAGGTCTAGTCCAATGGCCAGCCTACGGGTCGGTAGACGGGCAGCGCAGCCCTCTATCTGAACGCACGACCACGACGACGCGCGAGCCGACCCCGCAGACGAGTGACGCGCGCCGTCACGCCCGTCGGCGCGGAACGGGCGCACACCGGCACGGACCGGGCGCATTCGCCACGATCACCCCTTGCGTTTCATAGGGGCGGGGGGTATACATGAGGAGAGAAAGAGATACCCCCTAGGGGTATCCGGACAGCTTCAGGGAGGACCCCGTGTCCGCGCACTCCGCCACCACCGCCCCCACCGCTGCCGGCTCCGCCGCCGACACCGCCGCGGTCGAGCTCGCGATCGGCGGGATGACCTGCGCCTCGTGCGCGGCCCGTATCGAGAAGAAGCTCAACCGGATGGACGGCGTCGAGGCCACGGTGAACTACGCCACCGAGAAGGCGAAGGTCACCTACCTGGGCGCCGACGTGTCCGTCGAGGACCTGATCGCGACCGTCGAGGCCACCGGCTACACCGCCCGGCCACCCGCACCGCCCGCGTCCACCGCCTCCCCCGGGAGCAAGGGTACGGACCCGGCGGGCGCGGCCGCGGAGAGCGAGGACGACGGGCTCACCTCCCTGCGCCAGCGCCTGATCACCGCCGTCCTCCTCGCCGTACCGGTGATCGCGATGGCGATGATCCCGGCCCTCCAGTTCGACTACTGGCAGTGGCTCTCCCTGACGCTGACCGCACCGGTCGTCGTCTATGCCGCCTGGCCCTTCCACCGTGCCGCCTGGACCAACGCGAAGCACGGCGCGGCGACGATGGACACGCTGATCTCCGTCGGCACGTCGGCCGCGCTCCTGTGGTCGATGTGGGCGCTGTTCTTCGGGACCGCGGGCATGGTCGGGATGACACACCCCTTCGAGCTGACCATCGCCCGCGGTGACGGCGCCGCGAACATCTACCTGGAGACCGCGGCCGGGGTGACGGCGTTCATCCTCGCCGGGCGCTACTTCGAGGCACGCTCGAAGCGGAAGGCCGGGGCGGCGCTGAAGGCGCTGATGGAGCTGGGGGCGAAGGAGGTCACGCTCCTGCGTGACGGCGTCGAGACGACGATCCCGACCGCCTCGTTGCAGGTCGGGGACCGTTTCCTGGTCCGTCCCGGGGAGAAGATCGCGACGGACGGGACCGTGGTCGAGGGCGCGTCCGCCGTGGACGCCTCGATGCTGACGGGTGAGTCCGTGCCCGTCGAGGTCACCGTCGGCGACACCGTCACCGGAGCCACCCTCAACGCCGGAGGCCGCCTCGTCGTCGAAGCCACCCGCGTCGGCTCCGACACCCAGCTCGCCCGCATGGCCCGCCTCGTCGAGGACGCCCAGAACGGCAAGGCATCCGCACAACGCCTCGCCGACCGCATCTCCGCCGTCTTCGTCCCCATCGTCATCGCCCTCGCCCTGGGAACCCTCGGCTTCTGGCTCGGCAACGACGCCGGACTCACCACCGCCTTCACCGCGGCCGTCGCCGTCCTCATCATCGCCTGCCCCTGCGCCCTCGGCCTCGCCACACCCACCGCCCTCATGGTCGGCACCGGCCGCGGCGCCCAGCTCGGCATCCTCATCAAGGGCCCCGAAGTCCTGGAGACCACCCGCCGCGTCGACACCATCGTCCTCGACAAGACCGGCACCGTCACCACGGGCCGCATGACCCTCCAGACCACCCACACCACCGGCACCACCACCGAAGCCGAAGTCCTGCGGCTCGCCGGAGCGCTGGAGAACGCCTCCGAGCACCCCATCGCCCAGGCCGTCGCCACCGCGGCCACCGACGCCACGGGCCCCCTCCCCACCCCCGAGGACTTCCAGAACGTCCCCGGACTCGGCGTCCAGGGCGTCGTCGAGGGCCACGCCGTCCTCGTCGGGCGCGAACAGCTCCTGGCCGAGTGGGAGATCCGCCTCCCCGACCACCTCGCCGAGGCGAAGAAGGCCGCGGAGGCCGCCGGCCGCACCGCGATCACCGTCGCCTGGGACGGCGAGGCGCGGGCGGTGCTGGAGGTCGCCGACGCGGTGAAGGACACCAGCGCCGAGGCCATCCGCCGGCTCCGCGCCCTCGGTCTGACCCCGATCCTCCTCACCGGCGACAACCGGGCCGTGGCGGAGTCGGTCGCGGCCGAGGTCGGCATCGACGAGGTGTACGCGGAGGTCATGCCGCAGGACAAGGTCGACGTGGTCAAGCGCCTTCAGGCGGAGGGCCGTTCGGTCGCGATGGTCGGGGACGGGGTCAATGACGCCGCGGCCCTCGCCCAGGCCGACCTCGGCCTCGCGATGGGCACCGGCACCGACGCCGCCATCGAGGCCAGTGACCTCACCCTCGTCCGCGGCGACCTCAACGCCGCCGCCGACGCGATCCGCCTCGCCCGCCGCACCCTCTCCACCATCCGCACCAACCTGTTCTGGGCGTTCGCCTACAACGTCGGCGCTCTCCCGCTGGCCGCCGCCGGGCTCCTCAACCCGATGCTCGCCGGAGCGGCGATGGCCTTCTCCTCCGTCTTCGTCGTCGGCAACTCCCTGCGACTGCGCACCTTCAAGGGGGCGTGAGGCCCGAAGCACGGCATCCGAGCGCGGCGGGGCGGCGCGGTCGGCGTGGCCGGCGGCGGTCGGAACAGGCGCTTCCGGCAGCGGCTTGGGCAGCACCCTGTTGATCCGCGTCCGGAACCACAGGTCC
>NZ_JBEZYG010000015.1:0-262595 GCF_040638385.1 Streptomyces sp. NPDC026589
GCCGCGCCGCCCCGGCGCCGGCGGGGGGCCTATGATCATTCCACCCCCCGCCGCCCCCCCCCCCCCCCGCCGGGGCGCCCCCCCCCCCCCCCCCCACACGGCCCCGCCCCTCACCCCGCCCCCAGCCCGCGCACCCGCTCCCACACCCCCGGGTCCACCGTCCCCACCCGCCGCCGGAACCCGGCGATACGGACCTCCCGCAGCTCGTCCGTCTCCAGGAAGCTCTGCCGCCCCTGCCGGTCCCCGACCGTCCCCGAGGGCAGCGCGATCACCCCGGGCCGCTCCTCGTGATGCCGACTGGTGATCTTCGCGACCAGCGCCGTGCGCCCCCGGCCCCGCCCCCGCACCGAGATCACCAGACACGGCCGGTCCTTCGACCCGGGCCCGTCCTCGTACGGCACATCGGCCCACCACACCTCACCGGCCCGAGGCGTACGCCCGTCCCCACGCCCCTCCGGACCCGACGGCCGCGACGGCGGCCGGGTCGACCCGGCCGGCTGCCGGGGCCGACGCGAGCGGGGACCGCGGTCCGAGCGCCCCCGGCCGTCCACCACCGCGGCCACGAGCGCCAGCAGAACCACGGCGACCAGCGCCACCCACCAGAACGTGTTCATCCCCCGACCGTACCGGCGGCCGCGACGGGCACGGCGGGGCAGCCGGTGGGCGCGCTTCCATCGAACCGGTGACAGGGCAGGTGAGTTCCCCCACAACGGAGGGCAGCGGAGGAGCGACGCGGAGTTTCGCGCCTTACGCTCGACAAACCGCAGAACCCAGCAGAACCCATTCCGCAGGCACCGTACGAAGCTCCGAAGGCACCGTACGGAGCCCCGGCGGAATCGCACGAACCCTCCCCGTTCCCGCGTACCGGAGGTTCACGCTCCATGAAGCTCACCGTCGTCGGCTGCTCCGGCTCGTTCCCCTCCACGGGTTCGGCATGCTCGAGCTACCTCGTAGAGGCCGACGGCTTCCGGCTGCTCCTCGACATGGGCAACGGCGCCCTCGGCGAGTTGCAGCGCCACGTCGGTCTCTACGACCTCGACGCGATCTTCCTCAGCCATCTGCACGCAGACCACTGCATCGACATGTGCGCGTATTTCGTCGTGCGCTACTACCGCCACGACGGCGCCCGCCCCGTCCCTCTCCCGGTCTACGGGCCCGAGGGCACCGAGCAGCGGCTGACCGCCGCCCACGGGGACACCCCGTCCGACCGGGCGATGAGCGAGGTCTTCGACTTCCACACCCTCAAGTCCCAGTCCTTCGAGATCGGCCCCTTCTCGGTCCGTACGGAGAAGCTCCGCCACCCCGTCGACACCTTCGGCATCCGGATCGAGCACGGCGGCTCCGTCCTCGCCTACTCCGGCGACACGGGGATCTGCGACGCCCTGGAGGACCTGGCCCGCGACGCGGACCTGTTCCTCTGCGAGGCGTCGTTCATCGACGGCAAGGAGGACATTCCGGACCTGCACCTCAACGGCCGCGAGGCCGGCGAGGCGGCGGCCCGCGCCGGAGCACGCCGGCTCGTCCTCACCCACATCCCGCCGTGGACCGACGCCGGCCGTAACGCCGCCGACGCCCGAGCGGCCTACCCGGGCCCGGTGGAACTGGCGGCCCCGGGCGCGGTGTACGAGCTCTGATCCCCGCACGGGCGGCGGGCGGCCCGGTTTCGCGCGACGCGCCGCCGGCCGCGGGCCGCTCTGCGAGACTGCTCGGATGATCACGATCAGACCCGCCCGGGACGCCGACCTCGACGGCTTCCTGGCCCTGGCGTCCCAGGTCGAGCACTGGTTCGGGCCGATGGCCGAGGAGCCGGGCTTCCACCGCGCGGTGGAAGCCCACATCCGTGACGGGGCGGCCCTGGTCGCCGAGTCCGCCGACGCGTCCGGCCCCGTCGGCGGCCTGCTGTTCGGCACCGAACCGCCCACGTACCACGTGCACTGGCTCGTCACCGCCGAACACTTTCGAGGCGCCGGAGTGGGCCGACTGCTGATGGCGGAGGCGATGCGCCGTTACGTCACGGGGCCCGGCACCGTGGAGGTGGTCACCTTCGGGCCGGACCACCCGGGGGCGGTGGAGAGCGGGGCCCGCGTCTTCTACGAGCGGCTCGGCTTCCGCCCCGGCGAGCCCGCGGACCCGGGACCGGAGGGCGGTTCCCGCCAGCTCTACCGGCTGGACGTGCCTGATTCCGTACGCCCGGTGTGACGGGTACGCCGAAGCCCCCGCTCCCGAAAGACGTCTCCGGGAAGCGAGGGCTTCGGCGTACGGGCGTGGCGGAGGCTACTTCGCCTCGGCCTTCTGCAGCTCGGCGAGCTCCTCGTCCGATTCCCGGCCCGGGGTCGGCAGGTTGAACTTGGTGATCGCGAAGCGGAAGACCACGTAGTAGACCACCGCGAAGCAGAGGCCGACCAGGACCAGCAGCCAGGGCTTCGACGCGATGCCGAGGTTCAGCAGGAAGTCGACCAGACCGGCCGAGAAGCCGAAGCCGTCCTTCATGCCGAGCGCCCAGGTCAGGGCCATCGACACACCGGTCAGCACCGCGTGGATCGCGTACAGCACCGGGGCGACGAACATGAAGGTGAACTCGATCGGCTCGGTCACACCGGTGACGAACGAGGTCAGCGCGAGCGAGAACATCATGCCGCCGACGACCTTGCGGCGCTCGGGGCGGGCACAGTGGACGATCGCGAGGCAGGCCGCCGGGAGGGCGAACATCATGATCGGGAAGAAGCCGGTCATGAACTGTCCGGCGGTCGGGTCGCCCTCCAGGAAGCGGGCGATGTCACCGTTCTTGCCGTTGTACTCGCCCGCCTGGAACCACGGGAAGGAGTTCAGCAGGTGGTGCATGCCGACCGGGATCAGCGCACGGTTGGCGACACCGAAGATGCCCGCGCCGACCGCGCCGGAGCCCACCAGCCACTCACCGAAGTTGTGCAGACCCGCGCCGAGGACCGGCCAGATCAGGCCGAAGACGATGCCGATGACCAGACCCGCGAAGGCGGAGAGGATCGGGACCAGACGGCGGCCGCTGAAGAAGCCGGCCCAGTCGGGCAGCTTCGTCCGGTAGAACTTCTGGTAGAGCAGCGCCACGACGATACCCATCACCACACCGCCGAGGACGCCGGCGTTGACGGGGGCGTCGACCATGACGATCTTGTCGTCGACCACGGTGGCCTTCTGCGGCAGGCTGCCGTCCGTGAAGGTCGCGAGCACCTTCTGGAAGACGAGGTAGCCGGTGACGGCGGCCAGGGCGGTGGAGCCGTCCGACTTCTTCGCGAAGCCGATCGCGATGCCGACGGCGAACAGCAGCGCCATGTTGTCGAGGAGCGCGTTGCCGCCCGCGGACATGTAGCCGGCGAGCTTCGTTATGAAGGTCGGGAACGACTCGCGGCCCAGCATGTCGTCATTGCCGAGGCGGACCAGGAGTGCGGCGGCCGGCAGCACGGCGACCGGCAGCATGAGGCTGCGGCCGATGCGCTGCATGACGGACATCACGCCGGCGCCCTTCTTCTTCTCGGCCGCGGGTGCGGTCTCAGCCGTGGTCATCAACTTCCTCCATGGGACACGGTGCCGCCCGGGTCGTTGATGCGGGGAGGCGGCGACTCGACAGACGCCGGCAGACAGCCGTGGTCTGGACCACTCAGTGGTGTAGACCAGTTTTAGCACGGTGAGGGTTAGATAAGGAACCTGCAATTCCCTGCTTATTCGCAGTAGCAGATCCGGCACTTTCGGTGACATGCCGAAGCCCCCGGACCGAGTGGTCCGGGGGCCTCATGCGTGCCGTATGCACCGGGTCCGAAGACCCGGGGTCCTTACCGCGCCGCGCTACTTGGTGAGGTCCTTCTCGATCTCCCTCTCGATCTCCTCCGGTTCGCGCCCCGGTGTCTTGAGGTCGAACTTGATGATCGCGAAACGGAAGACCACGTAGTAGACCACCGCGAAGCCCGCGCCGATCGGGATGATCAACCAGGGTTTCGTATCCAGATGCCAGTTGACGACGTAGTCGATCAACCCGGCCGAGAAGCTGAACCCCGCGTGCACCCCCAACAGCCAGGTGATGCCCATCGACGCCCCGGTCAGCACCGCGTGCACGCCGTACAGCAGCGGCGCGACGAACATGAACGAGAACTCCAGCGGCTCCGTCACACCCGTGACGAACGAGGTCAGCGCCACCGAGACCATCAGGCCCGCCACCTCCTTGCGGCGCTCGGGCCGCGCGCAGTGGGTGATGGCGAGGGCCGCGGCGGGCAGGCCGAACATCATGATCGGGAAGAACCCCGAGGTGAACTGACCGGCCGACGGGTCCCCGGCGAAGAACCGGGAGATGTCGCCCTGCACGGTCTGGCCGTCCGCCCCGGTGAACTCACCCGCCTGGAACCAGAAGAACGTGTTCAGGAACTGGTGCATGCCGATCGGGATCAACAACCTGTTTGCGAAGCCGAAGATCGCCGCGCCCCAGGAGCCGAGGTCGATCAGCTGCTTGGAGAACCAGGTCAGCCCGTCGCCCACCGGCTGCCACAGCAGGCCGAACAGCACGCCGAGGATCACACAGAGGAACGCCATCAGGATCGGCACCAGGCGTCGCCCGTTGAAGAACCCGAGCCAGTCGACCAGCTTGGTGCGGTGATAGCGCTGCCAGACGACCGCGGTCAGCAGCCCGATCAGGATGCCGCCGAGCACACCGGGGTTCTGCGGCTCACCGTCGGGCAGTGCCTCCGTCACGGTGCCGTCCATGGGGAACGCGGTCAGCACCCCCCGGTAGACCAGGAAGCCGACGACGGCCGCCAGCGCGGTGGAGCCGTCCGCCTTCTTCGCGAAGCCGATGGCGACGCCGATGCAGAACAACAGGGGGAGGCCGAGCTCGCCGTCGAGGATCGCCCCGCCACCGTTGAGCAGGACCTTGGAGGTCTTGTCCCAGAAAGCGCCGTCCAGGTACGAGCTGAAGAGGTTGCCGAGACTGACGAGCAGGCCGGCGGCGGGGAGCACGGCCACCGGGAGCTGAAGGCTCCGCCCGACCTTCTGCAGGCCCTGGACCGGTCCGTTCCACCATTTTTGCTGCGGTACCGCAGCGGCGCTCGAACTCATGGGCGTCCTCCCGGAACACTTCACGTTTGGCGGTCGTTGCAAACTGGTGTAGACCAGTTGCGTCACGGTCCGGGGTCCGTCCCGAAGACAGGGCGCCGGTGATCGTTATCTTTCGGGATCATCCGGTTACCCGCCCGCGAAGTTGGGCCAACCGTGCGTTACCGTGACGAAACGGACCCGCAGCGGGCGGCCGTCTGCGCGCGAAACCAGGGAGAAGGACATGGCCACCAAGGCTGAGAAGATCGTCGCCGGGCTCGGCGGTATCGACAACATCGACGAGATCGAAGGCTGCATCACCCGCCTCCGCACCGAGGTCCACGACCCCAGCAAGGTCGACGAAGCCGCCCTCAAGGCCGCCGGCGCCCACGGCGTCGTCAAGATGGGCACCGCGATCCAGGTCGTCATCGGCACCGACGCGGACCCCATCGCCGCCGACATCGAAGACATGATGTGACCGGCTGACCCCACGCCGGAAACCACAGGCCCCGTCCCCCCACCGGAGGACAGGACGGGGCCTGCGCCATGCCCCCGCACACCCCTGCGCACGCGGGAGCGCCGCGGCACGGCGGCCGCCACCGCACCCGAACGGAGCCACCCCCGCCACCGGATAAAGTCGGCCCCATGTCTCGCATCGACGGCCGCACCCCCGAACAGCTCCGCCCCGTCACCATCGAACGCGGCTGGAGCAAGCACGCCGAGGGCTCAGTCCTCATCTCCTTCGGCGACACCAAAGTCTTCTGCACCGCCTCCGTCACTGAAGGCGTCCCGCGCTGGCGCAAGGGCAGCGGCGAAGGCTGGGTCACCGCCGAATACTCCATGCTGCCCCGCTCCACCAACACCCGCGGCGACCGCGAAGCCGTACGCGGCAAGATCGGCGGACGCACCCACGAGATCAGCCGACTGATCGGCCGCTCACTGCGCGCCGTCATCGACTACAAGGCCCTTGGCGAGAACACCATCGTCCTGGACTGCGACGTCCTCCAGGCCGACGGCGGCACCCGCACGGCCGCCATCACCGGCGCCTACGTCGCCCTCGCCGACGCCGTCGCCTGGGCCCAGGGCAAGAAGATCGTCAAGGCCGGCCGCAAGCCGCTCACCGACACCGTCGCCGCCATCAGCGTCGGCATCGTCGACGGCACCCCGCTCCTCGACCTCTGCTACGAGGAGGACGTCCGCGCCGAGACCGACATGAACGTCGTCTGCACCGGCGACGGCCGCTTCGTCGAGGTCCAGGGCACCGCCGAGGGCGCACCCTTCGACCGCAAGGAACTCGGCGCGCTCCTCGACCTCGCCACCGCCGGCTGCGTCGACCTCGCCGCACTCCAGCGCGACGCACTCGCCCGCACCCAGGACGCGTAGCGACCCACCCCCCGCGGGTAAAGAAGCAACCAAATACGCACCACATAGCGTCGTTACGGATACGGGCGCACGGGTCGAACCGTGCGCCCGTCCACGTAACGATCCCCGGGGAGGGACCGAACCATGGCAACGCGCCGCCACCAACGCCTCGCACTCGCCACCGCCGCCACCCTGCTGACGCTGACCACGGCCGCAGGCTGCGCAGGCCTCGACAAGGCGCTCGACTGCGTCCGCACCGCCGACGCCATCGCCACCAGCGTCGGCAACCTCCAGAAGGCCGTCTCCAACGCCTCCGAGGACATCACCCAGGCCTCCGAGTCCCTGGACGAGATCGACCGCGAGCTGAAGAAGCTCGACGACACCACGGACAACGCCGACCTCTCCAAGGCCGTCGACGACCTCCAGACCGGCGTCACCGGCGTCCGCAAGTCCATCGAGGCCGGCGACGCCACCCCCGACATCACCCCCGTGACGGACGCGGCGACGGAGATCGGCAAGGTCTGCAGCCCGTAAGCACCACCAAGGGCGGGGCGGGCCAGGGGGGCGCGACCGGGCAGCCCGGCCCGGGCCGGGCCGGGGGCGGCACGGCACGGCCCGGCGGCCCGGGGCGGCACGGCCCGCCCAGGCCGCCCGGGGCGATAATCGCCCCATGAAGCGCCTGATCCTCGCCACCCGCAACGCCGGGAAAATCACCGAACTCCACGCCATCCTCGCCGACGCGGGACTCGACCTCGACCTCGTCGGCGCGGACGCGTACCCCGACATCCCCGACGTCAAGGAAACCGGCGTCACCTTCGCCGAGAACGCGCTCCTCAAGGCCCACGCCCTGGCGAGCGCCACCGGCCTCCCCGCCGTCGCCGACGACTCGGGCCTCTGCGTGGACGTCCTCGGCGGCGCCCCCGGCATCTTCTCCGCCCGCTGGTCCGGCACCCACGGCGACGACACGGCCAACCTGAACCTGCTCCTGGCCCAACTCGGCGACATCGCCGACGAACACCGCGGCGCCTACTTCGCCTGCGCCGCCGCCCTGGCCCTCCCCGACGGCACGGAACACGTGGTCGAGGGCCGCCTCAACGGCACCCTGCGCCACACCCCGTCCGGCACGGGCGGCTTCGGCTACGACCCGATCCTCCAGCCGGAGGGCGAGACCCGCACGTGCGCGGAGCTGACCCCGGCGGAGAAGAACGCGATCAGCCACCGGGGGAAGGCGTTCCGGGCGTTGGTGCCGGTGGTGCGGGAGTTGGCGGGGTGAGGCGCCACTTCCGACACCGATAGGGGGCCGCACCCCTGCCCAGGGGTGCGGCCCCCTATCGGTTCCTGTGCGGCCGGTGGGACTCGAACCCACACGGGATCACTCCCACGGCGTTCTAAGCGCCGCTCGTATGCCAATTCCGACACGGCCGCATCCAACAGCCATGCTAGCCGGGAGGGCGCCCCGCACGGTACGCGCATGCGAATCAGGTTTCCGTCCGACTCCTTGGGCGTCGGTTTCTGCACCACGTGTCTGTCAGCGCGTGGCAGCGTGACCGGCCGTCGTCGGGTATCCCCAGACTGCACGCTGTACCCCGGATGCTCTTGGCCGACGCTGCCGCCGCCCGTAACTCATCGGTGGTGAAGGAGAGATCCAGCTGGGAGCGGTTAAGCCCCGGAAAGTGGTCGACATCGATTCCAGCGGCGGCGATACGGCGGCCGATGTGGGAGAGAGTGCCGCTGGCCGGTGGGGCACCGAGTTCGTTGACGACCTCGCGCAGCGAGGTGCTGCGTTTCACCGCTGCTGCGATCGCCGAGTCCGGGTACTTCTTCCACGGGCTCCGCTGCTTGAAGTGCGAAGTGTCCAGCCCGTACTCCGTCGCCTTCCGCTGGAGTGTGCGTCGCCTGCCGCCGTTCTCCGGCAGCCCCAGTCGGCGCATCAGGTCGGTCCAGTTCGCCGATGCGGCTATGCCCTCCGCCAGCCGCTCCCGTGTGTACGGGCTGTTCCCCATGGGTTCCCCCTCCGTCCCGGCTGCGCGTTCGCAGCCTCGTACGGAGTAACGAACCGCTTATCGGACAGTCACGCCCGAAATCCGGTGAGAACGCGGAACGGCCCGCACTGCTCGACGCGAGCGGTGCGGGCCGTTCCTCCGAGGGAGGGCCGGAAGGGGGGCGGGTCAGAACTTCGGGTCCGGTGCCTGGGACTGGACCAGTTCCGCCGCCTCCTCGTCCGTCTCGACCGACGGCGGGGAGCCGATCAGCGGTTGCTGGGCCGTCTCCTTCATGCAGGCGACCGCGATCAGGCCCACCAGGGCCGCCGCCATCGCGTAGTACGCGGGCATCAGGTTGGAGCCGCTCCAGCTGATCAGGGCCGTGATGACCAGCGGGGTCGTGCCGCCGAAGATCGACGCGGAGAGGTTGTAGCCGACCGACAGGGACCCGTAGCGGACGTTCGTCGGGAACAGGGCCGGGAGCGCGGCCGACATCGTGCCGAGCATGCAGACCAGGGAGAGGCCCAGCATCAGCATGCCGATGGTGATCGGGAGGATGCCGTCGATCCGGATGAGGAGGAACGCGGGCAGGGAGAGGAAGAGGAAGCCCAGCATCCCGGTCATCAGCAGCGGTTTGCGGCCGAAGCGGTCGGACAGCTTGCCGATCTGGCTGATGATCGTCATCAGGAACACCATCACCGCCAGCAGGATCAGCAGCCCGTGCGTCTCGCTGTAGCCGAGCTCGTCGGAGAGGTACGTCGGCATGTACGACAGCAGCATGTAGTCGGTGATGTTGTACGCGCCGACCAGGCAGATGCAGAGGACCAGCGTCCGCCAGTGCTGCCGGAAGATCTTCGCCAGGTCGCCCTTGGCCGTGGCCTCGACGCCGTCCGCCGCCTCGCTCGCGTGCGCCGTGCCGCCCTCCAGCTTCTGGAAGGCGGGGGTCTCGTCCAGGCGCAGTCGCAGGTAGAGGCCGACCAGGCCCAGCGGGCCCGCGACGAGGAACGGGATCCTCCACCCCCAGGCCTCCATCTGCGCGTCGTTCAGGAGGGCGTACAGGGCCGTCACGAGGCCTGCCGCGCCGACGTAGCCGGCCAGGGTGCCGAACTCCAGGAAGCTGCCGAAGAAGCCGCGTCGTTTGTCGGGGGCGTACTCGGCGATGAACGTCGAGGCGCCGCCGTACTCACCTCCGGTCGAGAAGCCCTGGAGCATCCGGAAGAAGATCAGCAGGACCGCGGCCCAGACGCCGATCGTGTCGTGCGAGGGGATCAGGCCGATCGCGAACGTGCCGACGGCCATCAGGATCATTGTCAGCGCGAGGACCTTCTTGCGGCCGACCTTGTCGCCCATCGGGCCGAAGAACATGCCGCCGAGCGGCCGTACGAGGAAGGCCACCGCGAAGGTCGCGAAGGAGGAGAGGAGCTGCGTGGTCTCGTTCCCGGACGGGAAGAACACGTGTCCGATCGTCACGGCCAGGTAGGAGTAGATCCCGAAGTCGAACCACTCCATGGCGTTACCCAGGGAGGCGGCTTTCACGGCCCTCTTGACCGCCGCGTCGTCCGTGACCGTGATGTCCGTCCGGCGCAGCGGCGGGTTGCGCCGTTTCCGGATGGCCCGGAAGAGCGTGGGGTGGCGTTTGACCGCTTCGGGGTCGGCCGCCTGGTGGGGGTCGGAGGCCGCCATGGCCGGGTCCTTTCCTCGGAGTGTGTTCCAGGAAAAGCTTCTGCGCAGTCATGGCGGTCGCAAACCGACTTCGTGGGCCGATGCGATCTCCCTCACATGATCTGAACACGTTCTGCGGTCGGCCGCCGGTCGGAATCGCCGTGATTGCCGGAATCGTGTGAGGGGTGGCCCGGGGCCGCCGGTGCCCCGGGCGGTGGGCGTCAGATGCCCAGATCCCTGATGATCTTGGCTACGTGGCCGGTCGCCTTGACGTTGTAGAACGCGTGCTCGATCTTGCCGTCCTCGTCGACGACGACGGTGGAACGGATCACGCCCGTCACCACTTTGCCGTAGAGCTTCTTCTCGCCGAAGGCGCCGTAGGCCTCCAAAGTTTCCTTGGCCGGGTCGCCCACCAGGGTGACCTTGAGGTTCTCCGTGTCGCGGAATTTGGCGAGCTTCTCCGGCTTGTCGGGGGAGACGCCGATGACGTCGTACCCGGCGCTCGCCAGGAGGTCGAGGTTGTCCGTGAAGTCGCAGGCCTGCTTGGTGCATCCGGGGGTAAGCGCGGCCGGGTAGAAGTACACGATGACCTTGCGGCCCTTGTGGTCCGCGAGCGACACCTCGTTGCCGTCGGCGTCGGGAAGGGTGAAGGCGGGAGCGGTGTCGCCGGGCTTCAGTCGCTCGCTCATGTGGTTCTCCTCGGGTGGTGCGCGGGTCGGACGGGACCGAGGGTAATAGGGGTGCCGCCGGGTGTGCGGGGGTTCGAGCTGACAGACTGTCGATGAAGGTTCACGAAGGTTCACGAAGGTTTACCGGACGACGACCACGGAGGCGGCGCAGTGTCGGATGCCAGGACCCCTGCGCAGATCGAGGCGGACATCATCAGCAGGCGCGAGCAGCTCGCTGTGGTGCTCGATGAGATCGGGGTGCGGGTACACCCGAAGACGATCATCGGAGATGCCAAGGCGAAGGCGGCCCAGTCCGTGGACCGGACGGCCGGCCGTGCCTTCGTCGCGGTGAACCGTTCGGTGTCGGAGGTGAAGGCGCAGTTTGTCGCGGAGGACGGCTCCCCGCGGTTGGAGCGGGTGATTCCCGTGACTCTGCTGGTGGTCGGTGTGGTGGGGCTGCTCACCGTGTCCAGCCGTCGCCGCAGGTGAGCGGCGGCGGTCGGTAGGCGTCCGGTGGCGTTCGGCACCCGGCGGCGTACGGTCCGGGGCCCGGCAGGTAGGTTGCGGGCGTGAGCGACAACACCCACGAGGGCCATCGCGGTGCCACCGGCTCCGCCGACGACGACAAGCTGCCCATCCGGATGCTGCACGACCGGGTGCTGGTGCGGAACGACGCGTCCGAGGGCGAGCGGCGCTCCGGTGGCGGCATCCTGATTCCGGCGACGGCCGCGGTGGGCCGGCGTCTGGCCTGGGCGGTCGTTGTCGCGGTCGGGCAGAACGTGCGGACGGTGGAGCCCGGTGACCGGGTGCTGTACGACCCGGAGGACCGTGCCGAGGTCGAGGTGCGGGGTGTGGCGTACGTCCTGATGCGGGAGCGCGATCTGCACGCGGTGGCCGCCGACCGGTTCGAGGGTTCGGTGGATTCGACCGGGTTGTATCTGTAGGGCTCCGTATCTGTAGGGCTCGCCGGGGGCTCTCGGGCGGGCCCCGGTCATGCCGGGCGCCCCGGTCATACCGGGCGGGCCCCGGTCATGCCGGGGCCGTGAAAGCCCTCGATGGAGCCTCAGCCTCCGCCGCCCCTGCTGTCCCCCTCCCCGTCACCGCCGGTGCCATTCGTTCCGCCGTCCGCTCCGCCGTCCCTGCCGCCCGTGCCGCCGATGTCCGCGCCGGACGGGGGAGGGCTGCTGCCGGCCGGGTTGACCTCCGTGGAGCCGGAGGGGCCGGTGGTGGGTTCCGACGAGGAGGACGGGTCCGTGCTGCCGTCGGGGTTCTCGTCGAGCGGGGGTTCGTCCTCCTCGTCGGAGCCGGGTGCCGTCTCCAGGTCGAACTCCTGGGCGGGGGAGGAGCGCAGCGCCGCTTCCGTGTAGGCGGCCCAGGTCTCGGCCGGGGCGCCGCCGCCGTTGACGCGGGGCAGGCCGAGGGCTCCGTACAGCGGGGTCTGGGCGCCCGTCTTCGGGTTCTGGCCCATCACGGCGACGACGGTCGCGAGGTCCGGGGTGTATCCGGCGAACCAGGCGGCCCGGTCCTCCTCCGCCGTGCCGGTCTTGCCCGCGGCGGGGCGGCCCACGGCCTGGGCCGCCGTGCCGGTGCCGCCCTCCACGACGCCCCGCAGCACGGCGGTGGTGGTGTCGGCGGCCTCGCGGCTGACGGCCTGGTCGGTCGTGCGCTCGGGCAGCTGGATCTCCGCGCCGTCCTTGGTGACCTTCTCGACGAGGACGTGGCGGCCGTGCCGGCCGTGGTCGGCGAGGGTGGCGTACGCCTCGGTCATGTCGAGGACGCTGGCGTTGGCGGTGCCGAGCGCGATGGAGGGGGAGGCGGTGAGGTCGGGGGTGTCGGTGGGGATGCCGAGGGCGACCGCGGTGTCCCGGACCTTTCCGGGGCCGACGTCCTGGGCCATCTGCGCGTAGACGGAGTTGACGGACTTGTCGGTGGCGGCGCGTACGGTGATGTCGCCGTAGTCGACGTCGTCCTCGTTGGCTGGGGCGTAGTCGGTGGGGCCCTGCACGCCGACGACCATGCGTTTGTTGGCGCCGTCGTAGACGGTGTTGGGCGTGATGCGCCGGCCGTCCTGGGTGGTGGAGTCGTTGACGACGGCGGAGGTGAGGACGAACGGCTTGAAGATCGAGCCGACCTGGTAGTCGCGGCGGGTCGCGTTGCTGACGTACTGCTTCGTGTAGTCGATGCCGCCGTACAGGGCGACGACCTCGCCGGTGCCGGGGACGATCGAGGCCCCGCCGACGCGGACGTTGCGGTCGGCCTTGCGGTCGGCGCTGGTCCTGGACATCACGTTGGCGTCGACGGCCTTGACGAAGGCGTCCTGCTTGGCCTTGTCGAGGGTCGTGGTGATGCGGTAGCCGCCGGTGGCGAGGGTCTTCCCGTCGAGGATGCCGCGCTGGTCGAGGTGGTCCTCGACGGCCTGGACGATGTAGCCGCGCTGTCCCGAGAGCCCGGTCGACGGTCTGGCCTCGCCGGGGGTGGGGAACTCCGTCGTCGCCCGTTCGGCCGCATCGAGCCAGTCTTCCTTGACCATGCCGTCCAGGACGTAGTTCCAGCGGTGCTGGGCGGCGGGTTCGTTGTCGGGGTGGGCGACGACGTCGTAGGCGCTGGGGGCGTTCAGGAGGGAGGCGAGGTAGGCGCCCTCGGCGGTGGTGAGGTCCTCGACGTTCTTGCTGTAGTACGCCTGCGCGGCGGCCTGGATGCCGTAGGCGTTGCGCCCGAAGTAGCTGGTGTTGAGGTAGCCCTCGAAGATCTGGTCCTTGGTCTCCTCGCGGTCGAGCTTGACCGCGATGAAGAACTCCTTGGCCTTGCGCAGGACGGTCCGCTCCTGGCCGAGGTAGTAGTTCTTCACGTACTGCTGGGTGATCGTCGACCCGCCCTGCTTGCCCTTGCCGGTCACGGTGTTCCAGCCGGCCCGGGCCATCGCCTTCACGTCCACGGCGCGCTCGGAGTAGAAGTCCCGGTCCTCGGCGGCCAGTACCGCGTGCTGGACGGTCGCGGGGACCTGGGAGAGCTTGACCTTCTCCCGGTTCACGTCGCCGTCGCGGGCGATGACGCTGCCGTCGCTGTAGAGGTAGACGTTGGACTGGGCGGTGGCCGCGGCGTTGGCAGCCGGGATGTCGACGAACTGGTATCCGGCGACGAAGCCTCCGATGAGGAGGAGCGCGAGGCCCAGGACGGTCCCGAGGGTCATCCGCCAGGTGGGGACGGCGCGCCGCCAGCCGGTGCGTCGTTTCCTGTCGTGCTTCCGGTTCTTCCGGTTCTTCCCGTTGTTCCCCGGCGGCTCTCCCCGGTGGTTCCCGGGTGCGGCCGCCGCGCCCGAGGGGTCGCGGGGGGCCCAGTGCTGTGACTCGTCGCTCATGTCCGTGGGGCTCCTCGGGCGTGGTCAGTTCTCCCATAGTGCCCGTTTCATGGGGAAATCTTCGGTTCTGCCTGGTTCGTTCCCTCCACCGGTCGTCACGGTCGTCACGGTCGTCACGGTCGTCACGGTCGTCACGGTCGTCACGGTTGTCACTGTCGTCACCGAGGTCACGCACACACACGGTCGACAACCCGGTCGCGAAAACCCGGTCGCTGGGGCCGTGGCGCCTGCACTAGGCTCGGGCGCTTTGGTGTCGGGCGCCGGTGGTGCCGGGGAAGAGGGGGCGACGTGCGGCTCTACGCGTTGGTGGCGGGGGGTGCGTTCCGGCGCTACGCCACCTACCGGACGGCCACGGCCGCGGGGGTGTTCACCAACACGGTCTTCGGCTTCATCGTGGCGTACACCTACATCGCGCTGTGGGACGTACGTCCGCAGCTCGGCGGGTACGACACGTCCGAGGCGCTGACCTATGTCTGGCTCGGGCAGGCCCTGCTGATGGCCTGCGCCATGATGGGCGGCGGCTTCGAGGACGAGCTGGCGGAGCGTATCCGTACGGGGGACATCGCCGTCGACCTGTACCGTCCTGCCGACCTCCAGCTGTGGTGGATGGCGGGCGACCTGGGCCGGGCGGCGTTCCATCTGCTGGGGCGCGGTGTCGTGCCGATGTTCCTCGGGGCGCTCGCCTTCGATCTGGCGCTCCCGGGATCGCCGTGGACCTGGCCGGCGTTCTTCGTCTCGGTGTTCCTGGGCGTGGTGGTCAGCTTCGCGATGCGCTTTCTGGTCGCGATGTCGGCGTTCTGGCTGATGGACGGGGCGGGCGCGATGCGGATCGTGTCGCTGGCCGGGCTGTTCTTCTCCGGGATGCTGCTGCCGTTGAACCTGTTCCCCGGACTGCTGGGGGAGGTGGCGCGGGCGCTGCCGTGGTCCTCGCTGCTCCAGGTCCCGGCGGATGTGTTCCTCGGCAAGCACACGGGGTGGGGGCTGGTGGAGGTGTACGCGTTCCAGGGCGGCTGGGCGGTGGTGCTGCTGCTGGCGGGCCGTCTGCTCCAGACCGTGGCGACCAGGAGGGTGGTGGTGCAGGGTGGCTGAGAGCGTGGTGCGGACGGAGGAGAGGGCCGGGGCGCCGGAGGTGCCGGAGGCGTTCCCCTTCCCGGAGCGGCCCCGGCTGTTGGAGGGCGTGCGGGCGTACGGGCTGATCATGGCGATGTGGGTGCGCTCGACGATGGCGTACCGGGCCTCGTTCGCCATGACGGTGTTCGGGGACTTCGCGGTGACGGCCTTCGACTTCGTGACGATCCTGCTGATGTTCTCGCACGTCGACGCCCTGGGCGGCTACACGTTGCAGGAGATCGCCCTGCTGTACGGGGTGTCGGCCACCGCGTTCGGGCTGTGCGACCTGCTGCTGGGTTCGATGGACCGGGTGGGCCGCCGGGTCCGGGACGGGACGTTCGACACCCTGCTGGTGCGGCCGGTCCCGGTGCTGGCGCAGGTCGCGGCGGACCGGTTCGCGCTGCGCCGGCTGGGGCGGATCACACAGGGGCTGCTGGTCCTCGGCTACGCGCTGGTCTCGCTGGACATCGCGTGGACGCCGGTGAAGGTGCTGATGCTGCCGATGATGGTGGTGAGTGGTGCGGCGATCTTCGGCGCGATCTTCGTCGCGGGGGCGGCGTTCCAGTTCGTCGCGCAGGACGCCTCGGAGGTGCAGAACTCCTTCACGTACGGCGGGACGACGCTGCTCCAGTACCCGCCCACGATCTTCGCGAAGGACCTCGTGCGCGGGGTGACGTTCGTGGTGCCGCTGGCCTTCGTCAGCTGGCTGCCCGCGCTGTACGTGCTGGACCGGGAGTACCCGGTCGATCTGCCGGAGTGGGTGGCGTTCCTGCCGCCGCTGGTGGCGGTGGCCTGCTGGGGGCTGGCGGGGATCGCGTGGCGGGCGGGGCTGCGGGCGTACCGGAGCACGGGCAGTTGAGCGGGAACGAACACGGAGGAGGGTACGGGCATGGGTGACGGCACAGGCACAGGCACAGGCACTGACGCGGGCACGGGCACGGACACAGGTGTGGGCACGGGCACGACCACGGGCACGGGCACGGGCACGACCGCAGGCTTCGGCGGCGACACCGACGGCTTCATCACGCTCGACGGCGTCGAGAAGGTCTTCCAGGTCCGCCGCCGCACCGGACTGCTGCGCCGCGAGCGCCGCGAGGTGCGGGCGGTGGACGGGATCAGCTTCCGGGTGGCCCGCGGCGAGATGGTCGGCTACATCGGCCCGAACGGGGCCGGGAAGTCGACCACGATCAAGATGCTGACGGGCATCCTCACCCCGAGCGGCGGCCGGCTGCGGGTCGCGGGTATCGACCCCTCCCGCGAACGTACGCGCCTGGCACACCGCATCGGTGTCGTCTTCGGCCAGCGGACCACCCTCTGGTGGGATCTGCCGCTGCGCGACTCGTACCGGCTGATGCACCGCATGTACCGGATCCCCGACCGGCGTTACCGCGAGAACCTGGACCGCTGCGTCGAACTCCTCAATCTGGGGGAGCTGTTGGAAGTCCCCGTACGGCAGCTCTCGCTGGGGCAGCGGATGCGCGGCGACATCGCGGCGGCGTTGCTGCACGATCCGGAGGTGCTCTACCTGGACGAGCCGACGATCGGCCTCGATGTGATCTCCAAGGCCAAGGTGCGGCAGTTCCTGAAGGAGTTGAACACCGAGCGCGGGACGACGGTCCTGCTGACGACGCACGACCTCACCGACATCGAGCAGCTGTGCAACCGGGTGATGGTGATCGACCACGGCCGTCTGATGTACGACGGTTCGCTGGCGGGCCTCCACGAGGTGGGGGAGAGCGAACGCATGCTCGTGGTGGACCTGGAGAGCGAACTCCCCCCGATCGTCCTGGAGTCGGAGGGGGCGGGCGGCGGGCCGGCCCTGCGGGCGGTCAAGGTGGAGGGTCCGCGCCAGTGGCTGGCGTTCCCGGCCGCCGCGTCGGCGGCCCCGCTGGTGGCGCGGATCGCCGCGGAGTACCCGCTGGTCGACCTGTCGGTACGGGAGCCGGACATCGAGGCCGTGATCGCCAGGATGTACGAGTCCGCGCCGTGACGGGCGCACTCCCTCGGGGCGGCGCGACGGGCACTCCTCCGGAGCGGCGCGCGCAGGTCACGGGCCTGAACGTCTGTGCCGGGAACGGGTGCGTTCAATAGGCTGCGCCGTATGACAAGTGAGAGTCCGGACATGCGCGCCTCCGATGCCGAGCGTGAGCGGATCGCGGAACTGCTGCGCGAGGCCGTGGCCGAGGGCCGCCTGGACATGGACGAGTTCGACCAGCGCCTCGAAACGGCCTACAAGGCCCGCACGCACGGGGAGTTGGAGCCGTTGGTCCAGGACCTTCCGGCGCCGGGCTCGGTGGTCGCTCCGGTCGGCTCGTCCGCGCCCGCCCCGCTGCGGGGCTCCGCGGCGAACTGGCCCGCGAGGATCGGCGGCAGCGCCACCTCGAAGGGGGCGTTCGCCCTGTGGGGCGGGTTCAACCGGAAGGGCCGCTGGACGGTCGGCCGGATGTTCACCGCGTTCGCGATGTGGGGCGGCGGCGAGATCGATCTGCGCGAGGCGCACTTCGAGGACCGCGAGACCGTCATCCGCTGCATCACCATCATGGGCGGCATCCATGTGACCGCGCCGCCCGAGCTGAACGTCGATGTCCGGGGCGTCGGCATCATGGGAGGTTTCGGGGAGGGCTCCAACGAGGAGGGCGAGCCCGCCCCGGACGCCCCGTACGTGCGGATCACCGGCTTCGCCCTGATGGGCGGCGTCGGCGTGGACCGCAAGCGGACGAAGGCGGAGCGCCGCCGGCTGAAGGAGGCGAAGGAGGCCGAACGGGAGGCGCGCCGCCGGCGCGAGCTGGAGGGCCCGGACGGCGGCCCGGACGGCGGCCCGGACGGCGGCGGCCGCAAGGAACTCTGAGAGCCCGGGGCCCGGGGCCTGGGGACCTGGGGCCTGGGGGCCCGGATGGTCCCTCAGCGCCTCACAGCGCGTCGGACCGGGGTGCGCCGGCCCGGTCCAGGACCTTCAGGTCCAGCCGGTCGCCGAGCGCGCGGTACCCGTCGTCGTTGAGGTGCAGATGGTCACCGGAGTCGTACGCGGCGAGGATGCGGTTCGGTGCGGCGGGGTCGCGTACCGCCGCGTCGAAGTCCACGTAGGCGTCGAAGACCGTCCCCGCCCGGATCTGCTCGTTGACGGCCTGGCGCACGGCGTCGCGCTGGGGCGTCCAGGTGGCGAAGCCCTCGAACGGGGTCAGCGTCGCGCCGACGACCGTGAGCCCGCGCGCGTGCGCCCGGTCGGTGAGGGCGCGCAGGCTGTCCACGATGCGCTGGGGGTCGGCCTCCTGGGGGCGCTGCTGTACGTCGTTGATGCCGAGCGCCACGACGACCGTCCGGGCCCCGGCGACCGCCAGGACGTCGCGGTCGAGGCGGTCGGTGCCCGACTGGCCCCCGGTGCCGCGGCCGATGCCCACGACCCGGTTGCCCGCGATGCCCGCGTTGGCGACTCCGTACCGGCCGCCCAGCCGGTCGGCGAGGACGTCGGGCCAGCGGGCGTTGGCGTCGGTGGTGGAGCCGCTGCCGGCGGTCAGGGAGTCCCCGAAGGCGACGATCGCGCCGCGCGCGTTCTCGCTGCGGACGTCCACAGCGGTCAGATAGCGCCAGTGGGTGGTGCTCCAGGTGCCGCGTTCGTCGATCAGGTACGAGGTCTGGTGCGTGTTGGGGTGGTAGGTGACCGGCCCGCCCGCCCGCGGGGTGCGGAAGCCGACCTGGAGGTCGGAGTCGGGGGCCACGGGCACCGCGACCGGGTCGCTGATGACCTGTCCGCCCGCCGCGACGGTGACGGCGGCGGAGCCCTTGAAGGTCACCGGCCGGGTGTTGACGGTGGCCTGGTCGACGACCAGGGGGCCCGTGCCGAAGAGGTTCGACAGGGTTATCCGGGCGACCTCGCCGCCGATGCTGGTGTGCACGACGTTACGGATGGTGCGCCCGGGGAGCCCGTCCTCGGTGCCCGGTTCGGCACGGACGGGCGCGGCGGCCCAGGTGGTGACCCACCTGCCGCCCGAGGTCGCGGGGGCGACCGGGTTGCGGGCCGCTGCCTGGGTCTCGGCGGGCGGGAGCGGTGCCGACCGGTGGCCGGAGAGCAGCGTCGTGCCGAAGGCGACGGCGGCGGCGAGCACGGCTGTGCCCGCCACTAGGGCGATGAGCAGGGCATACCCCTGGCGCCTGGGCATGTGCGGTGTTTCTCCTTGTGATGATCGTGCTGGTCCCATGATGCGACAGGCCGTCGGGAACTCGACGTGCGGCCCGGGAGTAGGGGAGGTAGGGACAATGCGTACGTCACGGGGGCGAGGCGCACGCGGACGGGTGGAGCGGATGGAACGGACCGGATCCGGCGAGCAGGAGCAGGGCGAGGACGCGGTGCAGAAGTCGGAGCGATCGGAGCGTGCGGCGCTGCCGCCGGCACAGGGGCAGGAGCAGGCACAGGGGCAGGAACAGGCACAGGCACAGACGCCGGGGCAGGCGCCGAGGGCGGGTGCGGGCCCGCTGGCCTCGTTCGCGTACACCGCCGCCGACGAGGAGAAGCAGCGCGGCGTACGGCGCATGAAAATCACGGCCACCGGCCTCCTTCTGCTCGTCGCGCTCGTCTACGTCCTGGCCACCTGGGCGAAGAACTCAGGCGTGGGGGGCTGGCCGGGCTACGTCGCGGCGGCTGCCGAGGCGGGGATGGTGGGCGCGTTGGCGGACTGGTTCGCCGTCACGGCGCTCTTCCGGCGCCCGCTCGGCCTGCCCATTCCGCACACAGCCATCATCCCCACCAAGAAGGATCAGCTGGGACAGTCACTCGGTTCCTTCGTTGGCGAGAACTTTCTCTCCGGAGACGTCATTCGTGACCGAATTCACGCTCTGGGGGTCGGCCGGAGGCTCGGTGTGTGGCTCGCGGAGCCGGCCCACGCCGACCGGGTCACCGCCGAGCTGGCGACGGCCCTGCGCGGTGCGCTGACGGTCCTTCGGGATTCCGATGTGCAGGCGGTGGTCGGCGAGGCCATCACCCGGCGCGCGGACGCGGCGGAGGTCGGCCCGGGCCTCGGCAAGATGCTGGAGAAGGTCGTCACGGACGGCGGCCACCGCAAGGTCGTCGACCTCGTCTGTGTCCGGGCGCACGACTGGCTGGTGGAGCACGGCGACTCGGTGATGAACGCGGTGCAGGGCGGAGCCCCCGGCTGGACCCCGCGGTTCGTGGACAAGCGGGTGGGGGAGCGGGTCTACAAGGAACTGCTGCGGTTCGTCACGGAGATGCGGGACATGCCGGAGCACCCGGCGCGCGGCTCCATCGACACGTTCCTGACCGACTTCGCGTCCGACCTCCAGAGCGACGCCGACACCCGGGCGCGGGTGGAGCGGCTGAAGTCGGAGATCCTGGGCCGGAGTGAGGTCCAGGACGTCATCGCCTCGGCCTGGTCGTCCGTACGGACGATGATCCTCTCGGCGGCAGAGGACGAACGCAGCGAGCTGCGGCTGCGGGCCCGCGCCTCGCTGATGTCGCTGGGTGCGCGGCTGTCGAGCGACGAACGGCTCCAGGGCAAGCTGGACGGCTGGCTGGAGGACGCCGCGGTGTACGTCGTGACGACGTACCGCGCGGAGATCACCTCGCTGATCAGCGAGACGGTGGCCGGGTGGGACGCGGACCAGACCTCGAAGAAGATCGAGGCGCACATCGGCCGCGACCTCCAGTTCATCCGGATCAACGGCACGGTGGTCGGCGCGCTGGCGGGCCTGGCGATCTACACGGTGTCGCACGCGCTGAGCGGCTGAGCGGCTGGGTGGCTGAGCAGTTGGGTGGCTGGGCGTCCCGTCGGCCCGATCTCACCGCCGAGGGCGGGCCGACGGGAGGCTCAGGGGTTCGCGCCGCGCCGCGTGACGGCCCAGGATGCGGCGGCGACGCCGCCCGCGACGGCGAAGACGGCGGGCCAGGCGCCGACCTTCTTGGCGAGCGGGTGCGATCCGGCGAAGGCGGCGACGTAGGCGACGGTCAGCCCGGCGGCGGCACGGGGCCCGGCCTGGCGGTTCCACTCGTACACGGCGAGGGACCCCGCGGCGGCGAGCGCGACACCGCCGAGCGGCCGCTTCCCGGTCCACCGGGCGACGCCGTAGCCTCCGACGAGCCCGCTCGCCGCCACCGCCGCTGCCGGAATCCTCACCATCGCCGCCACCATCGCTTCCTATGAGCCGTCGGGACACCTGTGGTTGCACACCTGTGGTTGCACACCTGTGGTTGCCTACTCCGCCAGAGGCTAGCGTTCGGGGCGACGGTGCCGCCGGGCGGGCCGGACCGAGGAGTGCGGGCAGCGGACGCGGAGACAGAGGTGTCGGGTGGGAGCGGTCACGACGACGGTGACGGTCGAGGACGGCGAAGCGGCAGGCGGAACCGGCCCCGTACGCCTCTCCTGCACCGACCACGGCGGCGCGGGCCCGCCCCTCCTCCTGCTGCACGGCCTGGCCGGTCATTCCGGCGAGTGGGAGGCGCTGGCGGCCCGGTTCGCGTCCACGCACCGGGTGATCGCCTTCGACGCCCGGGGCAGCGGGGCGAGCACCCGCCGCCCCGGGGACGTGACGCGGGCGGCGCACGTCCGCGACGTACTCGCGGTCGCGCGCCGGTTCGGTCTGGCGGGGGAGGACACGGTGCTCGTCGGCCAGTCGATGGGCGGCCTCACCGCGCTGCTGACGGCGGCGGCGCACCCGGAGATGTGCCGCGCGCTGGTCCTGATCGAGGCGGGCCCGGCGGGGCCGAGTCCTCGACTGCCGGAACAGATAGGTGACTGGCTCGACGCGTGGCCGGTTCCGTTCCCGGACGCGGGGGCGGCCGAGGCGTTCTTCGGCGGCGGGCCCGCTGGCCGGGCCTGGGCGGCGGGGCTCGTGCCGGGCCCCGGCGGGCTGCACCCCCGGGTCGACCGGGACGTGATGGTCGCCACCGTCCAGGAGAACGCGCACCGGCACTACTGGGACGACTGGGACGCGGTGCGCTGCCCGGTCCTCGTGGTACGGGGCGAAAATGGCGCGATGAAGCCGGACGAGGCGGACCGGATGCGGGCCCGGCACCCCGGGACGCGGATCGGCGTGATCCCGGGTGCCGGCCACGACGCCCACCTGGACAACACGGCTGCGGTGTACGGGGAGATGGCGGCGTTTCTCGCGTGACTGCGCCCGGCTGATCGCGGGTTCCCCGCGTGAGGGCGGGCCGCGGTGCCCTGTGCGGGCCGGGTAGGGTCTGGACCCTTCGCACGAGGGGGGTCTCATGCTGTTCCGCAACGCTGCCCGCACCGCCGCCGGTCCGGGTGACCGTGTCGGCGCTCACCGTCCGACCCGAACCGGCTGGCGTACAGGGGCACTTGCCGTGGTCGTGGCCGCGGCGCTGGTGTCCTGCACCCAGGCGCCGAACGGCGGCGGCCCCGGTGGGGACGTCCCGGCCGCGTCCGCGGAACCGGCGGCGGACCAGGAGCGGATCGCGGAGGACGCCGAGAACGCGGACCGGGCCGAGCGGGAGGCCGCCGAAGCGGAGCCCACCGCCGTGGCCACGCCCGGCCCCGAGCGGGTCCGCGACGCCTTCGCGACACTCCAGGCGACGCTCTACGACACCTGTACCCCGGGCGCGGGCGACTGCGCCTACTTCCTCGGCCGGGTCACCCAGGAGCTCACCGAGCTGGACGAGGCGATGCGGGCGGACGGCAAGGGCCCCGGCCACTTCGAGCAGCCGCTCGCCGACATGAAGGTCCTGTTCGACAAGCTGGGCGACGACCGGTCCGAGGCGCACCTGGAGAAGTACTTCTCCGAGATCGTCGGCACCCGCGACGGCATCAACACCTGGATGCAGGACCACCCGGACGACTACCGCTGACAGGAGCCACCGGGTTCGACTGGTTCGACTCATTCCACCGGTTCCACCTGTCCTGCACGGCCCACGAGTCCTGCACGGCCCACGAGCCCTGCCGGTCCCGCCGGTCGCCTCCGACCGCGTCCGACCGCCCCGCCGGAACAGGAGAACGTGCGCCACCCCCGTCCCGCCGCCCGACCGGGCCCCCCGGCCGCTCCGCGTGGGCCGGGGCCATGTCACGTGAGTGAGTGAGTGAGGGAAGCGTGGACCTGTACGAAGTGCTCGGCCTGCTCGCCGCCGCGACCGCGGCGGGCTGGGTGGACGCGGTGGTCGGCGGTGGCGGGGTGTTGCTCATCCCGGTACTGCTGCTGGCCTTTCCGACGTACTCGCCCGCGATGGCGCTCGGCACGAACAAGATCGCGGCGGTCATGGGCACCGCGACCGCCGCGTACATGTACCAGCGGCGCACCGAACTGGACCGCTCGGTCCTGCTGCCGGCCGCCGGGCTCGCGGTCCCCTTCGGCGCGCTGGGCGCGCTGTCCGCGTCGAGCGTTCCCGCGAGCTACTTCCGGCCCGTCATCATGGGCCTGCTCATCACGGTGGCGCTCTTCGTGGCCTTCCGGCCCGACTTCGGGGTCCAGCAGCGGAACATCGTCGTCACCCCACGCCGCCGCAACGCCGCGATCCTCGTCGCGGGCGTCGGCATCGGATTCTACGACGGGGTCTTCGGGCCCGGCGTCGGCACCTTCCTCATCATTTCCTTCACCACGCTCCTCGCTACCCGGTTCCTGGAGAGCGCGGCCATGGCGAAGGTGATCAACGCCTCCTCCAATCTGGGAGCTCTCGCGGTCTTCGCCTGGCAGGGGAACGTCCTGTGGGCCCTCGGCCTGGGAATGGCGGTGGGCAACATCGTCGGCGCGATGATCGGGTCGCGCACCGCGATGAAGAGGGGATCCGGATTCGTCCGGGTCGTTCTGGTGCTCGTGGTCACCGGCATGGTGGCCAAGATGGGATTCGACCAGTTCGTCTGACGGGCGCTGACGGGCGCTGACGGGCGCTGACGGGCGCTGACGGGTCCGGGCGGCCCGGGGCGGCCCGGGGCGGGCAGGGGCGGGCGGGGGCGGGCGGGGGCGTGACACGGGGCCTGGCGGCCTCACGGCACACCCAAGCCCGCTCACCCGCCCACCCGCCCGCCTCCGCCCCTGCGCGGGCATCGCGGCTCACTCGCAGCCGACGCCGTCCCCGTCACGGTCCAAGTGCCGCCCGTAGCCGGGGTCTCCGGCCCGGATGGGGGCGGCGCCGGCGTTCCGTACGGCGGTGCAGTTCGCGTAGGAGACGCTGCCGCCGCCGCCCCCACCACTCGTACCGTTTCCGTCGGAGGAGGAGGCGGACTCGCCCCACGGCTCACAGCCCACGCCGTCGCCGTCGCGGTCCAGGTGGGGAGCGTAGCCGGGATCGCCCTCCTCGACGGGAGCGGCCCCGGCGTCGCGGGCGGCGTCGCAGTTCTTGTAGTACGCGGGTGCCGGGTCCGTCGCCTCCGGGGCGGAGTCCGAGGCGTTCGAGGCGGGAGTCGGAGTCGTTTCGGGGGCGGCTGCGGTGACGGTGATGCGGACGACGGCGGTGGCGGCGGGGACCTCGGCGCCCTTCACGAGGACCTCGTACGTGAGCTTGTCCTCGCCGGCGTACCCGTCTCCGGCGGTGTACGTGACCGTGGTCCCGGACACCGACGCGGAACCGTGGTCGGGCTCGGTGTCGATGCTCAGCGTCAGTTCGGCGGGGTCGTAGGTGTGGAGAAGGGCCGCCAAGGCCCCGTTCTCCAGGGTGACGGAGTCGTTGTCGAGGACGTCCACGTCCAGGCTGTTGCCCCCGTCCATGCTCTGCTCGTCGTCCATGAGCGCCAGCGCCCGATCCACGGAGGTCGCAGAACCGGCCGACGCGGCGGCCTTCCCGCCCTGGTCGTCCGCGTTGCCGTCATCGCCTCCGCACCCCGTCAGGATCAGCGCGAGCGCGCCCGCTCCGGCCGATATCCGTATGCGGAGGAACCCGCGCCCGGGCCGCCGTGACTGCTTCCTCGTCTGCATGTGTTGCCCCCAAGGCCGAACGCTGTGCTGTGGAGCAGCCGATATTCGCAGCGCGGCCGGGCCTGCATCAGGGGCATGTCGGAAGCGAAGCGGAATTGTGATGAGAGCGTGTACAAAGCGTGTAGGGGGCTGGGGTGGGGGAGGAGAGGGAGGTGCCGAGGGCAGGGGCCGAGGGGATGACGGGCAAGGGCGACGGCAGCGGGTGGAGCCGACCACCCCGGTCCTTCCCGGAAGGCCGCTACGGTGTCCCGTATGAAGGACCGTCCGGCCGATATCGACGAAACCGTCCTGGCCGCCGCCCTCGGGGCCTGGGGCATCCAACCCGTCGTACTCACCCACGCCCCGGTCGGCTTCGGCGACCACCACTGGGTCGCGGCCGACGCGGAAGGCCGGCGGACCTTCGTCACGGTCGCCGACCTCGCGCACAAGCCGCACTGCGGGCGCGACGCGGCCGAGGCGTGGACGGGCCTGAGCCGCGCCATGGACACGGCCGCGACGCTCGAATCGGCCCTTGACGAGACGGCGTTGGTGGCACCGCTGCGCACCGGCGGCGGCGAGACGCTGCTCCGTCTGACCGACCGGTACGCCGTGAGCGTCTTCCCGTACGTGGACGCGCCCACCGGCCACTTCGGCCAGGTGCTGGCCCCCGGCGCGCGAGGAATGCTGGTGGAGCGGCTGGCCCAACTGCACACCACGCGGGCCCCGTTGACGACCCCGGCCCATGACCCTGCGCTGCCGGGTCGCGCGGCGATCGGAGCGGCGCTGGCCGATCCGCAGATCGTCCGCGCGGATGCGGGCCCGTACGCGCAACGCTGCCAAGCTTTGCTGACCATCAACTCTGCTGCATTGCGGTCGGCGTTGGAGCGCTACGACGACGGCACGGCGCAGCTCATGTCCGACGCATCGACCGCCGCCACTGTGGTCACCCACGGCGAACCCCACCCCGGCAACGTCCTGGACCCCGGAGGCCGTACCCTCCTGGTCGACTGGGACACCGTCGCTCTCGCGCCGCCGGAGCGCGACCTCTGGCTCGCCACCGACGCCCCGGAGGACCTGTCCCGTTACGCCGAACTCACCGGCCACCGCCCGGACCCGGAGCTACTCGCGTACTACGAACTCCGCTGGGCCCTGGACGACATGGCCGCCGCGCTCGACGTCTTCGGCACCCGGCACCCGGACACGGCCGACACGCGGCAGGCGTGGGAGGGCCTGGTCGACGCGGTGACCGCGCTGACAAACCGTCGGTGTTAGGCCCTGTCTGTCACGTGCGGAGTGAGAGGGGACCTGCCGTATCGAATGTATGGGCGGCACCCGCCATCTTCGCGGCGGGCGTGACGGTGCGAGGCGGAGTCCGGCGTGGTAGCGAGCGGCGAGCTTGTCGACGGTCCCTCGCGAAGTCGGACGACGGAAGGCGCGACACCTGTCGTGCGCGCCTGCCGCAGTGCCGTCTCTCAGTCCTGCGGTGCGACGCGGATACGGTTCCCGTCAGGATCGGCTGCGAGGAAGGTCAGCCCGAACCCCGCGTCATGGGGCTCGCGCAGGATGGTGACCCCCTTGGACTGCCACTGCTGGAAGGTCGCGTTGAGCTCGTCGGGCCCACCGTCGATGGCCAGGCAGACCTCACTGGTGCGCGGGACGTCCGGTGACAGATCCTCGAACTGGCCGGACCACAGAGCGAGGTCGGCGCCCGGCCCGAGGTCGAAGGCGATGTATCCCCGCGTCTCGAACGAGGGGGTCATACCGAGGAGGTCGCCGTAGAAAAGAGCTGCGGCGGCAGAGTCGTTCACGTAGACGATGGACACGACGGATGCGGTCGTGATCATTCCTTTTCACGGTTCGTGGGTACGCATCCACCAGCCCGGTCTGCAAACGGGCTGCACCGGACGCACGTTGGCAACCAGACGGCTGCGGTCGTCGCTTTGCTGGGGGCATGGCCCGCTGCAGGCGGGTCCCCGACACACGGGAGGACAACATGGCGACAGCCGCCGAGCCCAGGGTCCGTGACCCGCGGGACTACGTGGACCCCGAGGTCTGGTCCCGGGAGGTCCAGCTCCTCATGCGCGACTACCCCTTCGACGAGGTGATGGCAACGCGTCTCTTCCACGCCGCCGTCTCCTACCTGATCACGGCCATCGACAAGTGGGGTCACGGCCTGGAGATGTGCTGCGGCCGGACGGTCGACATCGCCGTCCACACCTTCATCCTGGACACCCGGAACTACCGCGAGTTCTGCCACCGGCACTTCGGTGGGAAATTCCTGGAGCACATCCCGGAGATCGACTTCAAGTACGACGGCAGCGTCGAGCGCACGGCGCAGATCATCGCCGACAACGGCTTCGAGATCGACTGGAAGCTGTGGGAGGCGGACTACGGCAAGTGCGGCCCGTGCAGGCCGGGCGAGAACTGCCACTGAGCCATGTCGAGCGGTTGGGCCCGCGGCGCTCACAACGTCGCGGGCCCGGCGCATGCCCCTGGGGAGTGAGGTCGTGGCGTTCGCCTGAGGCCGGCGAGCCAGCGCGGGTACGGTGGCCAGCTCGAAGGACACCGGCCCCGCTGCCCCCACGAGGAGCGTCATGCCCCGCGAGCCCCGCACCCCGGCTCAGTACTGGGACACCTACAAGCCGCACCGGGGAGAAGGCGAGCAGCCTGCCCCGGTGGCCGACCGGTTCGAGTGGACCCAGTACCCCGGCCATGGGCCCGGGGCGGAGGTGCTGGGGCGACCGTGCCGAGCACTGGACCTCGGGCCGGCGGAGGGCAAGGAAGCAGTGTTCCTGGCCCGTCAGGGCGTAGAGACGACCGGCGTTGACCTTTCCGCCGCCCAGGTCGAACGCGCCCGCAGATGGTGGAAGCACGTTCCAGGCCTGTCGTTCCTCCACGCGGACGTGTGCGACTACCTCGCCTCCAGCACGGCACCCTACGACGCGATCTACTCCGTATGGGGCGCGGTGTGGTTCACCGACCCGGAGACCCTCTTCCCTCTCCTCGCCAAGAGCCTCACACCCGGCGGAATCTTCGCTTTCAGCCAGGCCGAGCCCTCCCCCGGTGCGTACGGCCCGCAGGCGATGCACGGAAAATGGCTCGAAGGCCGCGAACGCCAACTGACCGTGATGCGCTGGCAGTACCCGCCCGAAACCTGGGCAGACCTCCTGAAGCGCCACGGCTTCACCCGTATCGAAGCCCGCATTCTGGCCGCGCCGGACGCGGCGGGCCTGGGCACCCTCCTTGTCCGCGCCCAGGCCCCCGGCCAGCCGGGCCGTGCCGGGAGGGCGCTGCGCGTTCGGCAGCGCCATCAACGTGCACGGCCCCGCCGAAGTCAGGGCTCATCTCCGTGACCTGGCCATCGGCCTTGCCCACCGCTATGCCCCGTCACCGACGTCCTGACCCGGGCGCCGGTGTCCGCTGATAGCTTCCTGCAATGAGCGAGCAACTGCCCGGCGGCGGCACCGAACTGTCACCCGACGAGATCGAAGGCCTCGACGCCAGGTGGTCGTCCAGTTGGACTCCGGGTGAGGTCGCGCAGCGGCTCGCCGGGATCAGCACGCCCTGGTGTGTGGCCGCGGGCTGGGCGCTGGACCTGTTCCGGGGCGGGCAGACGCGCGTACACGGAGACATCGAGATCGCCATTCCGGAGGCGGGTTTTCCCGAGGTCCGCGACCGCTTCCCCGGATACGTTTTCGATGCGGCGGGCAGCGGCCGGATCTGGGAGGACGCGCCGTCGGAGACACTGGCCGCTGTTCACCAGACATGGCTCCGCGATCCGGCCACCGGCAACTACCTGCTAGACGTGTTCCGGGAACCGCACGACGGCGACACCTGGATCTGCCGACGGGACGAGGGGATCCGGCTCCCGTACCGCGAGATCGTCCACCACACCCAGGACGGCATTCCGTACATGGCACCCGAACTCGTGCTCCTGTTCAAGGCCAAGCACGCCCGCCCGAAAGATCAGAGGGACTTCGACGTCACCGTCCCGCACCTGACCCGGGCGCGGCGCGCGACCCTGGCGGAGCTGCTCGCCCGCGTGCACCCGGGGCATGCCTGGCTCACGGACCTGTAGCAGGGAACGACTGGCGCAACGGCGCGCGGTGGTAGTCCGGTTGCGAGCTGGGTGGTGAGCGGGGGCGCACTTTTCGCGGATGTCGTAGCAGACCGAGAGCGTGCGGTACCGTGACGGCGATATCACGCTCTGTGCGCGCACGTAGGCGGGCACAGAGCGGCCCCCGGAGGTGCTCTAACACCCACCCGAGGGCCTAACACCCCCAGTGGAAAGAGGCCACTAGAAATGCTGCGTCATGTTATCGCGCCCTCATCGGGCTGGACCAAAGCCCCGCACACGGTCGTACGCGACCGGCGGATGAACAGCGATGCGAAAGTCCTCCTCCTGTACGTCCAGGGCCTCCCCGACTCCGCCACGGACCGCCCGCTCGGCGAGCTGGCACGGAAACTGGAGATCAAGGGCCGCACGTACCAACTGGCCAAGAAGCAACTGGTGGAGCACGGTTACGTCCACGAGTGGCGGGCCCAGGCCGATGGCGGACGCTGGGCGACGGAGCAGCTGTTCACGAACACGCCGCTGACGAGCGACGAGGCCAGGATCGTACGGGCGACGCTGGAGCCGGACGGCGGGCGCCCGCCGGGAGTGGCGGCTGCCGCTGCCGCTTCGCCTCCGCCGCCGGGTAAGCGGTATCCGACGGTCGGCGGACCGGCTCCCCGGACGGTCGGTGGCTATGAACCGGAGGAAGACCACAGTGATAAGACCACTCCCCACCCACCCTCCGAAGCGGAACGCCCGGAGCAGCACCGAGCGCAACCGGAACCGGGACCGGAGCCGGGGCCGGGACTGAGGCCTGAACCGGAACCGGGGCTGAGGCCGGAATCGGAGCCGACACCGGAACCGACGCGGGAACTCCAACCCTCTGCGGCCGATTCCACCGGGGTACCCCACGCGGCCCCGGCACCTCATGCGACCCCGCCTCCCTACCCCGCCCCGGCACCCCACCCCGCTTCCCAACTGGCCAAGGCGGAACGGCTGCTGCTGTCGCTGCGCCACACACGCCGCGACCTGTTGCTGGGGGTGCGGGAGGCGCGCGGGCTGGCGGTGGAGGCGGTGAAGTGGCTGGAGGGCGGCTTGTCGGAAGAGGATGTACGGCACGCGCTCCTGGCCGCCAGGCCCGAGGGAGGGGTGCACTCGGCGGTGGGTTTCCTGCGCCACCGCCTGATCGAGAAATGCCCGGTGACCCCGCTGCCGGCTCCGCCGCCCCCACCGCCCGTCAGGGAGCTGATCGCCTGCGCGGGCGAGGGGGAGGAACATGTCTTCCGCCCGTTGGGCGACGAGACGCTGTGCGTGGAGTGCCGCAGGGCGGCGGCGTACGCGAGCTGGATGGTCGACACGGACACGTACGACTTCCCCGAGGACATGACCTGGAGGCAACGAGTCGAGGCGGTACGGAGGGCCGACGCGCTCCGAGCCGCGCACTCACCCCAGGACGACGCGGGCGGCGACGGGCAGATGGTCGCTGCCGGTGGCGGGCAGGGTGCGGATGTGGACGACGGTGGCGGAGCGGGCCAGGACCTGATCGATCCGGGCCAGCGGGAGGGAGGCGGGGAAGCTGAAGGCGAAACCGCGCTCGGCCACGTTCAGGCGTGAGGTGAGAGGCTCCAGCCCCCGGTCCTCCACGGTCCCGTTGAGATCCCCGAGCAGAATCACCGTATCGACGCTCTCGGCGGCGATGGCACGCCCGAGCAACTCGGCACTGGCGTCTCTCCGTTCGGACGCGAGCCCACCCGCGCCGACCCGGACGGAGGGCAGATGGGCGACGTACGCCGCGACATCCCCGTACGGCGAATCGACGACGGCACGGACGCCACGGCTCCACCCTTCCGCGATGCTCGGCGGCTTGATGTCGACGACCCGCTCCCCGCTGAGCGGGTACTTGGACCAGAGCCCGACGGTGCCTCGGACGACGTGATGCGGATAGTCGGCGGCGAGAGCCTTCTGGTACACGGACAGCTGCGGAACCACCAGCTCCTCCAGCGCGACGAGATCGCCCCCGGCCTCGATCAGCGCCCGGGCGGTCGCCGCCGGATCACGGTTCTCGTCGCTGACGTTGTGCTGCACGACGACGAGCTCCCGCCCGCCGCCTTCCGCGCCGGGCAGGAGGAGCCCACCGAAGAGATGCACCCAGACCCCGACGGGCAGCAGCACCGCCACCAGCGCGACGGCGGACCGCCGCACCAGGGCGAGCACCAGGAGCAGAACGACGATCACGCCGAGCCACGGCAGAAAGGACTCCAGCAGACTCCCGACCCGCCCGACGGCGTTGGGCACCCCCCGGTGGAATGCCATCACCCCGGCCAGCACCACGGCAAGCACGGCGAGGACGCGTCCCCGCGCCCCGTTCCAGCGACCTGAAACTTCTCCGGCCTTTCCCGTCACCGAGGTCGTCCCCTTGTCCACCTGCTGATGCGCCACGACGTCCCATCCTGCTCGGCCTCGTCTTCTAGGACGGGCTGCCAGGCGAATCAGTTCTGAGGCGAGGCTCTCAGGTGGTGTACTCCTTCTCCGAGACGGCGGCTCGGTACAAGGACTGGGCGAAGTCGTTCACGTCAAGACCGGCCAAGTGCTCGATGAGCGCCTGTCTTACGTCCCGCACATGCGCGGACAACCGCTGCCCCGTGATGTCACCGGGAAGGATGACGCGCCGGAAGGCGTCCTTCTCGATCACACCACCTACGAGCTTCTCCGCGATCCAGACCGGCGTGCGTTCCCGGATCGCGAACGTCAGGTGGATACTGCGGGCCTTCGCGTCGAGCGTATGAGGGTTGTGCACCCACCCCCTCGGCAGGAGCAGGGACTGACCCGGCCGGAGGTCGACCTCCAGATCGGGCCCCACGGCTTCCCACTCCGGGATGAAGTCGGGCTGTCAGACACGGAAGGACTCCTGGTGCTCGCGCATTGGCGCGGAGAACTTCGGCCGCCAGAGCTGCCATCGCTTGACACCGGCGATCTGCACGATCACGGCCATCTGCTGATCCCAGTGGTGGAGCAGCCCTTGGCTCCCGGGCGGGGTCACGAAGGCGTGGGAGTAGTTGCTGTAACCGGTCTCCTGCTGAATGCCGCGGGAGACGTCCGCCAGGAAAGGGACGACCCGCTGGAGGTTGCCGAGCCGGATCGTGTGGCCGTCCTCGTAGAGGCTCCGCAGCTTCGCCGGGTCGGTCCGGCCCGCCGTGCGGTGGCGGTCGGGGTGCAGCGCCGTGCCGTCACTCACGACGGCGATCTCGTCGGCGGGTACGCACCCGGTTTCCAGGTAGTGGTCGATGCTCTCCGGGTTGATCACACGGTCGAGCTCGCCGGCCTCGCGTTCGTACACGCATGGCTCGTCCGGGCAGCAGGTCAGGAGCGCTGTCACGCCCGGTTCGGGCAGTAAGAGGTTGAGTGACACGGATGGCTTCCTCGCTTCACGTCACCGAAGGGGCACGGAGGTCAGGCGGGCGGGAAAGGGCACGGGAGACCGGGGTGGTGGTGGTTGAGGCAGCACACCACCGAGAAGGAGACCAGGCTCTGGGACTTGGTGTAGTGCACCCAGCAGACGTCGACCCCTCGGGGAAGGGAGTCCATCGCGTGCGCGATCTTGTGTTCGAGGGTGACGTAGGCGCGGCCGCCGTCGTCCCTATCGGCAGGGGGATTCGCCTCGTACGTGCTCTTCAGCCACGTGACGGCGGCCACCACACGGGTCCAGGTGCGGTCCGTAGCCGTCTGGTGCTGCCGCATGAGCCAGTGCCCGGTCATGAGGGGCGGCAGCGTCGAGGCGACGAAGGCCCGGGTCTGTTCGGAGTTCAGTTCCACACCCGGACGGCGTAGGGCCTCCTGGCCGTACGCGTCCCTGCTGCCGGTCCACGGACCGTATCCGTGCCAATGTCCTGACCAGGTCATCTGCGCCCTTCGCCGGGGGAGAAGGGCCGGTCCGGAGCCTGTCCGGTCCGGCCCACTACGTGGTGCTTCGCGCTCAGGAAGGGAGCCAGATTAGAGCGTCAGACCCCTCGCCCTGACCCACCCGGTGGCGAAGTCGTCGAGCTCGGCCTCGGTGAAGCGCAGCTCCTTGCCCGCACCCTCGGGCTTGCTGTCACGGATGACGAAAGAGGCCGCCGCCCCGGGGATGGCGGCGAGGCTCACGCAGGTCTCGTTGGAGCCGCCGGCGTTGCCGCCGCAGTAGGCGGCGAAGGCGTCGGCCGGCGGGATCGGCAGTGCGTAGAGGTTTCCGTTCATGGGAGAGTCCCTTTCGGTGCTGATGTCGCGGAGATTCGGTCTCCGCACCGTCGTGCTCCCGCACCTGGCAGTGCTCCGCTTCAGTGGCCCTGAGGGTGCCGCCTCAGCAGCACATTGCAGTCGGACACCGTGGTCATGTCGCCGCCTGCTCTGGCACGGTCTCTGACCGCCGAGAGTTCGGTGCATCCCGCACAGCCGTCCACGGGCGCTGGATCGGCCTCCGTGTGCGGTGAGAGCTGTACGGGAGTGGTGCTGTACCTGGTGGGCTCGGTCATGCCGCCTATGGTCGGCCGACCGGTTCGACGGCCACAGCTGATATTCGCGAATATTCTCGTGGACGAAGCGGTCATCCCTCGACATTCACATGGGGCAGCGGACAGCCTTGGAGCAGCGGAGCGAATACCCCACGAAGCGAAAGGCGGCGCATGATGGCACGGCGTTTACGGTTCAACGGCACAGGTAGCGGTGGTACGGGATGCCCATCTGTTCATGAGGACGTGGAGAGCGGCGAAGTCATCGTTCACGGACCACCGTTGACTGATGTCGACGACATCGCACAGTTGCGGCACTTGTCCGAGGGCGAGGTGGCGGTGGTCGTGCCGCGCGAACTGTTGGTCGACTGGACGCCGAGGGACACGACCCGGCAGGCTCGGATCATCGACCTGGGCGAGTTCGAGGGCCTGTTCCGTACGTTCAGTCACTCGGCCTGGCGGTTGGAGACCCGCCGACGCTTCGCCAGTGACGAAGCCACGGACACCTACCGCCAGTTCGTCGAGACCGGCGATGTCGACTGGTCCGTGGAGGATCCGTACTGCGAGCTGATCCGTTCCCAGACCGAGCAGGGCAAGCGTGTCGAACGGGTCCGGATTGTTGATCAGCCGCCGACCACAGGTCAGCTCTACCTCCTGAACAACGCGAAGCGGAACAGCGGTCTGGGGGAAGACATCCGGAACGTATGGCGAGTGGAAGCCGATCGTCTCCAACTCCCGTACGAAGACTTCTGGTTGTTCGACAGTCGGCTTGCCGCGAGACTACGCTTCGATGACGATGACCACCTCGTGGACGTCGAGTTGATCACTGAGCCGGCTGAGGTCGTCCGATACTCCGTCATCCGTGATGCGGCATGGCACCACGCGGTTCCCTACGAAGAGTTCGCGGCGAAGCTGAGCGACAGCGAGTAAGAGCAGAAGGAACAGACGCGTACCGGTGAGCACCGACTTTCAGAAGGCTCGTGAGGATTTGGGCCGACGGCTCCGGACTCTCCGTACGGAGTGCCCTCACGGCCCTCTCACCGGTACCGCACTGAGTGCTTCCCTCGGCTGGGCGCAGAGCAAAGTGAGCAAGCTGGAGAACGGACGCCAGACGCCCACTGCGGAAGACCTCCGGGCATGGGCCGACGCCACTGGACATTCGAGGGCGTACGACGAGCTGCTTGGACGGTTGAAGGGCTTTGAGTCGCACATCCGGTCCTGGCGACGACAGCTGTCGTCGGGACACCGCCCGGTACAGGAGACGTGGGACGAGGTGACGGCGGCTGCCCGCGTACTGCACGTGTGGGACTCCTTCGCCGTGAACGGTCTGCTGCAGACCCCGGACTACGCGCGGCATGTGTTCGAGCGCTATGCGACGCTCCAGAACTCACCTCGCGACACCGAGGACGCGGTACGCGCCCGCATGGACCGCCAGAGATGGCTGTACCAGCCCGGAAGGCGTCTGAACCTCCTGATGTGGGAAGGCGCGCTACGGGCTCAGGTGTGCCCGCCGGAGGTTCTGAAGGGGCAGATGGACCGCCTGCTGGGCGTTGTCGGTATGGATACCGTCCGGCTGGGGATCGTGCCGTTGGACGCCGCTCTGCGCCTTCCTCCCGCCAACGCGTTCTGGATCGTCGGTGAGCAACTGGTGATCACAGAGGACTGGCACGCGGAACTCTGGCTGGACGGCGCCGATACGGTCGCCCTGTACCGGCGAGTCTGGGAATCCCTGTGTGAGTCCGCCGTGTACGGCGCCGACGCGCAACGCGTCATCGCCCGCGCCCGACAGACGATTCCGTAGGAGTGTCGGGACAGGTGCGACCTCGCCGGACTACCGATTCTTCTCCCCCACGCTGCCCATGAACCCGACCCAGGCGGCGCGGCCGACGGATATGTGTGGGCCCTCGGGCCTCGCGGAGTCGCGTACTCCCACGGTCGCGGACAGGTCGGCGACCTCCACGCACTCCGTTCCGCTGCCCCCGCTGTACGACGACTTGAACCACTGGCCGACGCCGTGGACCATCACAGCTCCTCGCTCGCTCGCTTCAGGAGCGCGGCAGACCGTTCGATGCCCAGGGCCTGCGCACGCAGGTACTCGAACGCCAACTTATAACGTGCCAGTTCTGCGGGCTTCTCCATGAAGAGTCCGCCACCGATGATGTCCACGTACACGACGTCGAGTTCGGGTGCCGGTCCGCGGAGCACGACGAAGCTCCCCACGGCCGCCGCGTGTGCGCCCGTCTCGAAGGGCAGAATCTGCACGGTGACATGGGGGCGTCGGGCATGTTCGAGCAGATGGCGCAACTGCGCGCGCATCGTGTCGCGGCCACCCACGGCGCGGCGGATCACCGCCTCGTCGATCACCGCCCAGATGTGGGGTGGCTCGGGCCGTTCGAGCAGCTCCTGTCGCTTCATGCGGATGTCCACCATGTGCTGGATCTCCTTGTCCGCGCATCGTATTTCGGAAGCGCGGTGCACGGCCTCGGCGTAGGCGCGCGTCTGGAGCAGTCCGGGGACGTACATGCAGGCGTAGTGGTCCTCGCCGACCACCTCGTCCTCCAGGGTCAGCATGAGGTTCATGGACTCGGGGACCGGGTCCGCGAGCGAACGCCACCAGCCCTGGATCCGGGCGCCCTTGGCCAGCTCGACGAGTGAGGAGCGCTCCTCGTCCGTGGTGCCGTACTCGCGGCACAGCGCGTCGATGGCCGGCCACTTGACCGCGCCCTCCTTCCTCTCGTAGCGGCTCAGGGTCGCTTTGGAGATGCCGACCAGGGCCCCCGCCTCCTCCAGGGTGAGGCCCTTGCGCTCACGCAGGCGGCGCAGGTCCGCGCCGAGTTGGCGCCTTCGGGTGGTGGGTCCGACTGTCATGGCTGTGGTTCCTCACGTCGACGCTTCAGAGCGTGCACGGCTGATTGTTGTACGGGCAAGCCGGCGCGCGCCGGGGGCGTGCGGCACGGGCGAGTGCTCCCGCGAACGTCTGGTGAGAGTTCCAAAATGAGAGTTTCACTGACACTGTTCTCTTACGAAAGGTCACTGAAGGTGACCCTGGTTGCACGAGAGCGGTGATGGACGTGGATGGCTGTCGCTTCGGTGTGGTGCGCAAGGCGTGGGAGATGCCTTTCCTGGCGGAGCCCGCGGAGCTGGCAGGGCTCAGAAACGCGCTCAGATATCGGCTGGACCACTGGGGCCTGGGCGGCATCGTCCCGGAAGCCCAGCTCTGCGCTTCGGAGTTGGCGGCGAATGTGATCAAGCACGTGGGATGTGGCACGCCCGCGCGACTCACCGTGTCCATGAGTGGCAGCCGCCTGCGTATCGAGGTGAGCGACCCCGATGCGGGGAGCGTCCCCGTGCTCGTCACGAGTGCGGACGGGGACGAACACGGGCGTGGACTGGTGCTTGTGGACGCCCTCGCCGATCGCTGGGGTGTTGCCTTTCGGGCTACTTCGAAGGTCACTTGGTGCGAGCTGGCCACCGGCCTGCGGTCGTCGGTCGACCACGTGGACGGGCCCGAGGTGGCAAGGGCGGAGGCGTTGCTCGGGCTCCTCGGGCTGTCCGTGCGTGACAAGGTCGCTCATCAGGGGCCGCTGACTGTGGCGCACGCGGAGGAGGCCGCCATCGACGTGATCGCCGACCTCCTCCACTGGCTCCGGGCCCACGGCTGTGATCCGGACGGGGCCCTGGATCGCGCGCAGGCGCACTTCGAGGCGGAGCTGCCTGAAGTCGTATGACTGGGACCCACTCCGCCTGCGGGTTACAGGCCCCTGCGTGGAATCAGCCGCGCAAGAAGGTGTGGATCGCGGCCGCTATGGCCTTGCCCAGCGGGATCGGTACCGCATTGCCGATCTGCCGTGCGATGTCCGTCTTGGACCCGCACCACTTGAAGTCACGGGGGAACCCTTGAATACGAGCTGCCTCGTAGTGGGTGATGGGGCGCGCATCGGTCGGGTGAAGGTATCGGCCCTTCTCCGGTTTGAAGAATTCTGTCCGGATGGTGACCGACGGTTCGCCCAGGCGTAGACGCCCCATAACGTCTCCGGATCCCGAATTATGGTTGTCCCAACTGGTGGTCGAGAGGTACTTTGTCGGGATCGTCACGCCGTGCGGATATTTCTCATCGTAGATGTGAATATTACCTGCGTCATCCTCTGTGTACCATTTATCGCGGAGGTTCTTCCGGTTGCCCCTGGGGGGGATTGCTCTGTATCGGGCACGCGAAATTGTCTCCGGATTGCGGCCGAAGTGCAGGTTTTGAGTAGTGAAGATGCCCAGGACGCTGGTGTTGTTGATGTCTTCGATCTCGTCCTTGGAATCGGGAAGCTCAGTACCCAGTGGTTCCCATCCGCGGGTTTCCTCGAAAACCTCATCCACCGCACGCCAGTAGGGCAGTTCCCTCTCGATTCCATCTAGCTCCTGTCCGGCCCCCCGCCGGGGAGGTCGAATCCGGGTCCGTTCGGGGTAAGCCATTGTTCGGCCGTTTTCGACGTCTTTTCGTACACCGATGACGATGGCGCGACGTCGGGCCTGGACAGCTTCGTAGTCGGCGGCGTTGAGAAGGTACCGCTTGTTCCGTCGCTCGTCCGGTTCGGACGGAACGTGACCCGGTGGATCCACCAAACGATAGTCGGCCAGACGGCCACCCGCGCCAACCTCTTTAAGGAGATTTTGGAATTCGTCCGACTTCAGGAACCTGTCGACGTTCTCGATGACGAAGATTTTTGGCTTGATGTCTGCGACCACCCGGACATACTCTTCCCAGAGTCGATTTCGCTCTGCGCCCTTCCTGTCCCGGTTGAGGGCGGAGAAGCCCTGGCAGGGCGGGCCTCCGACGACTACGTCCGCCTTGCGCTCGTCGGCCGATGGCGTCCAAACCTCGATATTTCCGAGATGGACCCGTGCCGCCGGGATGTTCGTGTGTCCGCGCCGGTTTCCGAAGTTGACGGCGTAGGTGGCAGCGGCTGAAGTGTCGTGCTCGACGGCCGCCAGACTGCGGAAGTACGGGCCTGAACCCTCCGGCGCCCCTTCCGGGCGGAACTCGTGAAAACCCTGAGTGAAGCCCCCGCACCCCGAAAAGAGATCAACAACGGTGACGGGCTCGGGGGCGTGGGGGAGGGGCGTACGCATGGGGCGATCTTAGCTTCGCAAGGCGGCTGCTACCGCCTTGCCGACGGCGCGTGCCAGCGGCGGCGGCATGGCGTGCCCGATCTGTCGGTACTTGGAAGTCTTACCACCGGCGAAGTTCCAGTCCTCGGGAATCGACTGGATCAGAGCCGTCTGCTCGACCGTGAGCTTGGGCAGGGCGTCCATGGGGAAGTCGGGCCCGGGCGGAGTGTCGCCGAGGCTGTTGCCGTTCACCCCGAGAGTCTCCCAGGCTTTCTTGCTCCCTGTCGGACCCAGGTCCGCGCCACCGCGTCGGTCCGACCCTCCGACGAGTGCCGGTGCGACCCGGTCCGCGCGTTCGGCCCAGCGATCCGCCCCCGGCCAGCCGTTGGCGGCCATCGTGGGGCCGAGTACCGAACCGACGGTGGGCGGCGCGAAGCCGGAGGGCCGGGGCCACGAGAATCGTGTGCCGTAAGGGCGCTGCAGGGCGACGAGGAATCCGCTACGTCGATTCTGCGGGACCCCGAAGTCGGCCGCGTTGAGCACGCCCCAGTGGCATTGGTACCCGGATCGCTCGAGTCTCTCTGCGATCCATGAGCGATCCCGTTCGAAGGCGGGGCCGTCGACGAGGTCAGGGACGTTCTCCAGGAGTACGGCCTTCGGCCTGATGACAAGAATCAGTTCGATCGTCGTCCGCAGTACTCCACGTTCGTCGGAGCTGCCGCCCTGTTCGTTCGTCGCGGGTCTCACTCGCGGGAGGCCTGCACTGATCAGATCTATGCCGATGACCTCTTGGCGCTCGTATACGCGAAAGTCTGCGATATCCATGCAAACCACATCCCATGCGGGGCGGTTCTTCGCGATGGAGAAGCAGGCGTCGGCCTTGTTGTCGATGAGGAGTACAGGTTCGAATCCGGCCTGTTCCAGCCCGAGCGCCTGGGCGCCGCATCCGGCGCCAATCTCTACGGAGCGGAGCGGACGATCAGCCGGTGGCTCCGGCCGGAGTCTGGCCGGCAGGGCAGCCGAGCCATGCCCTTGCGAGGTATTCGGTTCTGCGGACCCGGTACCGCGCTCGGTGTCGGGCTTGTTCCGGGAGGTCGCCGCAGCGCGGGCTTTCCTGAGGGAGGCCCGCTGCACGTCGACCGACTGCTGAGCGACCGCCTGCAGTTCGTCGTCCAGCGCCTCCTCCTCGAGGGCGTCGAAGAGGACGAAAGGGGCGAGCCTGAGCAGGCGCTTGAGGAAGTCCCGGAGAGTCTCGCGTTCGTTCAGGCCGTGCAGGTCCAGCCCGTCCCAGACCCGGAGAATGGACCGCACCAGGTGTGGACTTCCACCCAGGGCGGCGCGCCGGGCATAGATCTGGTCGAACGCGGCTTCCCCGAGAATTTTCAGAGCCTCGTACGGTTCCGGCGTATCGGGGGATCTGACGAGCTGGGCTCGCCACCACAGCCGGCCGAAGACGTGCCTGGTGAGGTCGGTACCGAGAATGCGGTCCTTCGGCGGGTGTGGGTAGCGCCAGAACGCGACGTCGGGAAGGACGACCACAGCGAGAAACGCCCAGACGTCTCGCGAGGCGGCCTCGGCAGGCACCATCCCTGTCTCGGCGTGGAGAAGCGCCGCGAGAGAGAGGTCGAATTCGGCGTTGCGCACACGATCCGACTCACCGGGAAAGCCGGCGCGAGCTGCCAGCGCCAAGATGCCTTCGCGTAGCTCTCGCAGCCGATCGGCGGTCACCCTGTCGCCGCCGGTGGCCACGTACACCGACGATTCATGGGTGAAGGCCACACGCTCGGTCAGTTCGGAGGTCGAAAGCTGGTGGTATGCGGCGAAAAGTGGACCGGCACGGTCGGAAAGCAGCCGAGGATAGAGGTTGCTGATCACGATACCTCGAAGATCTTGACTGCTGCCTGCAGATCCGAGGCGAACAGGGAGGGAGACTGGCGTTGACGCAGACGGATATCAGGGATCGACTGGTCCGGGAAGAGTTTGCCGAAAAGGCTCAGCAGCGTTGAGCCGAGGGATTCATCGGGATAGTCCGAATCCTCGGAGAAGTCTTCATGGCTCAGCGCGTGCTCCACCATGAGGCGTGCGGTATCCGCATACACCGCCGAGAGCACGAGACGGTCTGTCGGGCGGGGCTTCCCAGCATTCTCGAAAGCTGCGGCCGTGACGGTGTTGCGTTCATTGACGAGCAGGAGCAGTGAGCCCATGGTCGCGCTTTCGAGACCACCGCTGATCTGTAGGTGCCACGCAGCATTGTCGGGGAAGGACGTGAGGGAGAAGTCGATCACAGCCATGGGGAACTGCGGCGCGTCGCCCTGCAGACGCAAGGCCCGTCGATCGCTCCACAGAATTGAGCCCGCCCTTCTGGGGGAGGAGGGTCGGGCATGGGGCCGGCGCTCGGCGAGGACCAGAGCGGTGTCGAGCAGAAGGAGGCCACCGAGGTCCGCACCGCGCAGCTCGAAATCGATCGTCACCGGGACGGTTCCCGTGTTTGGCAGTCTCAAATGCTGCGCCGGGCCACTGAGACTGGACCCGGTGGCCGTCCACACCGCGGACAGCATCAACGGGGAATCGGTAGGGAGGGCCGATTCAGCGCGTGCCCGGTCCAGGTCGACACTGACAACCCTGCTCAGACGAAGGTTCATCCGATAGTCCCAGTCCGGCAGCGACTCGGGCGCGGTGATGTCTCCGTCCGATGTGATCAGGTGCCAGTCCTCGGCAAGAACGATGTCCTCCGAGGGCGTGCGGTAAGGAAGAACGCGTCGAGTCATGTGGGCTTCACCGCTTCCACCCTGACCGTGATCTCCGTCATCGTGTCGGGAGCCGGGAGCACAAGCACGCGCCAGAGGGACTCGCTGCCATCGATCTGCATCACTTCGGCCGTGTGCACGTGGCCCTCGCTGTCTTCCCAACCGACAAGTTCCGGCATGACGGCTCCGATGGGCGGGTCCGTCTCGCGTCCGGCTGTGCCCGGCAGGGTAACGGCCAGATCCACCCGCACTTGTTGGGGGCCGGGAACGGGAAGCCGGAAGTTCTGGACGAGGAGGGAGGCCTGCTCGCGATCTTCGAAGGAAGGCTCGCCGATGTACTGGACCCGTGGTCGCTTTCGAGGCGTTGAAGCACCTCGCGACTGGGGCTCCGTGCCGTGTGCGTCCTCCGAACCGCCCCCGCCCCCGGCGGCCGGACCGATCGGGTTCTCGCCGGTAGCTGGACGGGCCCCCTCCGGCGGCTCGAGATGTGGGTTCTCGCGGGCTTCCCCGCGCCTGTGGCGGGGAATGGTGTTTCCGGGCTTCGAGTAGTCCGTGGCTCCGCCGATGCCCCAAGCTCCCCCCACCAGTCCTGAGAAGAAGGAGCTGGCAGCGCCCAGGGCGACATTGCTCGATCCGGAACGTGTGGTGCCACCGAGGGAAAGTAGATTATCCAGAGCTTCACCGATGCGACGGAATGTCGTATGAACGAACGTGCTCTCCGGCCTTTCGAGCGACTGGGGGTTCCAGGCGTCGTGCGTGGGAGGCTCGGCCTTGGCGTAGATCTCGTCCATTGACTCGTCGCCCCGGAAGACCCCGGCGTATCCCAGGTTCACGCTCGGAGGCTTCGGGCCCGGTCGATAGGTGACCACCAGCTCGGCGGGGCGCATCAGGCATACGTGGTGAACGATGTCCTCGATGCCGACCATGCGGGAAGCGCGGCTGGGCTCCAGTGGCGGCATGATCCGTTTCTCCAGCCCGAGACGACCGAGGTAACGCCTGGGTGACTTGCAGTGCAGACGGTCACCGTCGGCGGCGGTCATCTTTTCGTACGCCGTCACGAACATGTTGAGCGGTCGCGTCTCCCGAGGGTCCGGAACCGGGAGATCGTCGCCGTCGCAGGTGACGGAGAAGCGCATGGGCGCGGGCCGCTCGGGCGTGGAGATCATCTTGGGCCAAAGATGCCAGGCGATGGTGTCGGCGAGGTAGCCACCGGCTTCCTTCGGGGTGAGGCCGTCCAAGGCCGGATCGACGACCACGACTGTGGTCCCCGTCTCCTCTGCTCCGAACGGGCTGAGCCCGAGATTCCGAACGGTCGTGTCCGCATCGTGTCCAGTCAGCGGCTCGACTACACCGCCGGAGATATCTCCCCACCAGTGCCTACCCGTGTAGCGGCGATGTCCGCTCGTCTCCTCCACGCCGTAGCTCTTCCAGAGCGCGCAACCGATGAGTCTGGTCTCGTATCCCCCTTGAACTGTGCGGCAACGAGAGTGCACAAGGATCGTGCCGGTGTTGGACAGTACGTAGAAGATCCCTTTGCCGAAGCCGTACGTTCCGCCTCCGAGAGCGTTGTCGCGTGGCTCACCGATGTTGCGAATGAAGGACACGAAGTCACGCTCGATTGCGAAGGTATCCGCGCGTGTAGGGCCGCCGAGGCCCCGGGTGCCGCGGTCGGATACAGCCATGACACGGATCGAACTCCGTCTGAGACTCTCGCGCAGCGGGAAGTTGTCCCGCTGGGAGGGTGCACCGGCGAGTAGCAACTCACGCCAGGCACCCGCGTGGGCGGGGCTGACCGTGCTCATGTCGATGCGGTAGTCGACGGGCCCCGAGTGGTCGGGAGTTCGAGCGTCCCAGCTGTTCTGGGCCGACTCGCGCACCAGGATGGTGAGCAGGTCGAGCTCCGGTCGTCCGAGCTGGTTACGGATACCCTCGGCCGCAGTCGCGCCTTCCGGCGGATACGGCTGCGAGAACCAGCGGGGCGCTGCTGTCACGCGGGCTCCTGGGTCAGGCGTTCGAGTACGGCGGGGACTTCGTGGCTGTGCAAGGAAACGGGAGGCTCGCCGGACAGGTCGATCGAGTACGCGACATCGAGCGCGGCTGTCGTGAGGCCGGCGGACGCAAGTGCTTCGCCGGTCAGGCCGGGGAACTCGGGGGTGACCCGGTACCACCGTTCCTCGCCGACGCTGAACCGAATCTCGTGGTAGCGGTCAGTGTCGGTGGGGCGACAGCCGGCTTCAGCCAGCAGGTCGAGGAGTGCCCTTTCGTCATCGCACAGTTGAAGAGTCTGTCCGATCAACTCGGTGAAACCAATGCCGACTCCCGCCGCCGTCACCCTCTGGAGACGAAACCAGACAAGCCAGAGGTCGCCACCGGTAGGGGCTTCCAACTGGTCCAGGCCGTGGATTCGAGGCCGCCGGCCTTGGGCGGAGGCGCTCGTCTTCACCTCGACAGCGGTTGCCCCGCCCCAGAAGTCATGTCGATGGCCGCTCGGCCCACGCCACAGACGGTGCGCGCTGGGGTCCATCTCCAGAGTCCGCTTGAGAACCATCAGCTCACCGAAGAGACCGGCAATCTGCTCGGGGGTGAGTAGGGGGCCTTGTGCTCGAAACAGGGCCTTCCATCGGTCCAGTACGCCGTACAGCGCTTTGACCGGCGTGTGTGGCGACTCGCGTGTCGCAGCCAATACATCCACACACAGTTCTGTGAACAGGTCGCCGAAGTCGCCCTCCAAGAGCATGAGGTCGGCATAACTCTGGTATGAGTCCGCATCTTCGAGAGCTCGTTTGCTCAGCCGTAGGACCGGCCCGTCGGGGCTGCTTCGAATCTTTCGGTTCGCAGGAACTGGAATCAGCAGGTGCCGGAATCCGTCATGGTCCACGGCTGCTGACACCGGGCCCTGTTCAGTATCGATAGGCAACGGTGTGGCGCGCAGGCGGCGCTCGGACGAGGCCTGTTCGGCTTCGAGGGCATGCCAGGTGTTCTCGACGATTCTGCGGAGTGTCTCGTCGCTCACGACTCCTCCTGGTCGAAGACGCTGTAGTCCTCCTCCTCGATGGAGACGTTGGACAGGTCGGCGGAGATGTACCCTTCGACCTCGCTGTCGCCGTTCCTCGGGGCGGGGAAGACCATCCCGACGCCGATCACGTGCAGCTCGGCGTTCAGCGGCTCACGCAACTTCTTCGCGGGGCTCGGCTCGGAAACACTGTCGATGGGATAGAGGACGAGCAGACCGGTATCGGGCAGTTGCTTGCGACGTTCGGCCATGATCTCCTTCTCCGTCAGCTTCCCGGTGTCGCCCGCCAGATCCACCGCCGCATCACGTCGGCTCATCAAAGTTTTGATGTCGGCGAAGTCCGGGGCGGGGCTGGACAGAGCCAGTCGAGCACGGTTGACACGTCCGACGGCCACCTGAGGGGTGAATTCGAAGGCTTTGTCGATTCTCCCCGGGGTGCCGACGACTGCCACGTTCCATCGACGCAGAGAACCGGCCGCGACGCGCTTCTTGATGTACTCGCTGATCAACTTTCCGTCGTTCTCGGGAGATCGTTCGTGGAACTGATAGTTCGCCAGGAAATCAGTCACGACGTCGTGCGGCACATCGCGAAAGACGTAACGTCCGATGGAGAGCTGCTCATCCACCTGACGTGTGGACGCGAGCGATGCTGCGACCAGCTGACGTGCGGCGTCGATGTTCGCCTGCAGCCAAGAAGCATTGGTGTGGAAGAAATGAGTCTGGACTCGTTTGCCGCCGTAGGACGAAGCTGCGGTGACGGCAGCACGCATCTTGGCGGCCGCAGTCACGCGAAGCGCCGGATGGGTCCGCAGGCGAACGGCAAAGGTGAGAGGGCTCTCCGCCTCGGTCATGTAGACGTCGATGTCGCGGCGCATCTCGGTCTCCACCGTCGCCAGATGCCTGAACCATTCGGCCAGTTCGTCGGTCATCCAGATGCGAGGCAGGTCAGCGTACCCGTTGCGGAAACCGAACCAACGCCCCATCTGCAGAAGTGTGTCGTACGCAGAGACGGCACGTACGAAGTAGCTGACGGAGAGACCCTCCAGTGTCAACCCCCGGGAGAGGGTGTTGCCGCCGACAGCGATGGCCGTGACAGGGCCGTTCTCGTAGTCAAGACGATCTTCACTGCTGGAGTTGTCCATGATGACCCTGCAGCGGTCGAGCACTCCGGTCAGTTCCGGAGCGAGCTGATCGAAGGTCACCTTGGTCTCGCCGAAGTCATCGGCGAGCACTCGCGCGGTCTCCGCGTCCCAGAGTTCCCGTAGATCCTGCTGGGACTTCGCATCGGACAGCGACTGCGCGGTGCGGGCCCGAAGCCGCTCGAGAGGCCTGCGAAAGCTGTTGTGCACCGTGGTGTTCACACTGGTGTGAATCAGCATGGTGTTGTGAGGATTGCCGGCACGCCGTACGCGTCGGGCTGCGGCGACCATCCAGAAGTACTGGACGGCGCGGCGCAACGTATCGGTGATGACCGGCTCGAAGCCATCAACCTCCGCACGTGTGGAGGGACGGACCGCGGAGACGTCTGTGTCAGGAACGGAACGGATCATGTCTGACCCGTCGTCCACATCCTCCGGGTCGTCCCCGTCGAGGGCATAACGCCCGAACAGCACCTCGGTACCGAAGTGGCCGACCGGCTTCGGCAGGTTGACGACGAAGTCCTTCGGGTACAGATTCTGGGCGCTCGGGTCGATCAGCAGGTTCGCGAACGGCGAAGCGGTGTACCCGACGTAGGCGGACCGCGGCAGGCTGCCCATGATGCTGAGGATCAAAGGGTTGATCGACTTGGTTGCGACAGTAGCCTGGTCGGCCTCGTCGTCGATGATGAGTGCCGGGCAGTCGGCCAGATAGTCCGAAGCCTTGTCGAGCCACTTGGCCAACTTGCGGAGGACGGTCGCGTTCTTCTTCACGACGCACAGAACATGTGTCTTGTTGTTCTTCCCGAAGTACGAGGCCGGGTTCTCCTGCGGAGTGAAGTCGCGGTCAAGGCCGGTCAGCTGTGACCACAACGCTGGGTTCGGCTCGATGAGCTGTTGTACGAGTCGGGCCTGTGTCTGCCGGCGAAGGCCGTTGTGGATTCCTGCCAGGACAATGAACAACTTGTATCCGCGGTCTGCGGACTTGGCCATGACCGAGGTGAAGTTGGTTGTCTTACCCGACTGCACGTGACCGACGACGAGACCCCGCGTCGAGAACGACTTCTCCTTCGGGTGGTTCAACAGTGACAGAACTCGACTCGAGGAGTCGTCGAGGGCGGTGACCGACGGGGTGGACCAGCTGTCCTTGCTGAGCAGGTCGACGACTGCGGGCCAGCATTTGTCCTTCGGCTGGGGGCCGGTGTACCAGGTGACGTGGTTGTCCCGCACGACCGCACGTGGCTCTTCGAGTTCCTTGATACGAAGAGCCTGTTGTTCGTGGCGTTTCCGGATCTGTTCGACGATTTCGCGGCTGACACCGAGCTGCTCCAGCCGCTTGACCGCCTCAGAGGGTGGGAACGATTCCAGTAGCGCCTGGAAGGTGTCGTACATCGCGCCAGATTCATCGGTCATGAGGTTCGACCGTTCCCCGTTCTCTTCCGCTCGAGATAGCCCGTCGCCGGCCGTCCGCGTCTGCTGGCAGGGGAACGAGGCGAGGCCCGAGCCCTGTGCGACCTCTCCACTCTATTGGGTGAGTGAAGACTTGATAAGTGAAAGTGAAACCTTTGCGAAGGGCCTTCGGAGGCGGTCGCTCCAGTGCACTGAGACAGCTGTGCCGATCGCATCGGAACACCGCTGGGGTGCGCGGTTTCCGAAGGGCCGGGTCAGCTTCGGTCAGCTGCGATCGAATCCAGTGTGACCGCGATCCTGCTCGCGGCTGTCGGGGCCGCCTCGTGCTCCCAGAATCGCAGCACCGTCCACCCCGCCGCAGCCAGGTGTTCCGTCGTCTCCCGGTCCCTGGCCATGTTTCGGTCCAGCTTGTCCCGCCACCACTGAGCGTTCGACTTCGGTTGCGTGGCGTGCACGGGGCAGCCGTGCCAGAAGCAGCCGTCGATCATCACGGCGACCTTGGCCCGGGTGAAGGCGATGTCGATCGTGCGCCGGGGCATGTCCGGAACACGGACGTTCAGACGGAAGCGGTAGCCCGCCGCGTGCAGCAACTTCCGCACCGCGACCTCGGGCTTGGTGTCGCGGCTCACCTGGCGGCTCATCCGGGCGGAGACGCCGGGGGACGAGGGTTCGACCGTGCTCATCATCACCAGTCTCCTACGAACCGCCCGCCCCGCGTTCGATGATCGCGGAGTTCTTCCTGGTCGAATCGACGGTCCGGAAGCGCACCAGGCTCCTCTGCGGAGCGGTCGAGGAGCGGGGCGCGACGAGACCGAAGGCCATGACGAGACGCTCCGGGGCTATCGCACCCGTAGGGGATACGGCCGGGGGCTTCTCCTCCACCACGGGGTAGAGGACGATCACGCCGCGCCGCTCGCGCGCCAACGATTCCAGGCTTGCGTCACCGGCCCGGCCGGCCGCGTCGTTCGCGCGTGCGATCCGTAGTGCGGCTTCGCGATGCTTCGGCTCACTGATGGCGCCGAAGAGATCGCCCCGCCGCCGAGCACGGTGGGCGAGGGAGAGGGGACGGGATCCCAGGACGCTCGCCTCGACACGACGTGACGACGTCTGACGCGGGAGGATCACCAGCCAGTCGTCAATGCCGTCGGCACGTTCACCGGCGGAGAGAAGGGACTCCAGATGGGGTGAGAACTGGGAGGGGACCGACCACCGCAGTTCGCAGAGGATCTTGAGCAACGCCTCGTGATCGAGAGTGCCGACTTGAGCCTCGAAACTGCCGCCGAGGCCGCCGGCGGGTATGCCACGCGGCACAGTGACGGGGCCGGCGTCGAGCAGGTCCAGCACCGGCCGCCACACCTCCGCGTTGTGGCGCAGGTCCGCCGCGGCGGTCGGGTAGGCCGTCGGTTCGACCCACTCGCCCGGGGAGCGGATCTCCACCAGCTCCGCGTTGAACATCTTGTTGCGGGCGGAGGGCTTCAGCCAGGACAGGTGCTGGGAGACCAGGGGCGGGATCTGGGCCGGGGTCACCTGCGGCTTGCCGTCGATCAGGGTGGCGTAGCGGGTGAGCTGGGCGCGGAACGTCTCCTCGTCGCGGCAGATCGCCTCGAAGGCCTCGTACAGGTCGACCGTTTTGGTCCTGCCCGCGGGTTCCGCACGGCCGATGTAGAGGCGTACCAGGTCGCGGTAGCCGGGGCGGAAGCCGAACCAGCGGCCCATCTGCATCAGGGTGTCGGCCTGCTGGGTCCTGCGGCGGTAGTACGTCACCGTCAGACCCTCGACCGTGAAGCCGCGCGAGAGCTTCGTACCGCCGACGAGGATCTTCCACACGTTGGGGGTCCGGTCGAAGTCCAGCTCGGGCTGGTCGTAGTCGCGTTCGGTGTCGCCGTTGACGACGAGCACCGGCGTTCCGCCCGAGTTGATCAGTTGGCGGGCGCGGGAGACATGCGGCCTCAGTTCCTCGTACGAGGCGGGCGTGGGCAGCCCGTCGTCGGCGAAGCGCTGGAAGTCGGAGGTGAAGAGGGCCGCCAGGCGGGCGTGGCCTTCCTGGCTCGTGTAGCCGGCCTGGTGCCATATCGAGCTGATCCGTAGGGCCAGGGCGGTGTGCTCGGCCATGCGTACGGACTCGTGGACGAGCATCGTGTGGTGCCGGAAGTGGCTCTCCAGAGACGGGTCGTGGGCCGCGCGGAACAGCTTCAGCGCGCCGGTGAGGACGAAGGCGTCGAGGGCCTCCGCGAGCCGGTCTCCATGGGCGTCGTCGTAGATGCCGCGTACGTGTGCCCGCTCGGCGCTCCCGACGGCCGACTCGTCGGTACGGTCCAGGTCGTGGAAGTCCTGGACGCCCATGTAGCCCGTGGGACGCGGCAGGGAGATCAGGAAGTCGCGCGGGAAGATGTCCTCACCGTCGCCCGGGTCGACGAAGACGTTGGCGAACGGCGTCGCGGTGTAGCCCACGTACTGGGCGCGGGGGAGGAGTCCCAGCAGTTCGGAGATCTGGCGGTTGATCGCCGTACGGGTGACCTTGCCCTCCTCCCACTTCTTCGGGTCCGTCGTGTTGACGGACGCCTGGTCCGACTCGTCGTCGATGATCAGCGTCGGGATCTCGGAGAGCAGCGGGCCGCCGATCTTCTTGAGGTCCTTGATGAGCTTGCTCAGGACGGACTTGTTCTTCTTCACGACCATCACGCGGGCGGCGGCGCGGTGGAGGTTGTCCGGCACGTGCAGGGGCTGTGTGCGGACCTGTTTGTCGAATTCGAGGGCGCGGATCCCGGTGGCGAGGCTCTGGTAATCGTCGTCCCGGGTGGTGAGCCGCTCGATGTCGAAGGCGCCGAGCGTGGACGGGCGGCCGTGGTGGCTCACGAACTTCTCCGGCCAGTCCTCGTCGTCCTGGTAGTCGACGCCGATCAGGGCTTCCGGGTCGTCGGGGTCCGCGCCGCGCAGGATGTTCTCCTGGCCGATCAGCTCCATGTCCAGGCGGCGCTGGGTCTGCCCGCGCAGCAGGTTCAGCGTGCCGCCGAGGACGATGACGAGCCGGTAGCCCGCGTCGATGGCCTTCGCCGTGACGCCCGTGAAGTTGGCGGTCTTGCCGGACTGGACGTATCCGACGACCAGGCCCCGGGCACCGTAGGCGTCGGGGCGCATCGGGTCCGCGAGCCGCTCGACCACGGCGTGGCTGGCCTCGTCGAGGCCCGCCACGGCGGCGTCCGACCAGCCCTTGCGGCGCAGGAGTTGTTCGTACGCGGTCCAGTAGAAGGACCGGACCGCGGCCGTGTCGCGGGAGTACCACGAGGTCGGCGTGGTGCTGATGATCGTGGGGCCGGGCTCCTTGAACACCGGGACCGCGTGGTCCAGCACCTTGCGCAGGTCGCCGTCGAAGCCGAGGCGGTCGTACGCGTCCGCTCGCCGCTCGTCCGTACGGGGCGGGGCCGCGGACCAGTCCGCCTGCTCCGCGAGGTCCCAGGCGGTGAGCGTCCGGTGCCACAGAGTGGTCAGTTCGTCGCCCGGACCCGAGGCCGCGACACGGTCCCGGAACCGGCCCTGTTCCGTGTCGGCGGGCTCTTCCTCGTCGGCGAGGGCGAAGGCGAGCCTGGCGAAGTCCCTGGGCCCCCGGCGCATCGCGGCGAGGACATCGCCATGGAGGTGGAGCAGGTGGTCGGTCACGTGGCGGATCTCTTCTCCGGCGGGAACGGGGCTGTCGGGACGGAACGGGTCAGCGCGCGAGTTCGCAGCGCGCGGCCGTCACGAGGACGCTGTTCCAGAGGGCGATGTTGTCGATGTGCGTGGCCCGGACCCGTTCCTTCTGGAAGATCTCGTTGACCATGAGGTACAGCATGCTCTTTACCACCGGGGCATCGTTGAGACCGCCCCGGCGCCCGCCGTTGAAGACCTGGCGGTACTCCTTGTTGAGCTTCACCACCCGCTCCTCGCGGTCGAGTTCGAAGAACACGTCGGAGCGCAGGCTGTCCCAGCGGAACGTGATCGGGTCCTCGCCCTCCAGTTCGGGCAGCTCGTCGCGCAACGTGCGCTTCAGCCGCGGGTCGAGGCCCTTGCCCGCGGGGAGGACCGCCTTGCGCTGGGGTTCGGTGGCGCGCCGGGCCGCTTCCCGGTAGGTCGCCTCCGCCTCCTTGACGTAGGACGCGAAGTCGTTCCCCGCGCCGTCCACGGCCTGCTCCAGGCCGCGGGCGAAGGCCGGGGTGACGCTTACGCCGTCCTTCTTGACCGTGAGGCTGAAGACGTCGTTCGCCTCGGCCGGCAGGTCGACGGCGATCCGGGCGAGGGCGAGGTGGCCCTCCGGACTGCGCGTGCTGTTCCAGCCTCCCGCCTGGACGAGCCGGTCGTTGCGGTAGATGTAGAACCCCTGGCGCTCGGCGAGCGGGCCGATTCCCCGGAAGCTCACCAGCGGGGACTTCGGCTGCCAGATGTGGGCGGTCAGCGGGACTTCGCCGACGCCCTCCACCGGGGCGGTGAAGGTGCGCGGGTAGCCGGGCCGGCCGGAGATCCGGTAGCCGAACGGGTCGATCGGCTCGACGCCGCGGTGGTCGAGTTCCTCCCGCGTCGTCACGTCCTCGACGACGATGTCGACGTTGAAGTCGTCGCGGGCCAGGAAGCGGTGGAGGTGGAGACCGAGGTGGGTCTCCAGCTTCTCGATGGCGTCGTTCAGGAAGCGGTCGGCCTGGCCGGCGGTGATCGTCTCGAAGGACCGGACCCGGTCCCAGCGGACGATCGTGCCGTGCCACTCGATCAGGCCGTCGTAGCGGTCGACGAGCGCCTGGCAGTAGCGGGGGTCGACGATGTCGCACGTGAAGTCGGCCCGGGCGCTGGCGGTCAGCCAGCGGCGGCCGGTCGACGGACTGCGTCTGGTGCGGCTGATCACGGTGAGGGAGTCGGCGTGCGAGAGCGAGGCTGCCTTGAGGCCGGCGCCGAAGTGACCGAGGGAGCTGTCCCCGTACTCCTGGCGTCCGCCGACCGTCATGGCGGTGTCCAGCGTCTCGTCGTTCATGCCGGAGCCGTCATCCACGACCAGCAGTCCCACGAGCCGCTGGTCGTCGCGGAGGAAGCTGATCACGACGTTACGCGCGCCCGCGTCGATGGAGTTGTCGACGAGGTCGGCGACGGCCGCCTCGAAGCCGTATCCCTGGTGCGTCAGCGACTCGACGTAACGGGCCGCGGGCGGCAGGCGCTTGCTTCCCGCGGTCGGGATCTCGTACTGCCAGTCCGCGGAAGGCTGATAGGGCGGCATGGAGACTTCCTCACACACATGACGGGGCCCGTGTGGGGACGTCGGCCCTGAGTTGACTGTTGAAATGTGATCGTATGGGAAAGGTCCGGCGTCCGGGAATCATCGCGTGAATCGCCCCGTCCTGCCGTCGGCCGACCCTCGCGAACGACGCGGCCCGGAACCCCGCACCCGTCGTGCGCGGTTCCGGGCCGCAGCCGTCGGACATGGGGCTCACACCCCGTGGCACCGCCCATAAGCCTCCCCGCCGCCGCACCAGCAGGCGGCCGTGCGCGACGGGGGCCAGGGGATGGCTCGGCCCCGGGCGGCGAGGGTGGTGGCGTACTGGGGGAGGAGGCCCGGGGAGGCCGGGGACGCGGCCTCGGAGGCGGCGAACGCCTCGTACGAGGGGACCGTGCCCGTGACGATGCCCAGATTCGGGGTGCCCGTCGCGTGGAGGTCCCGGAGCGCGGTCTCCAGGCGGTCCAGGTGCGTGGCGCGGTCCACGTACTCCTCGGTCAACGCCGGGTACGCGGTGAGCAGTTCCCGCAGTTCGTCCTCGGGCCAGTGCAGGACGGCGACCGGGAACGGGCGGGAGAGCGCCGTGCGGTAGGTGCCCAGCTCCGCGCGGAGGCGGGTGATCTCGGCCTTCAGCTCGACCGGGTCCGAGGAGCCCAGCGACCACAGGCGCTTGGGGTCGTGGAGCTCGTCCAGGGGGACCGGGGCCGTGTGCAGCTCGCCGGCCAGCTCGTCCCAGGCGTCGTGCTCCAGGCCCATCAGCCTGCGCACCCGGTGGCGGCCGGTCAGCAGGGACTGGACGGCGTACGGGACCTCCTCGCCGGGGGCCAGCAGAAGGGTCAGCGCGGTAGAGAGGAAGTCGTGCGCCGACTCCAGCTCGTCGTGCGCCTCCAGGGTCTCCGCGGCCACCTGCCACGGCGCCGCGTCCAGCGGGCCCGCGGTACGGATGCCGTCGATGATCGCCCGGGCCTCGGCCTCGTGGCCGTACTCCCAGAGGTTGGCCGCCTTCAGGGACTTGATCAGGTGCGGGTTGTCGACGGTGGCCTCGGGGGCCCCGAGCAGGTCGTCGTAGAGCGTGCTCGCGCGGGCGCGGTCGCCCGCGAGTTCCAGGTGGGCCGCGGCCTGGAGGATCAGCGGTTCGTGGTCCTCGGGGTACTGCGCCGCGGTGCGGAGCAGACGCTCGGCTTCGGTGGTGTGGTCGGCAGGCGTGTCGGGGCGCATGGACCACACGGTACTGCCGGACGGCGGCGGCGTGGAGGAGAGGGCGGGGATGAGAAGGGGGGATGAGGAGCGGGGATGAGAAGGGGGATGAGGAGGGGGAGAAGTCTGGAGAGTTGTGGGGTTTGCCCCTACCGTGCGCGCCATGCCCGTACGGGGTCGCCGTGCGCCTCATGCCCGTACGGGACCGTGCCCGCCGTACGGGGCAGTGCGCGCCGAGGCGGAGCGGAGAGGTGACGTCGATGCCGCGGGAGTGGGGAGCTGTGCCGGGACGGGGACGAGGGGTTCGGAGCCGGTCGGCCGTGCGAAGCGGCGGGCGCGGTGCGTCGCGGTTCTTCGCCCGGGGGCTGTGGGTGTCGGCCGAGCTCGTCGTGTCCCTCGGTGTCGTGCTCCTCCTCCTTGTCGTCCATCAGCTGTGGTGGACGAACCGCGAGGCCCGCGCCGAGGCCGGGAGCACCGTGCGGAGCCTCCAGCGGGAGTGGGACGAGCCGGCCCCGGAGGGCTTTGACGGTGACGCCGGTGAGCGGGAGGGGAGCCCCCGGCCTTCGGCCTCCGGTCGTGAGGCCGAGGCCGAGCCGGTCCCACGGCCGGTGGCGTCCGACGCCTCCACCCGTCCCCGGTCCGCGCCCCGCTGGGACCAGGCGTACGCCGTGCTGCGCATCCCCCGGATCGGGCTCACCGCCCCCGTCGCGGAGGGCACCAGCAAGGGCGGGGTCCTCGACCGGGGGTACGTCGGGCACTACGCCCGCACCGCGCAGGCCGGGCAGGCCGGGAACTTCGCGCTCGCCGGGCACCGCAACACCCACGGCGAACCCTTCCGGCGCATCGACCGGCTACGGAGCGGCGACCGGATCACGGTCGAGACCCGGGACGCCGTCTACACGTACACCGTCGGCAAACGCCTCGCGCGGACCGCCCCTTCGGACAGCGGGGTCATCGCGCCCGTGCCGCGCAGCAACATCACGACCTCCGTCGGCTACAGCGCACCCGGCTACTACCTCACGCTGACCACCTGCACCCCCGAGTTCAGCTCCCGCTACCGGCTCATCGTCTGGGGGAAGCTCACCTCGATGCGCCCGCGGTGACGGAGACCCCGGGCATCGGGGGGCGTAGGGTCCCTGGGTGTTCGGAGTGATCAGACGACGCCCCCAGTTGCTGTGGCTGCTCGTCCCTTATGTCCTGTATCTCGGTGCGCTGCCGTTCGTGAACCGGGTCACCCCCCTCGTGTTCGGCGTGCCCTTCCTCTTCGTGTGGCTCCTCGGGGCGACCCTCCTCACGCCGGCCGCCGTGTGGCTCGCGCGGAGAGGGGACCGCCGGGACCAGGACCGGCGCCGGGGCGGTCGCGCGTGAACGTGAACGCCGCCGTCGCCACCTCCGTCTTCGCCGTCTTCATGGTCGCCACCGTCGCCCTCGGCCTCCTCGCCCTGCGCGGGCGCGGCAAGGGCGGCGGGCTCGCCGAGTGGTCCGTGGGCGGGCGGAGTCTGGGTCCCGTCTTCATCTGGGTGCTGATGGCGGGCGAGGGCTACACCAGCTTCAGCTATCTGGGGGCCGCCGGCTGGGGCTACAACTACGGGGCGCCCGTGCTGTACGTCGTCGCGTACATGTCGTGCGGCTACGCGATCGGGTACGTCGTCGGGCCGATGCTCTGGGGGTACGCCCGCCGGCACGGCCTCGTCGGGATCACCGACATGGTCGCCCACCGCTTCGGCCGGCCCTGGCTCGGCGCGGTGGTCGCGGTGCTGGCCACCGTCTTCCTGCTGCCGTACATCCAGCTCCAGATCACCGGCATGGGCGTGGTCCTCTCCGTCATCTCCTACGGGGCCGTCAGCCTGAACTGGGCCTACTTCGTCGCCTTCGCCGTCACCACCGGCTTCGTCGTGGTCAGCGGGCTGCGCGGCAGCGCCTGGGTGTCCGTGCTGAAGGACGTCCTGGTCATCGCCACCCTCGGGTTCCTCGCGCTGTACGTCCCGCTGCACTACTTCGACGGGTACGGGCCCTTCCTCGACCGGCTCGTCACCGAGAAGAGCGACTGGCTGACCCTGCCGGGACACGGGGGCGGCGGGGGCGGGGACGGGGGCGGCAGCGGGTTCGGGGAGCTGTGGTTCATCAGCACCACGTTCCTGAACTCCCTGACCGTCGTCATCTTCCCGACCACCGTCGCCGGATACCTCGGGGCCCGTAACGCCGACGCGCTGCGCCGCAACGCCATGTACCTGCCCGCGTACAACGTCCTGCTCTTCGTCCCGATGCTGCTCGGCCTCGCCGCCCTGTTCGTGGTGCCGGGGCTGGCCGGGGCGGAGTCGAACCTCGCGCTGTTCAAGCTGGTCGTCGACGCGCTGCCCGCCTGGGCCGTCGGCCTCGTCGGGGTCGCCGCGGCGCTCTCCTCCATCGTGCCCATGGCCGTCTTCATGCTGGTCATCGGGACGATGTGGGGGCGCAGCGTGCTGTCGCTCGTGCCGCGTCTCGCCGAGCGGCAGAAGTCCGCCGCCCAGGTCGTCGTGGTCGTCGCGGGCGGCCTCGCGCTGCTCCTCACGTACACCGCCCCCAACACCCTCGTACGCCTCTCCCTCATCTCGTACGAGGGGATGGCGCAGCTGCTCCCGATGGTGCTGCTCGCCCTGGTCTGGCGGCGGCTCACCTTCCGGGGCGCGTTCAGCGGGCTGATCGTCGGCGTCGCGGTGGTCTGCGTCCTCGTCTTCAGCGGGAACGATCCGGTGGGGGGCGTGAACGCCGGGCTCGTCGCCCTCGCCGCCAATCTGGCCGTCGCGTTCGCCGTCACCTTCGCCGGGCCCCGCGACGCGGATCCGCGGCCCGACGCCGAGGTGCTGGCCCATGACCCGGTGGAGGAGGACGACGAGCCCCTCGCCGCCGCCCGGGCCGCCCGAAGCGCATCCGATGGCGCATCCGATGGCCCACCTGATAGTGCATCCGATCATCGTGTATAACGAATGGAGTGCCGTACGCACCCTCGTACGGCAGCAATGAGCCTCACGGAGAGGCGCTGACGAAGGGGCGGGAGGTGCACACCGTGCGGGATGCCAACGCCCTGCGCCGCGCCTTCGCCCGGCTGCTCCGGCCCGCCGGGCTCCTCGTCCTCTTCCTCACCGAGGTCCTCCTCGCCGAGGGCGGCAGCCTCTCCGCGGCCGTCGCGCTCGCCGCAACCGCCGCCGCCGGATCCGCGCTCCTCGCCTGCTCCGTCATCAGCGCCCGCTGCGCGTCCCCGGTGCCCCGCACCCGGGTCCGTACGGCCATCAGGGACCGGGAGAAGCGCACCGCGTTCCTCCCGCAACGCGACCCCGACGCCCGGGGCCGAACGCGGCCCCGGGCACCTGGGCACGCCCTCCTGACGGCCGCCGCGTAGCGAACCCCGCGCCTCTTCCGCGTGCGGTGCCCCCGCGCCGGTCGTCATGCCGAGTGATCACCCCGTACCTCCTCGCAGGTACCTCCCGGCACGACGAGACCCCCGGAGGGCTCACCCATGTCCGCCTTCATGTCCGCTTTCGCGAGCCTGGTCGGCTCCCTCGCCGACCTGCTCCAGCCGTTCTTCCAGACCGCGTCCACCGCCGCCGCGATCGTCCTGTTCACCGCGCTCGTCCGGCTGGCCGTCCACCCCCTGTCGCGGGCCGCCGCACGCGGGCAGAAGGCCCGCGGCCGGCTCCAGCCGCAGATCGCCGAACTCCGAAAGAAGCACGGGAAGAACCCGGAGCGGATGCAGAAGGCGATCATGGAACTGCACGCCGCCGAGAAGGTGTCGCCGCTCTCCGGGTGTCTGCCGAGCCTGCTCCAGATGCCCGCTTTCTTCCTGCTCTACCACCTGTTCTCCAGCAGCTCCATCGGCGGCGAGCCCAACGCGCTGCTCAGCCACGACCTGCTCGGCGCACCGCTCGGCGGGCGCTGGCACGACGCGCTCGCGCACGGCGGCGTGTTCGGCGGCCAGGGCTGGGTCTACCTGGGGCTCTTCGCGATCGTCACCGCCGTCGCCACGTTCAACTACGGACGCACCAAGCGGCAGCTGGCCGCCAACCCGATGACGCCCGCCGCGGGCCCGGACGGACAGGCTGTGCCCGGCATGGGCGCCATGGCGAAGGTGATGCCGCTGATGTCGTTCTTCACGCTGATCACCGTGGCCGTCGTGCCGCTGGCCGCCGCCCTGTACGTCGTCACCACGACCACCTGGACCGCCGTCGAGCGGGCCTGGCTGTACCGCGACATGCCGGTCGCCGGCAGTGCCATGGCCACAGCGGCGTAATCGGCCCACCCACCACGCCGGTCCAGTGTGTGAACGAGGTCTTGCGGAGTGATCGCAACTCTTGGACGATCGGCCAAGTCCTCCGTCGGCCGCAACCCGCCGGAGGGCCACCACCTCGACCAAGAGGAGTTGGACCGTTGAAGCTGCTTCGAGTCGGTACGGCGGGCGCCGAGCGCCCCGCACTTCTCGACCGCGACGGGACTCTGCGTGATCTGTCGGGGATCGTCCCCGACATCGACGGCGAGCTGCTCGCCGACGCCTCCGCGCTCGCCCGGGTACGGGCGGCCGCCGGGACGCCCGGCGTGCTGCCCGCCCTGGACGCGACGGGGCTGCGGATCGGCCCGCCGCTCGGGCGCATCGGCAAGATCGTGTGCATCGGGCTGAACTACCACGACCACGCCGCCGAGACGGGTGCGGAGATCCCGGCGGAGCCCATCCTGTTCTTCAAGGCCCCCGACACCGTCGTCGGGCCCGACGACACGGTCCTGGTGCCGCGCGGCAGCCGCAAGACCGACTGGGAGGTCGAGCTGGCCGTCGTCATCGGGCGCACCGCCCGCTACCTGGAGACGGCCGAGCAGGGCCTCGCGCACGTCGCCGGGTACGCGACGGCGCACGACGTCTCGGAGCGCGAGTTCCAGATCGAGCGCGGCGGCACCTGGGACAAGGGCAAGAACTGCGAGACGTTCAACCCGCTGGGGCCCTGGCTGGTCACCGCCGACGAGGTGCCCGACCCGCAGGCCCTGCCGCTGCGGCTCTGGGTCAACGGCGAGCTGAAGCAGAACGGCACCACGGCCGAGCAGATCTTCCCGGTCGGCGAGGTCGTCCGCTACCTCAGCCACTTCATGACGCTCTACCCGGGCGACGTGATCAACACCGGTACGCCCGCCGGGGTCGCGATGGGGCAGCCCGAACCGAAGCCGTACCTGAGGGCGGGCGACGTGGTGGAGCTGGAGGTGGAGGGGCTCGGCCGGCAGCGGCAGGAGCTGAAGGGGGCGTAGGCCGGAGCGGGCCGGGGGCGCTGTGACCGGGCCCCCGGCCCCGTACGTACGCTCCTCAGGCCCCCCGGGCCCCGTACGTACGCTCCCTCAGGTCCCTGGCCCCGTACGTACGCTCCTCAGGTCCCCGGCCCGTATTTACGCTCCTCAGGTCCCCGTTGTCCCCGCGAACCGCTCCAGCGCCTCGACCACCATCGCGTGGTCCTCGGCCTGCGGCAGCCCGGACACCGTGACCGTGCCGATCACGCCCGCGCCCTCCACCGCGATCGGGAACGAACCGCCGTGCGCCGCGTACGTGTCCGGGTCCAGGCGCGAGGACTCCTCGAACGTGGTGCCCTTCGCCCGGAACCGGGTGCCCACCAGATACGAGCTCACGCCGTACCGCTCGACGACCTTGCGCTTGCGGTCGATCCACGCGTCGTTGTCCGCACTCGAACCCGGCAGCGCCGCGTGGAAGAGCTGCTGCGCGCCGCGCCGGATGTCGATCGCGACCGGTGCGTGCCGCTCCCTGGCCAGCGAGACCAGCAGGCTGCCGAGCGCGAACGCGTCGTCGTGGGAGAAGTGCGGGAGGGTGAGCCGGCGCTCCTGGGCGATCAGCTCGGAGAGGGTGGGGGAGACGGTGCTCATGCGCGCAGCTCCTTCGCCTGCCGGTCCTTCGCCCGCTGGTCCTCGTCGTGGTGGGGCAGGAGGGTGACGGAGACGCCTTCGCGGGCCGAACGGCGCGCGGCCTCCAGGACGTCCAGCGCGGCGGCCGCCTGCGACGCGGTGACCGGGTTCGGGCCGGCGCCGCGTACGGCGGCGGCGACGGCCGCGTAGTACGCGGGGTAGTCGCCGGGCAGCGTGCGGACCGGGGCGCCGCCGCCGGTCAGCGGGGACTCGCCGGAGCCGAGGCGGCCCCACAGTTCCCGATCCTCCTCGCCCCATGGCTCACCGGCCACCGGGCGCAGGCCCTCGCGCAGGGCCGCCTCCTGCGGGTCCAGGCCGTACTTCACATAGCCCGCCTTCGACCCCAGCACCCGGAAGCGCGGGCCGAGCTGGGCGGTGGTGGCGCTGACGTACAGATGCGAGCGGACCCCGCACGCGTGGGTGATCGCGATGAAGGTGTCGTCGTCCGCCGCCGCGCCGGGACGCCGTACGTCGGACTCGGCGTACACCTGGACCGCCGGGCCGAACAGCACCAGCGCCTGGTCGACGACATGGCTGCCCAGGTCGTACAGCAGACCGCCGATCTCCTCCGGGTTGCCCGACTCGCGCCAGCCGCCCTTCGGCTGAGGCCGCCAGCGCTCGAAGCGGGACTCGAAGCGCTGCACCTCGCCCAGCTCGCCCTCGGCGATCAGCCCGGCGAGGGTGCGGAAGTCGTTGTCCCAGCGGCGGTTCTGGAAGACCGAGAGCAGCAGCCCGCGCTCCTCGCCGAGCGCCGCGAGCTCGCGCGCCTCGGCGGCCGTCCCGGCGACCGGCTTGTCCACGACCACCGGCAGCCCGGCCTTCAGCGCGGCCGTCGCCAGCGGGACGTGCGTCCGGTTCGGCGTGGCGATCACGACGAGATCCAGCTCGTCGGCGCGCTCCCACAGCTCGTCCGGCGAGGCGGCGAGGCGGACGTCGGAAAACGCGGCGAGGGCCTCGGCCCGGCGCTCCTCGTTCGACGTGACGACCGTGTCGAGGACCAGCCCGTCGGTCGCGGAGACCAGCGGGGCGTGGAAGACGGAGCCGGCCAGGCCGTAGCCGACGAGGGCGACGCGGAGGGGAGTGCCGGTGGCGTCGGTGGCGTCGGTGGCGTTGGGGGCGTTGGGGGTCATGCATTCCACTTAAGCAACGCTGTTGCCAAAGTGCAAGCGACCGGCACAATGGGGCGGTGAAGAGGAGCGAACCGTGAACGGGACCCGCACGAAGGCCCAGGGCGGGGTGGGTCTGCCGGCCCTGCGTCACCACAACGCCGCGCTGGTGCTGGACCTGCTGCGGGCCGCCGGGGCGGAGGGCATCAGCAGGCTGGAGCTGGCCGAGGGCACCGGCCTCACCCCGCAGGCCGTCAGCAAGATCACCGCCCGGCTGCGGGAGGACGGGCTCGCCGCCGGCGCGGGCCTGCGCCCCTCCACCGGCGGCAAGCCGCGCACCGTGCTGCGGCTCGTCCCCGACGCGCAGTTCGCCGTCGGGCTGCACCTGGACCGCGACGGGCTCACCGCCGTCCTGGTCGACCTCGCGGGCCGGCCGGTCGCGGTCACCCGTGCGCCGCTCGACCTCGGCGCTCCGGCGGACCGGGTCCTCGCGGACGCGGCGGACGCGGTACGGGACCTGTGCGCGGCCGAACCGCACAAACCGGTGCTCGGCGTCGGCGTCGCCGTGCCCGGCCCGCTGGACCACCGGGACGGCGTGCTGCGCCGGGTCACCGGGTTCCCGCAGTGGGACGGGTACCCCCTGCGCACCGCCCTGGCCGAACGGACCGGGCTGCCGGTGGTGCTGGACAAGGACACCAACGCCGCCGCCCTCGCCCTGGCCCTCTCCCTCGACGAGCCGCGCGGCGACTTCGCCTACCTCCACCTCGGTACGGGGCTCGGCGCGGGCCTGGTCCTCGGCGGCGAGGTGCACCGGGGCGCGCGGACGGGGGCGGGCGAATTCGGTCACCAGACCCTCCAGTTGGACGGCCCGCTCTGCGGCTGCGGCGGACGCGGCTGCATCGAGGCGCTGTGCCTGGCCGCCGAGGCGCGCGGCGACCGGGGGGACGCCGCCCGGGTCCTGGGCACGGGCGCGGCGAACCTGGTCGGCCTGCTCGGCATCGACCGGGTGGTCCTGGGCGGCAGGGTGGTGGCCGCCGACGAGGACGCGTACGTACGGGGCGTCCGGGCCGTGATCGAGGAGCGGGCGGCGCGGGGCGGGGCGGGCACGGGGGTGACCGTCACGGTCGCCCGGGGCGGTGACCGGCCGGTCGCGGAGGGCGCTGCGCAACTGGTGCTCGCGCCGGTGTTCGGGCGGGTCGGGCGTGGGCCGGGTGGGGAGTCGGGCCGCGGGCCGGGAAGCGAGCAGGGGGTCGGGGGAGCCGGACAGGGGAGTCGGGGGAGCCGGACAGAGGAGTCGGGTGGGGGGACGAGGCGGGGAAGCAAGGAAGGGAACGACGCGGAGGCGCAGTCGGGTGATCCTATGAATCAAGTCGGCATGTCGACTCTCTGAGTCCGCGCGCGCGTGGTGGTGTCGGAGGCCACCACCGAGGCCCCCGCCCCGGTCGTCCGCGAGCAGTGAAGGGTGACCTCCATGCCCCCCACCTCCGGCGCACGGCTGCGTGACGCCCGTGCGCTCGCCGCCCTCGGGCTGGCCGCCGGGATCACCGTGCCCGCCGCGCTCCTGGGCGGTCCGCAGGCCGCCGCCGCCCTGCCGGCCGCGTCCGTGCCCGCCTCCTTGGCAGCCGACCGGCAGCCTGTCTGCGGTGACCGGGAGGCCAAGGACTTCCCCATCGAGACCCGGATCCAGGACGCCCCGGACAGATACGCCTCCGGCGGCGGCTACGGCACCTGGTTCCTCGACCTCACCAACACCACCGACACGTCCTGTCGGGCCCTGCACCCGGTCCTCGTCCTCGCCGACCGCGACCGCAGGCTGACGTCGGACCAGATCCAGCTGGAGTTCTCCGAGCCCGGCCGCCCCGGGATCGAGCACCGGGTCACCTGGGAGCGCACCGACCGCGACGAGCAGATCGGCGTCTTCGGCGGCGAGCCGGACGATCGGCGCGAGAAGGCGGAGGGTGGGGAGGAAGGCGAGGTGGGGACATCGAGTGACACGGGCACGGACGCGGGCACGGGCACGGACGCAGGCGCAGGCGCAGGCGCAGGCCCCGACGTCGATGTCGATGTCGATGCCGATGCCGATGGCTCCGGCGCGGACTCCTCCGGTGACGCGTTCCTCGGGTTCACCGTTCCCGCCGGCGCGACCGTCTCCGTGCGCGTCCGGATGGCCTTCACCTCCGACACCGCCCCCGGCCCGGTCACCGCCCACGCCGCCGTCGTCCAGCGCCGCCATCAGGACAAGGCCAAGGGCGGCGGGCGCGAGGACGGCGAATGGGTGGGGGAGTCGGAGGACTACCCCTTCGTGATCGTCGACGGCGCCACGGGCGGCATCCGCGAACCGGAACAGCCCCGGTCCGAGCGCCCGCAGCCGGAGAGCCGCCAGCCGGAGAGCCGCCAGCCGGAGAGCCGCCAGCCGGAGAGCCCCCGGTCGGAACGCCCCGACCCGGATCCCGCCGACCCGGATCCCGCCGACCCGGAACGCGCCGAACCGGGCGACGGCACCCGCACGGACCCCGGCGCCGGCCGGGACCCGTCCCCGGACCGCGACCCCGGCCCCCGGCCGCCGACCCGCCCCGGAGCCGGGGAGGAGGGCAGGGGCGCCGACGAGGACGGCCCCGGACGCCCGCCCCGCGACGGCCCGGGCCGCCCGCTCCCCGAACTCGCCCGCACCGGCCCGGAGTCACTGGCCTGGACCGGGGCCGTCGCCGGGGCGCTGCTGCTCGGCGGGGCCGCCCTCGTGTGGCATGCCCGCCGCTTCCGCCGAGCCTCGGACTGACCGGCAGCGGCGGAGCCCGTAACGCCGCCCGTTCACCCGCGTCTGCAACCATCGGGCCGTGGACTACCCGAACGACCAGGCACCTGGCGCACCGATCCGCTCCGGCATCCCCGAGCACGGCCGTATCCCGAAGTACTACGCGGTCAAGGCCCGTATCGCGGTGCTGCTGGACGAGTTGGGCGAAGGCGGGCTCCTGCCCACCGAGCGGGAGCTCGCCCAGCGGCACGAGGTCGCGCGCGAGACCGTCCGCCAGGCCCTGCGCGAACTCCTCCTGGAAGGGCGGCTGCGGCGTCAGGGGCGCGGGACGGTCGTCGCCGGACCCAAGCTGGAGCAGCCGCTCTCGCTGGCCAGTTACACCGAGGGCGTCCGCCGCCAGGGCCGACGGCCCGGCCGCCACCTCATCGGCCTGGACCGCTTCCCCTGCCCCGAGGCGCTCGCCGTCGAGATCGCGGTCGAGCGGGGCGCGCCGGTCTGGCACCTGGAGCGGGTGCTGCTCGCCGACGACGAGCGCGTCGGCCTGGAGAGCACGTACGTCGGTGTCGCCCGCGTCCCGGACCTGGACACGGAGTTCGACCCGGACTCCTCCTTCTACGCCTACCTGCGCGACCGCCTCCAGATCGCCTTCGGCGACGCCGACGAGCGGATCGAGACCGTGCTCGCGACCCCCCGCGAGGCCCTGCTCATCGGGACCCCGCCCGCCCTGCCGATGCTCCTGATCCACCGGCTCTCCCGGGACGCCGACGGCCGGCCGCTGGAGCGCGTGCGGACCCTGTTCCGGGGCGACCGCTTCTCCTTCTCCGCCCGTCTGCGAGGCGAGGAGCGGAGCTGAGAGGAGGGGCCGTTGCCTGCTTCACCACGCGGCCCGATCCCCTTCCAGGTCACGAGAAGGTAACGGGTCTGGTCCAAACTTGCGGGGTCGTTCACCGTCCCGTCGGTGAACGGATGCGTGCGGGACACCCGTCCCGAGGAACGTGGCCGTCGTGAGAGTCATCGTCGTAGGAGCCGGCGTGGTGGGAACCATGCACGCCTGGCACGCAGTCAGCCGCGGCCACGAGGTCGTACAGATCGAGCGCGAGAGCGAGGCGCGCGGGGCATCGCTCCGCAATTTCGGACAGATATGGGTCAGCGGCCGGGCCGGCGGCGAGGAGCTGGAGACCGCCCTGCGCGCCCGCGAGCTGTGGGAGGCCCTCGGGGAGCGGGTGCCCGGACTCGGCTTCCGGGCCTGCGGTTCGCTCACCCCGCTGCGCACCGCACGCGAGGTCGCCGTCGCCGAGGCGGCCGTCGCCCGGCCCGACGCGGCGGCGCGCGGCTACAAGCTGCTCACCGCCGACGAGGCCCGGGCGCTCAACCCGGCCCTGCGCGGAGCGTTCACCGCCGCCCTGTGGTGCGAGCGGGACGCGGCGGTCGAACCCCGCACCGCCCAACTCGCCCTGAAGGAACACCTGCTGGCCTCCGACCGGTACACCTACCTCGCCGGCCGTGAGGTGCGTGACGTCGTGGGGGCCGCCTCCGTGCGCGACGACCACGGCGACGTCCACACCGGTGACGCCGTGATCCTCGCGACCGGTGCCTGGCTCGGCGGGCTGGTCCGGGAGCTCGCCGGGCCCGAGCTGCCCGTGCGCCGCGTCCGCCTCCAGATGATGCAGACCGACCCGCTCGGCGAACCGCTCACCACCTCCGTCGCCGACGCCGACAGCTTCCGCTACTACCCCGCCTACCGGGGCGAGGCGCTCGATGCCCTCAACGCCGGACAGGCCCAGGACCCGATCGCCGCCGAGCACCGCATGCAGCTCCTCATGGTGCAGCGCCGCGACGGCGGGCTGACCATCGGCGACACCCACGAGTACGAGCACCCCTTCGCCTTCGACACCGTCGAGGAGCCCTACGAGCACCTCACCCGGGTCGTCGAGGCCTTCCTCGGCCGCCCTCTGCCGCGCGTCCGCCACCGCTGGGCGGGCGTCTACGCCCAGTGCACCGACACCTCACGCGTCGTCCACCGGCAGCAGGTGTCCGACGGGGTCTGGCTCGTCACCGGGCCCGGCGGGCGCGGCATGACGTGCTCGCCCGCCATCGCCGAAACGACCGCCGACCAACTGGGCTGGTGAACCACATGACTTCCCCGACCGACATCACGCGTGACCCCTACCGCCTCGTCGTCCTCGACATGGCCGGCACCACCGTCGCCGACGGCGGACTCGTCGAGCAGGCCTTCTCCGCAGCCGCCCAACGCCTCGGCGTGCGCCCTGGATCCGATGAGCACGCCCGCCAACTCGCCTACGTGCGCGCCACCATGGGCGAATCCAAGATCACCGTCTTCCGGCGCCTCTTCGCCGGCGAGCACGGCGAGCACGGCGAGGAGGGCGAAGGCGGCGAAGGCGGCGAGGGGAAGGCCCAGCAGGCCAACATCGCCTTCGAGGAGGCGTACGGAGAACTCGTCGACGGCGGCCGTATCGCCCCGGTCCCCGGCGCCCGCGAGGCCGTCGAGCGGCTCGCGTCCGAGGGCCGCACCGTCGTCCTGACCACCGGCTTCGCCCGCACCACCCAGGACGCCATCCTCGCCGCCCTCGGCTGGCAGGACCTCGTCCCGCTCACCCTCTGCCCCGCCGACGCGGGCGGCCGGGGCCGGCCCTTCCCGGACATGGTGCTGGCCTCCTTCCTGCGCACCGGAGCCGTGGACGACGTCCGGCGGACCGTGGTGGCCGGCGACACCTCGTACGACATGCTCAGCGGCGTACGCTCCGGCGCCGGGATCGTCGCCGGGGTCCTCACCGGCGCCCACGACCGGGACCAGCTGACCCGGCACGGCGCGACCCACGTGCTCGGGTCCGTCGCCGAGCTGCCCGACCTCATCGCGCGGGCCGAGGCATGAGCGCCCCGGCCCCCGCCGCCCCCAGCGGCATCCGCTTCGAGGGCGTCACCGTCGCCTACGGCGGGAACGTCGTCCTCGACCGGCTCGACCTCACCGTCGAACCCGGCGAGGTGATGGCTCTCCTCGGGCCGTCCGGCTCGGGCAAGACCACCGCCCTGCGGGCCGTCGCCGGGTTCGTCCGCCCGGCCTCGGGGCGGGTCTTCCTCGGCGGCCGGGACGTCACCGCCCTGCCCCCGCACCGGCGCGGTATCGGCATGGTCGTCCAGCAATACGCCCTCTTCCCGCACCTCAAGGTCAAGGACAACGTGGCCTTCGGGCTGAAGGCCCACCGCACCCCGAAGGCCGAGATCCCCGGCCGGGTCACCGAGGCCCTCGAACTCGTCGGCATGGCCGCGTACGCCGAGCGCCACCCGCGCGAGCTCTCCGGCGGCCAGCAGCAGCGCGTCGCCATCGCCCGGGCGCTCGCCATCCGCCCCGGCGTCCTGCTCCTCGACGAACCGCTCTCCGCCCTCGACGCCCGGCTCCGCTCCGGGATGCTCGCCGAACTGGCCCGGCTGCACCGGGAGTTGCCGGACGTATCGATCCTGTACGTCACCCACGACCAGGTCGAGGCCCTCACCCTCGCCGACCGGATCGCCGTCATGGACCGGGCCCGGCTCCAGGACTGCGGAACCCCCCAGGAGCTCTACCGCCGCCCGCGCACCGAGTTCACCGCCTCGTTCGTCGGCAACGCCAACCTCCTCCCGGTCACGGTCACCGGTGAAGGAGCCGTCGAGTTCGGCGGCCACGCGCTCGCCGTCCCCACCGACACCGCCGCCCCCGGAGCCACCGCGACCCTCTGCGTCCGGCCGCACCTGGTCGGCCTCGGCGACGGGCCCAACGCGCTCACCGGCAGCGTGACCGAGGTCCAGTGGCGCGGCTCCACCCACCGCGTCCACGCCGACGTCGACGGCCACCGCCTCATGGCCGACCTCCGCGAACTGCGCGATCCCCCGGCCATCGGCGACCCGGTCACCCTGCACTTCGCGGCCGAGGACGCCGTGCTGCTCCCGGCGGGAACGGCGGGAGCAGCGGGAACAGCGGGAACAGCGGAAGAAGCAGGAGCGGCGGGACCAGCAGGAGCAGCAGCAGGAGCAGCAGCAGGAGCAGCAGCAGGATCAGCGGCAGGAGCCGCCGGCGCGACCCGCCACACGAGCCCCGCGTCGGCGCGGGAGAAGGCGGGGGTGGTGCCCGGTGGCTAGTGCCGTCCTCGACCGGAAGCGGACGACGGGCCCCGGGCAACCGGACCCCGCCCCCGCCCCCGCGCGGTCCCGCTCCGTCCCCGCCTGGGTCTGGGCACTGCCGCCCGTCGCCGTCCTCGCGGTCGCGTTCCTCTACCCGCTGGCCCTCGTCGTCCAGCAGTCCGTCACCCCCGACGAGGGCGGCGTCTCGCTCGACCCGTACGCCGACGTCTTCGCCTCCGAGGTCTTCCGCGACGCACTCACCACCACCGTGTGGCTCGCCGTCGGCTCGACCGTGGGATGCCTCGTCCTCGGGTTCGTCCTCGCGCTGATCATCGCGTTCGTCCCGTTCCCCGGCGGGAAGGCGGTCGCCCGGTTCATCGACGTGTTCCTCTCCTTCCCGTCCTTCCTCATCACCCTGGCCCTGCTGTTCATCTACGGCTCCGTCGGGATGGCCAACGGGCTCTGGACCGACGTCACCGGGGCGGCCGAGGGGCCCTTCCACTTCCTGACCACCCCCTGGGGCGTCCTGCTCGCCGAGATCACCTACTTCACGCCGTTCGTGATGCGCCCGCTGCTCGCCGCGTTCTCCCAGCTCGACACCGGACAGCTGGAGGTCGCCTCCTCGCTCGGCGCCGGGCCCGTCCGGATCATCCGGCAGGTCATCCTGCCCGAGGCGCTCCCGGCCCTCGCGGCGGGCGGCAGCCTCGTCCTGGTGATGTGCCTCAACGAGTTCGGGATCGTCCTGTTCACCGGGGCGAAGGACGTCACGACGCTGCCGATGCTCGTCTACAGCAAGGCGATCCTGGAGTCGGACTACCCGGCCGCCTGCGTCGTCGCCGTCGTCAACATCGCGATCTCCGTGGGCCTCTACAGCCTCTACCGGGTGGTGAGCCGTCGTGCTGGTGCATAGCCGGGCCGGGAAGTGGGCCACCTGGGCCGCCTTCCTCCTCCTCTTCGTCCCGCTGTTCGCGGTGCCCCTGCTCGTCATCCTCGCCGCGTCCCTCGCCACGAACTGGTCGGGCGCCTTCCCCTCCGGGCCCACCGTCGAGCGCTACTCCGCCGCGACGAGCGGCGACTCCCTCCAGGCGCTGACCACCAGCCTGGTCACGGCCGTGGCCGCGAGCGTGCTGGCGCTCACCCTCGGCGGCTGGGCCGCTCTCGCCGCCGCCTCTCTCCGTAAGCGCGGAAAGCGGCTCCTGGACGCCCTGTTCATCCTGCCGGTCGCCGTCCCCTCGGTGGTCGTCGGCCTCGCGGTGCTGGTGGCCTACAGCCAGCCGCCCGTGCTGCTCAACGGGACGCGCTGGATCGTGATCCTCGCCCACACCGTCCTCGTCACCGCGTTCGCGTACCAGTCGGTCTCCGCCGCCGTACGCCGTCTGGACCCGATGTACGAACAGGCCGCCGCCGGCCTCGGGGCAAGCCCCGCCCGGGTCCTGTGGCGGATCCGGCTGCCGCTCCTGCTGCCCTCGCTCACCTCGGCCGCCGGGCTCTGTTTCGCCCTGTCCATGGGGGAGTTGAGCGCCACGATGATGCTCTACCCGCCGGACTGGACCCCGCTGCCGGTGCAGATCTTCGCCGCCACCGACCGGGGCTCGCTCTTCACCGGCGCCGCCCTCGCCGTTGTCCTGATGACGGCGACGCTCCTCGTCCTGGCCGCCGTCTCCCGCATCCGGACCCGCGCCTCCTACCGCTGATCCCCACCCCGTACTCCCCCTGGAGAAACCCCATGCGCAACCGCAACCACAACCGCAACCACAACCGTGCCCGTGCCCGTGCTCTCGCCCTCCCCATGGCCGGCCTCGCCGCCGTCACCCTCACCGCCTGCGGCGGCTCCTCCGCCGCGTCCGACGAGAAGTCCGTCACCGTCTACAGCGCCGACGGCCTCAAGGGCGAGAACGGCGACGGCTGGTACGACAAGGTCTTCAAGGACTTCGAGAAGAAGACCGGCATCGAGGTGAAGTACGTGGAGGGCGGCTCCGGCGAGATGGTGCAGCGCGCCGTCCGCGAGAAGTCCAACACCCAGGCCGACGTGCTCGTCACCCTGCCGCCCTTCATCCAGCAGGCCGACGCCAAGGGCCTCCTCACGGCCTACGAGCCGAAGGGCGCCGACCAGGTCGACGGCGCCGACCGGGCGGCCGACGGGAAGTGGACGTCCGTCGTCAACAACTACTTCGGGTTCATCCACAACAAGAAGGAGCTGAAGAGCCCGCCCAGGACCTGGGAGGACCTGCTCGACCCGTCGTACAAGGAGAAGGTGCAGTACTCCACCCCCGGCGTCGCGGGCGACGGCACCGCCGTCCTCATCAAGGCGATGCACGACTTCGGCGGGCAGGAGCCGGCCATGGCGTACCTGAAGAAGCTCCAGACGAACAACGTCGGCCCGTCCGCCTCCACCGGCAAGCTCGCCCCCAAGGTCGACAAGGGGGAACTCCTCGCCGCCAACGGGGACGTCCAGATGAACTTCGCCCAGTCCAAGGACATGCCCAACCTCGGCATCTGGTTCCCCGCCAAGGGCGACGGGAAGCCCACCAGCTTCGCCCTGCCGTACGCGGCGGGCCTCGTCGCGAAGGGCCCGCACAGCGAGAACGGCAAGAAGCTGCTCGACTTCATGCTCTCCGAGCAGGCCCAGCGCGACGTCAGCGCGGTCGGCGGTGGCTTCGCCGCCCGCAAGGACATCGAGGCCACCGACGCCAACGCCGTCGAACTGGCCCGGCTGATGGAGGGCGTGGAGATCTTCGAGCCCGACTGGGCGGACATCGGCGCCAACCTGGACACGTACATCGACGCCTGGAAGTCGGCCACCGGAAGCTGACCGGCCACCTCCCCGCCACGGATTCCTGCGAAGGTCTGGACTCGGCCCCCTGGTCTCGCGAAGGTAACGGGTCTGGTCCAGAGGTGCCAGAAGGTCCAGAAGCTTCATAAGGCAGTTCGCGTAGGCAGTTCATGTAGGCAGTTCACGCCCAGCCCCGTCCGACCCGCCCCCTCCCAGGAGGATCACGTGTCCCGGTCCCTGTCCCGCCGCTCCGTGCTCGCCACCACCGCCGCCGCGGCCACGACCGCCGCCGTCGGCGGCTCCCTCGCCACCGCCACCCCCGCGCACGCCGCGCCGACCCTCCCCGACGGCACCAGCGAGGACAAGGTGCTCGTCGTCGGCATGGACGGGCTGCGCCACGACGTCATCGCCGCCGCCAAGGCCCCGCACCTCAAGTCGATGATGGCGAACGGGACGTACGGCACCTCCCTGCTGTACGCCGATCCGATGGCCGCCACCTCCTCCGGCCCCGGCTGGTCGACCATCTCCACCGGCGTCTGGCCCGACAAGCACGGCGTCAAGGACAACTCCTTCGCCGGGAAGAACTACGGGAAGTACCCCGGCTTCCTCGCCCGCCTCGCCCAGGTCCGCCCCCAGCTCTCCACCTACGCGGCCGTCGACTGGAAGCCCCTGGACGCCCAGGGCACGGTCACCCCGGGCGCCGACGCCAAGCTCGTCCTCGACGGCGACGCCGACGGCTACACCGGCCACGACGCCACCATCGCCGCCGGGACCGAGTCGATCCTCCGGAACCAGAACCCGGACGTCCTCTTCGTCTACTTCGGCCAGACCGACATCGCCGGCCACAACTCCGGTGCGGCCGGCGCCGCGTACCGCGCGGCGATCGACGTCCAGGACGGCTACCTCGGCCGCCTCCTGGCCGCGATCAGGTCCCGTCCCTCCTACGCCACCGAACGCTGGACCGTGATCGTCACCACCGACCACGGCCACACCGACGCCGGCGGCCACGGCGGCAGCGCGATCGAGGAGCGGCGCACCTTCGTCCTCGCCCAGGGCCCCGGCATCGCGGCCGGCGCCCGCCCCGCCGACACCCGCCTCGTGGACGTCGCCGCCACCGTCTTCAAGCAGCTCGGCATCACACCCGACCCCGCGTGGGGCCTGGACGGCAAGCCGATCCAGCAGCGCTCCACCGACCCGTTCGAGGACCTGTACCCCTCCCTCGCCGCACGCGCCGACGAGACCGGCATCCCGGCCGGCGTCCTCGGCTGGACCCACACCGCGCCCAGCGGCTGGTCGGTCGTGAACTCCGCGATGGGCACCGGCGGAGTGGCCGAGTGGCGCGGCTGGTCCTTCGCCACCGACGAGTTCTGGAGCCGCGGCCAGCGCGACCAGTCCCGTGAGCTGAACGTCCGCTCGCGCGGGATCTTCGCGGTCGCCGACTCCGACGAGTGGGCCGACAAGGCCTCGTCGGGCCCGTACGACTCCACGCTCGTCACCCCGGCGTACGCGGTCGGCGGCACGTCCACCGTCACGCTCGGCTTCACCACCCTCTACCGGCAGGAGGGCAGCCAGAGCGCCCGCGTCCTCGCCTCCTGGAACGGCGGCACGCCCGTCGAGGTGAAGCGCTACACGTCCGACGTGATCTCCCAGCCCCAGTCGCTCACCCTGGACGTCCCGTCCGGGGCCGCCAACGTGAGCTTCCGGTTCCACTACACCGGCAGCAACAACTGGTACTGGGTGATCGACGGGGTCAAGGTCACCGCCGCCTAATTATGCTGGGGGTGCCGGGACGGCGTGGTCCGGGCACCCCCAGCACGCAGTGCGTACGGCAGGAGTCCCGACACATGGCAGAGCGCAAGCCCATCTCATCCTGGCTCACCGACATGGACGGCGTCCTCATCCACGAGGGCACCCCCATCCCCGGCGCCGATGCCTTCATCAAGCGGCTGCGGGATTCCGGGCTGCCCTTCCTCGTCCTCACCAACAACTCCATCTACACCGCGCGCGATCTGCACGCCCGGCTGAAGCGCATGGGCCTGGACGTGCCCGTGGAGAACATCTGGACCTCCGCGCTCGCCACCGCCCAGTTCCTCGACGACCAGCGCCCCGGCGGCACGGCGTACGTCATCGGCGAGGCCGGTCTCACCACCGCCCTCCACGACATCGGGTACGTCCTCACCGACCACGACCCGGATTACGTGGTGCTCGGCGAGACCCGGACGTACAGCTTCGAGGCGCTCACCAAGGCGATCCGGCTGATCAACGCGGGCGCCCGCTTCATCTGCACCAACCCCGACGAGACCGGCCCGTCCGCCGAGGGCCCGCTGCCCGCCACCGGTTCGGTCGCCGCCCTCATCACCAAGGCCACCGGCAAGGACCCGTACTTCGCGGGCAAGCCGAACCCCCTGATGATGCGGACCGGTCTCAACGCCATCGGCGCGCACTCCGAGACCAGCGCCATGATCGGCGACCGGATGGACACCGACGTCCTCGCGGGCCTGGAGGCGGGCATGCAGACCTTCCTGGTCCTCACCGGGCTGACGTCCGTCGCCGACATCGACCGCTACCCGTACGGCCCCTCGCACGTCGTCGAGTCCATCGCCGACCTGGTGGACCTCATCGACCTGCCGGACCAGGTGGACCAGGGGAAGCAGGCGGGCGAGGCCGATAGGACGGACAAGGCAGGCAAGGCCAAGGCGGACGGGGCCGCGTAGCCGGACAGCCGCTGACCTGCGCGGACCGCATCCGCAAGCGTCCGAACCGGCGTCCGAACCGGCGTCGGAACCGGCGTCCGAACCGTCCTCGGAGCCGCCGCCCTGACGTCGCTCGAATGGAGGACTGCGGATGCGGGCCGCCGCCGCAGGCGTGAACCTTCCCGTAGGAGGTTCACGATGCGTTCCATGCCCCTCACGTTCTGTGCCGCAGCGGCGGCCGCGCTCATAGCCGTGCCCGTACCCGCCGCTCTGGCATCCCCGGCCGCCCCGGCCGGTGACGACGACCGGCGCACCGGCACCGTCTCGGTCACCCCGTCCACCATCGCCCCGGGCGGGAAGGTGGAGCTGTGGGTCGATGTCTGCGGCAAGGGCCGCGAGGCGACCGGCAACTCCGACGCCTTCTCCGCGGAGGCCCGCTTCCGCCCCGCCGACGACCAGGGCCTCTTCGCCGAGGCCAGGATCCGGGACGACGCCGAACCCCGCTCCTACGACGTCTGGGTGACGTGCAAGGACGGCCGGGGGAAGGCGACCGGCACCCTCACCGTCGTCCACCACCACCGCCCCTCGCCCGCCGCACCCGTCAAGGCGGGCGGCGGAGGAGCCGCCACCCTCGCCGAACGGTCCACCGAGGCCGAGGGCCCCGGCACCCGGCACGCGGTGATCGGTCTGGTGCTCGCCGCCGTCGCGGCCGTCGCCGTCGCCCTGCGCACCTCGCGCCGGCGCCGCGGCCCGGCCGGCAACTGACATGGGAGCCCCGGACCGCCCGACAGGCAACGGGCGACTGCTCACCGGAGTGACCTGGGCCGTGCTGCTGCTCGGCCTGTGGATCTGGGGCCGGGAGGCCGGCGGCGGGCTCGGCGGCCTGTCGGGGCCCACCACCGGCGATGTGGCCGCGGTCGGCCGCCCCCTCGGGGCGGAGCTGCCCCCGGCCCACGAACCGCTCGACGGGGCGCCCCCCGAACGCGTCGAGGTCCCCTCCGTGGGGATCTCGGCCCCCGTCATCACCCGCGGCCTCGACCGGGACGGGGCCATCGACCCGCCCCCGTACGGCATGCCGAAGACCGCCGGCTGGTACGGCGACGGCACCCGGCCCGGCGCGAAGGGCGCGGCCCTGTTCGTCGGCCACGTCGACACCGACACCAAGCCCGCGGTCTTCTACGGGCTGAGCGCGGTGAAGCCGGGGGCCCGGATCGAGGTCGCCCGGACCGACGGCAGCGTCGCGGAGTTCACCGTGGACGACGTCCAGCTCGTCACCCGCGAACGCTTCGACGCGCGGAAGGCGTACGGACCCCGCGAGGACGGCCGGGCCGAGTTGCGGCTGATCACCTGCGGCGGAACGTACGACCACGAAACCCGCTCCTACACGGCGAACGTGGTCGTCTCCGCCTACCTCACCGGCGCGCAGGACGCGCAGGAGGCCGGGGAGGGCGGGGAGCGCGTACAGGCCGTGGGCCACGGAAGCCGCGGCTGACCCGACGCACCACACGCACCACGCGCACCACACGTCGCGCGGCACACGGTCAACCCGGCCCGGCCGGCCGCCTCTCGTGGGGCGTGCGGGCCGGGCCGGTCCTCGACCGCGTGCGCCCGGCCGCGGGAGTCGCCCGGCGCGGTACGGGAGGTCGGTGCGGCGAGGGGTGGGCCGGGCCCGGGTGCCCGCCACTGTAGGGGGAACCGTCGCACGGATGACCGGCTTTGGAACAGGATGTCCGGAACCAGTGCCCCGGTGTGACCGTTGTACGGGTGGGAGCGTGGGTGCCCGGCGGCTGTGCCAGGATGGATCGGACCGGCAGCACACATCGGTGCAACCAGTGAGCAGGGGTCCCCGCGCGTGCGGGGACGGTCCCCAGTGAGCGACAGTGCAGGCAGTGCACCCAAGGGGGAGTGGATGTACGGCAGTTACACCGGCCGGTCCCGGACGCGCGGGCGCGCGGCGGGCCTGCGGACGACCGGTACGGCGGCGGCGCTCGGAGCGGCCCTGCTGCTGGCGGGATGCTCCGGTGACGGGGAGGGCGACGGGAAGAAGAGTGCGCCGACCGTCGAGCAGCAGCCCAAGGACAAGGATCCGTACTGGGTCAACCCCGAGGGCAACGCGGCCCGTCAGGTCGCCGCGTACAGCGAGGACGGCGACGAGAAGAACGCCGAGCTGATCCGGAAGATAGCGCGGCAGCCGGTCGGCGAGTGGATCGGCCCGGACAACCCCGAGGCCGAGGTCAAGGGCGTCACCGAGGCGGCGGCCGCCGTCGACCGGGACGCCCTGCTGGTCCTCTACAACATCCCGCACCGCGACTGCGGCCAGTTCTCCAAGGGCGGCGCCGCCGACGGCAACGCCTACCGGGCCTGGCTGGACGGCGTCGCCAAGGGCATCGGGGACCGCGGCGCCACCGTGATCCTGGAGCCGGACGCCCTGCTCCACCTGGTCGACGGCTGCACCCCCCAGGAGTTCCACGAGGAGCGGTACGACCTCCTCAAGGGCGCGATCCAGCGGCTGAAGCAGCAGCCCGCCACCAAGGTCTACCTGGACGCGGGCAACGCGGGCTGGCAGTCGCCGGACGCCCTGTACCAGCCGCTCCAGCGGGCCGGGATCGCCGAGGCGGACGGCTTCTCGCTGAACGTCTCCAACTTCCAGACGACGGCCGTCTCCACGGAGTTCGGCAAGAAGCTGTCGGAGAAGATCGGCAACAAGCCCTTCGTCATCGACACCAGCCGCAACGGCAACGGCCCCTACACGGGCGGCGACCCCGCCGAGAGCTGGTGCAACCCCCCGGGCCGCGCGCTGGGCGAGGCCCCGACCACACGGACCGGCGACGAACAGGTCGACGCCTACCTGTGGATCAAGCGACCCGGCGAGTCCGACGGCGACTGCAAGGGCGGCCCGAAGGCCGGCGCCTGGTGGCCGGAGTACGCACTGGGCCTGGCCGGCGCCACGAAGTAGCCGGGACACGACGAAGGCCGTGTCCGGGAGGAACAGAGGAACAGCTCCTCCCGGACACGGCCCCGCCATGTGCGCGGCCGCCCCTACTCGGGCACCTCCACCCACATGCCCTCCGACGGAGTGCCCTGGTCGTCGGTGACGAACAGCATGTACCAACCGGACGGCACCAGCGCCCGGTTCTCCGGCACGGTGACGGTGACCCCGTCCTCCGACTTCTCCATCTCCAGCGCGATGGTGCGCTGGTCGGTGTCGGTGACATGGGTGACCGCGGAGGGCCGCATCAGCTTCGCCGAGGTGATCTTCGAGGCGTGCTGGGTGGTGAAGAGGCCCGTACCGCCGCGTTCGATCTTCTTGGGCCCGGCCGTCAGCTCCGGCTTGGAGTCCCGGTAGAGGTAGGGCGGGGTGTAGATCTCGATGCGCTGCTCGAAGACGCCGGGCCGGGTGTTGGCCTTGTCGGAGTAGAGCGAGTCGGAGCCGAAGATCATGACCCGGCCGTCCGGCAGCAGCAGGGAGCCCGAGTGGTAGTTCCGGCCGACCGCGGGGTCCGCCACCTTTACGTACGTGTCGGTCTTCGCGTCGTAGAGCCGGGCCTGGAGCACGTCCGAGCCGCCGCGCCCCCGGTAGTCGCTGGAGCCGCCGGTGACCAGCAGGGAGTCGTCGGGCAGCAGTGAGGCGCTGGGATAGCGGGTGCCCTCGGAGAGGGACGCCCCGTCGGTGAACTCCGGGTTCTTCTTCTGGAGGTCGACCAGCCGGGACTTCTCGCTGGACTTCTCAGACTCGCCGACCCCGCCGCCGCCGATCACCATGAACTTCTCGTCCTGGGCCGGGGGCAGCCGCACGGTCGCCGAGGTCTCCATCTGGTCCGGGTCGCTCAACCCGGGGATCTTCTTGAACTTGTTCGTCGACAGGTCCCAGACGCCCGGGTCACGGCCCACGTCCGCCGGACCGTACCCGGCGTTGGAGCCGGAGTAGAAGAGCTTGCCGTCGTTCAGCAGGAAGATCGCCGGATAGGTGGGGAACTTCCGGACGATGCCGGTGTACTCCCACTCCTTGGTCTCCGGGTCGTAGATCTCGTCCTTGCCGGGGACGATCTGCCCGATCTCGTCAAGACCCGACAGCGCGAGGACCTTGCCGTCCTCCAGCGTCGTCAGTGTCGGGTACCAGCGGGCCTCGTTCATCGGGTCGACGGGTATGTACTTCTCCGCGACCGGATCGAACTCGAAGGCGTCCTTGATCCCCTGGAAGTCCTTCTTGTCCAGGGCCAGCTTCTGCGCGATGCCGTAGACGTTGCGGGTGTCCGAGCCGGACAGGCCCGCCACCCGGTAGTTGTCCTCGGTGCCGGTCTCGTACTGCTTGCCGGTCTTCTGCGCCTCGACGTAGATCCGGCCGAGCCCGGGATCGTTGCGCAGGAACGCGCCGGTCTGCTTGTCGAAGACCTTCTTCGCCTTCTCCACCAGTACCGGGTCCTTGGAGACGTACGTCTTGCCGTTCTCCTTGCCGGTGAACCGGGTGCCCGCGGGCAGGGTGATCGGCTTGTCCGGGTTCTCGTTGTGGACGATCATCAGGCCGCCGGCCTTGGTGACGTCGCCCTGGAGCTTCTCGTAGCGCTTGGTGCCGCCGGCTATGAGGAGCTTGCCGTCGGGCAGCTGGGTGTGCCCGGCGCAGAACATGTCCTCGGGCGTGGGGATGTCCTTGAAGACGTTCGTCTTCGGGTCCCACAGCACCGAGCGGAAGCTCTTCGCGTCGAAGTTCTTCTGGTTGTTCCCGGAGCCCGCGACGAGCAGCACCTTGCCGGTGTGCAGCAGCGCGGCGTGGATCGTGTTGATCCGGTGCTCGGAGGGGATGTCCAAAAAGTCCCAGTGGCCGTTGGCCGCCTTGTACTCCGGCTGGTTGATCTTGTACTCGTGGTAGCGCTCGGTGCTGAAGCGGTACAGCCACGGCCCGTTCGCCCCCGCGAGCGCGAGAACCACCGCCGTACTGATCGCCAGGCGGCGGGTACGGCGGCTCGGACGGTACTTCATTTCTTACGTCCCCCAAGGGCGATCTGGGCGATCTGCATGGTCTGGTCGTTGCCCGGCGCCTCGGGCAGGGGTGCGGGGCGGGGCTCCGGGGCCGGCCCTCCGCTGCGGTGGGATCCGCCCGCCCGGCGCTTCTTCTTCTCCGCGCGGATCGTGTGCCGCCAGCCGATGATCGGCGCCGCGGTGATCAGCAGCGCCAGCGTGGCCCAGGTGACCATCGCGGGGTGGCTGTGGCCCAGGAAGAACGAGGAGATGATCGACGCGGCGAACACGACGATGAAGAACAGGTGGATGCGGAAGGTGCCGAACAGGGTGTCCGGGCTGGACGAGTCGCCCTTGGGGGTCACCACGAACGAGCTCTTGCGGCGCAGCACCGCGTCCATCAGCGAGCGGGCGTAGATCGGCGCGGAGAGCGCGGACATCGCCATGCCGGCCAGGCCGCCGGAGCCCTCGGGCTCGTGCGGCGAGACGTTGTGGCGGCGGTTCCAGATGTACAGGCCGATCTGGAGCGCGGACGCGTTGCCGTACAGCATCATCCAGATCGTCGGGTCGATCTGGACGCCCGAGGCGCCCATGCCGAGGAACAGCGCGCAACTGAGGGCCGCGAGGATCCAGTTCATGGCCGACATCGGATAGAAGATGATCATCATCGTGTAGTTGAAGAGCTTGCCGGGCGGCATGGTCCCGAAGCCCTTCCAGAACTGCCCGATGATCGTCTCGTAGGTGCCCCGGGACCAGCGCAGCTGCTGGGTGAAGAAGTCCGTCCACGCGGTCGGGCCCTCGCCGACGGCCAGCACATCCGGGGTGTAGACCGAGCGCCACTTCCTGCCCGTGGCCGGGTTGCGGTGGCGGTGGATCTCGAAGCCGGTGGCCATGTCCTCGGTGATCGAGTCGTACAGGCCGCCGATCTGCTTGAGCGCCGAGATGCGGACCGCGTTGCTGGTGCCGACGAACATGGGCGAGCCGTAGCGGTTGCCCGCGCGCTGGATCAGGGCGTGGAAGAGGAACTGCTGCGACTCGGCGGCCTTGGTGACGAAGGTGTCGTAGTTGCCGTAGACCTGCGGGCCGATGACGAAGCCGACGTCCGGGTCGCGGAAGTAGCCGAGCATCCGCTCCAGGTAGTTCGCCATCGGGATGTGGTCGGTGTCGACCGAGGCGAAGAAGTCGTAGTCGCCGCCGTGCGCGTCCAGCCAGGCGTTGTAGTTGCCGTGCTTGGTCTTGGCACGGTGCGGGCCCTTGGCCTGGTTCCAGTGCGCCACGCCCTTGCGGGAGAAGTGGTGCACGCCGAGCCGGGCGCAGACCTCCTTGACCGCCGGGTCGTCGCCCTCGTCCAGCAGCCACACGTGCATCAGACCGCGATGGCGGATCCGCACGGCCGCTTCCAGGGTCTTCGTCACCATGGCCAGCGGTTCCTTGCCGGGGACGAAGGAGGTGAGGAAGGCGACCTTGGTGCCGGACTCCGGGATCACCGGGACCGGGTCGCGGGCGACGAGCGTGGCGTGCGCGTTCGACAGGACGTTCATCGTGCGGAACAGCTCGATCAGACCGATCGAGACCAGCATGACGATGTCGAGGACCAGCAGGAGGTCGTTGTCCAGGTTCGGATCGCGGTCCGTCCAGTGGCTGGGCTGCATCAGCCAGGCGAAGAGGCCGAGCGAGACGAGGGGAGCCGCGCCGAGCAGGAGCGCCGCGCGCACCCGGTGCGGCTCCTGCGATATGAGCGAGCGGTACTGGACCTTGTACGGCTTGCCCGCGGGGGGCTGCGTCAGCGGTCCGGCGAGCCGGCTGTAGTGCTCGTAGTCGTAGCGCGGCAGCTCTTTCTTGGCACGCCGCCGCGCCGCGCCGGTCCGCAGCCCCGCGGGTATCCGGAGCTGCGTCGTCCGGGAAGCGTCGTTCTCCTGCCGGTCGCCTGGCGGCGTCGACGTCATGGGTACATCCCCCCGCACGCATGCTGATGCGTGCCTGTTCGGTCTCTCTCTTCGTGCGCGGTGGGCCCCGCTCTTCACCGGGCACGCACACGGTGGCAGACCACCGTCACCACAGACATGGAACGGCAGCCTTCCGGTTGCATGATGCCCCCTCGGCGTCCGCCCTTGAGTGGGACCCCACCCCGCGGCGCAGACAACCGGAACGTCACAATCTGCTGCGCCAACTGTACGGATCAGCAGCCGCTTTGGACCTGACGGTCTTCAGACAGATTGTCCGAGACCGAACAGGACCGCAAGCGTGAAACATGCTGTTTGTCGGCCATGCGCACGATTTGACCACACCTTGTGGAGGGGGTGTGACGAAGTGGAGACCGGCGCTCGCTCCTCCGTCGCCGCCGCTCCGCCGCCGCTCTGTCACCGCTCCGCGACGGTCCGGAGTTCGGTGCGTAGCTGTGTGTGCGCGCGGGCGTCGGGTGTCACCGGATGCCGGACGGGGAATGATCAAAGCCCCCTCACTGAACGTGAGGGGGCTTTGACTGTGCGTGCGCCGTCAGGGACTCGAACCCCGGACCCGCTGATTAAGAGTCAGCTGCTCTAACCAACTGAGCTAACGGCGCCTGCTGACCTGGAGAACTCTACCCGACTCCCAGGGGTGCTCCGAACCATTTATCGGCCGCCACGCCCCGTCAGATAGTCGTTTTTTTCCTTTGTTCCGTCAAAATGCGATATGTCAGGAGAGTTGAGACACTGACGCCCGTTGCGGCTGCGCCCAAAGATCTTGACGAATGACGAGTGCGGAGGGGAATCGCATGAGTGTGCCGGTCTTCGAGGAGTACGAACCCGCTGCCGACTGCGGATGCGCGGGGTGCGCCGTGCGACGGCGCTCCGCCGCGAGGGCCCTGCCGGTGCGGCGCGGCGGACACCCCGCCGCGCACGGCGCGCGCCGCGCCCTGGTGCTGGCCACGGCCGCCGGGGTGGTGCTCTCCTGCGGAGCCGCGGGTGCGGCCGCGGCCGGGCAGGTCCCCGGGCCCCCGCGCGCCGACGGGGGAGCCGACCCCGAACCCTCGACCCCGCAGGGTGAGCAGGGGCCGCTGCGGGGCACCGGCGCCTCGGGCCCACCGTCCGCCGGATCGGCCGCACCGAAGACGACCCGGGCCGAGATCATCGACCGGGCCAAGCGGTGGGTGGGCGCGAAGGTCCCGTACAGCATGGAGAAGTACTGGTCGGACGGCTACCGCCAGGACTGTTCGGGCTATGTCTCGATGGCCTGGAACCTCGGCAGCAACGAGTGGACCGGCAGCCTCGCCGCCTACGGGACCCGGATCGCCCGCGCCGACCTCCAGCCCGGCGACATCCTCCTCTTCCACAACCCGGCCGACCCCTCCCAGGGCTCGCACGTCACGATCTTCGGCGGCTGGACCGACGCCACGCGCACCCACTACGTCGCCTACGAGCAGGCGCGCCCGCGGACGCGGAAACAGTCGACGCCCCTGGCGTACTGGAACAACTCCGACCGTTACGTGGCGTACCGGTACAAGGGGGTTGCGGGTGGATCGTCCGGCTCCGGATCGTCCACCGCCTTCCCCGGGGCCGAGCGGTTCGGCCCCGGCGTCGACAACGCGTACGTGACCCGGCTCGGGCGGATGTTGGTCGAGCGGGGCGGCAAGCGTTTCTACGCGGTCGGACCCGGGCCCGTGTGGAGCGCGGCCGACCGGCGGGCGACCCAGGCGTTCCAGCGGGCGCAGGGCTGGCAGGGCGAGGAGGCGGACGGTCTCCCGGGCCCGCACACCTGGCGCCTGCTGGCCACCGGCGGCGGACGGGACATTCCGGCCCCCGGCGCGGGCGGCAGCCCGAATACCGCCGTCGCGTTCCCCGGGCGCGGCTATTTCAAGCCGGGTCAGTCCAACAGCCATGTCGACCGGCTCGGCGAACAGTTGGTGAAGAAGGGATACGGCAAGCACTACGTGTCGGGCCCCGACCCGCGCTGGACCGAGGCCGACCGCCGCAACGTCGAGGCGTTCCAGCGGGCCCAGGGCTGGCGTGGCGGGGCGGCCGACGGCTATCCGGGGCCGGAGACCTGGCGCCGGCTCTTCGCGTGACGGACGTGACGGAAAGGAAGCGGTAACCGGTGACCCCCAACGACGACCAGACTCCCCGGACCAGCCTCACCCCCCACCCCCTGGACGACCAACTCCCGCCGTCCCTCTTCGCCCCACCGGGCGAGGGCTCCCCGCCCCCGCTCTTCGGTCCGGCCGCCGACCAGGCCCTTCCGCCGGAGGCCGACCCTGCGCCGCCCCTGGACGCCGGGCCGCCGCCTCCGCTGTCCGACCGCGTGGGTGGGGGCCCCCGGCCCCCGGCGGGTGAGCTTCCGTCTCCGCTGTTCGGCCGGGTGGGCGGGGACGCCGCCCCGTCGGCCGGTGCCAGCGCCCCGCTGTCGGAGGGCGGCAGCGTCCTGCCGCCGGACGGCGAGCTTCCGCCGCCGTCGGGGGGTGGCGGTGTTCTGCCGTCGGGCGACAGGCTTCCGCCGCCGCTCTTCCGCCCCATCGGGGAGAAGTCCCCGCCGCCGGAAACGGACAAGACCCCGCCCACGCCGCCCCGGACGGCCGCGGAACCCCCGAACGTGAGCCTGCACCTCGGCCCGACCCCGGACGGCCCGACCCCGGACGGCCCGACCCCGGACCGCCCGACCCCGGACGGGCACCCGGGTGAGGTTGCTTCGGACGGGCCCGCTTCGGGCCGGCCTGCCTGGGAACGCCCGGCTTCCGACCGCCCGGCTTCCGACCCGCCTGCTTCCGACCGGCCCGCTTCGGACCGGCCTGCCTCGGCCAGCCCGGCTTCGGACCGGCCCGCTTCGGGCCGGCCGGCTTCGGACCGGCCTGCCTGGGACCGGCCGGCTTCGGGCCGGCCGGCTTCGGACCGGCCTGCCTGGGATCGGCTGGCTTCGGACCGGCCGGCTTCCGACCGGCCTGCCTGGGACCGGCCTGCCTCGGCCAGCCCGGCTTCGGGCCGGCCCGCTTCCGACCGGCCTGCCTGGGACCGGCCGGCTTCGGACCGGCCCGCTTCCGACCGGCCTGCCTCGGCCAGCCCGGCTTCGGACCGTCCCGCTTCGGACCGGCACCCCGACCGTCCGACCCCGGCCACCACCCCGGACCGCCCGACCCCCGCGCACCCCGTGCCGCTCGACGGGAACCTCTATCTCAAGCCCGTCCGGCGTTTGAGGACGGAACCCTCGGCGGAGTGGACCCCGCACCCCTCCTACGGGGCCGAGCCCGAGGGCGAAAAGAGGCCCACCCGGACGGGCCCGGTCGGACGGGGGACCCAGGACGCCCCCGCCGGGGGACCCGTGGACGACCCGGGGCCCGACACCGAGCTGGACCTCGTCCTGGACCTGGCCTCCGGCGACCGGGCCGCCTCCGCCACGTTCTCCGTGCCCGTATCCCTGCCCGTGCCCCTGCCCGTGCCCCCGACCGCCGCCGCGACACCCGTCCCCGCCGCGGCGACGCCCTCGTACCCCGGCCGCCGCCACTCCGTCATCGCCAACGAGACCACCGCCTCCATCCCCGTACACCTCCTCTTCCGCGACGACCAGGAGCCGGCCGAGCCGGGCGCCGCGGCGTCGCTGCCCGCGGCCGTCGTCCGCCGCCCCGCCACCGGCGACCGCTCGCCCGCCACCCGGCGGCCCCCCGTGCCGCGTTCGTCGCGGACGCGGGTCCAGCCGTCGACCCGGCCCGCCCCGGTCGCCGACCCCCGCCTCGCCGAACGGCCCGGCCCCGCCCTGCCCGGCTCCGCCGCCCTCCTCGTCGGCGCGGCCGGAATCGCCGGCGGACTGGCCGTCCTGTGGTGGCGCGGCGCGCTGCCCGCCGCCTGGCAGGCGGCCGTCGGTCTCGCCCCCCGGACCGACCTCGGCATCGGCTTCGGCGCCTGGGTCCTGCTCGCCGTCCTCGCCACCGTGGTGCTCCTCGCACTCGGCGGGCTCGGCCGGGGCCGGGTCGGGTACGCGTGGGTGCTGACGCTCTTCGGCGACTACCGGGGCAGCGTCCGGCGCACCGGCCTCGTCTGGGTCTCACCGCTGCTGCTGCGCCGCCGCGTCGACGTACGGCTGCGGCACTGGCGCAGCGAGCCGCTGCCCGCCGTCGACGCGAACGGCACCGCGTTGCGCGTGGTCGTCCTCGTGGTGTGGCGGATCGAGGACACGGTCCGGGCCGTCCTCGGCATCGAGGACCACGAGGCGTACCTGAGCGCGCAGGTCGAGGCCGCGATGGCCCGGGTCCTCTCGCAGCTGCCCGCCGACGCGTTCCACGAGGACGCCCCGAGCCTGCGTGACGCGGAGGCGGTCGGCGACGCCCTGACCCGGATGCTGAAGGCGGACTGCGAACCCGTGGGCGTCGAGGTGTACTCGGCGCAGCCGACCGGCATCGAGTACGCCCCCGAGGTCGCGGCGGCGATGCAGCGGCGGCGGATCGCCGCGATCGACTCGAAGCACCGGGACAGCGTGCTCACTTCCGTGGTGGACGCGGTCGACGACACCGTCAACCGGCTCACCACGCGCGGCATCGTCGACCTCGACGACTACGAACGCAAGGCGCTTGTCAAAGACTTGACCGTCGCCTTCTACACCGGTCGCAGCGGGGGCGGAGACGGGGCCTGAGGGCGCGGGGGAGGGCCGTGCGAGGTCGGAGAGGGGCGGGTGGCGGGCCGGGGCAGTTCGTCGACCCGCTGGAATATGACCCTCATTGGTCTGGACATGTTCACGTCGCGTCAATAATCTAAGACTTGGTCTAGACCGCAGTACCTCGCATGCACAGCACCACGTACACGCACCAAGCGCGCAGCAGTCGAGCAATGCTCATGGAACCTCCCCCACGTTCTAGAGGAGCGACAGCCCATGCGGAAAAAGGCAAGCGCGGCCGTGATCGGTCTGGCGATAGCGGGCGTCTCGGTGCTCGCGACCACGAGCGCCAGCAGCCACGGCTACACGGACTCCCCGATCAGCCGTCAGAAACTCTGTGCCAACGGCACGGTGACCGGCTGCGGCAACATCCAGTGGGAGCCGCAGAGCGTCGAGGGGCTCAAGGGCTTCCCGGCGGCAGGACCGGCGGACGGCAAGATCTGCGCCGGTGGCAACGGGCAGTTCGCCCAGCTCGACGACCCGCGTGGCGGCAACTGGCCCGCCACCCAGGTCACCGGCGGACAGGGCTACAGCTTCCGCTGGCAGTTCACCGCCCGCCACTCCACCAGCGACTTCCGCTACTACATCACCAAGGACGGCTGGGACTCCACCAAGCCGCTCACCCGGGCCGCGCTCGAATCGCAGCCCTTCATGACCGTGCCGTACGGCAACAAGCAGCCGCCGTCCACCCTGACCCACCAGGGCACGATCCCCACGCAGAAGAACGGCAAGCACATCATTCTCGCCGTCTGGAACGTCGCGGACACCCCCAACGCGTTCTACGCCTGCTCCGACGTTAAGTTCTGACGCTCCTTCAGTTATCGTGCGGCGCCATGAGAGGTACCGGCACCGTCGCGGAGCTCGTACGACGTCAATGGGGTGACCACCGGCCCGCCCTGAAGCACGGCCCCACCGTGCTCAGTCATCACCAGGTGGTCGAGGGCGCCGCCGCACGGGCGGCGCTCCTCGCGGACCTTCTTCCGCGAGGCGGTGAGCCGCACCTCGGCCTACTGCTGGACAACACCCCCGAGTTCCCGCTGTGGCTCAGCGCGGCGGCCCTGGCCGGGGCCGCCGTCGCGGGGATCAACCCGACCCGGCGCGGCCCCGAGCCGGCCCGCGACATCCTGCACACCGAAGCCCCGGTCCTGATCACCGAGCGCGCCCACCTGCCGCTCCTCGACGGCCTGGAGCTGCCGGGGGTACGGGTCCTGATCACCGACACCGAGGCGTACGCCGCCCTGCTCGCCCCCTACGCGGGCGCCCGGCCCGGCGACGCCGTCGTCGCCCCGGTCGGCGCCGACAGCCGCATGCTCCTCTACTTCACCTCCGGCTCCACCGGCGCGCCCAAGGCCGCGATCTGCACCCAGGGCCGGCTCGCGGGGGCCGGCGCGTCCCTCGCCGGACACTTCGGGGTACGGTCGGACGACGTCCACTACATCTGCATGCCGATGTTCCACGGCAACGCGGTCCTCGCCGACTGGGCCCCCGCCCTGGCCGCCGGAGCCGCGATAGCGCTGCGCCCCCGCTTCTCCGCCTCCGCCTTCCTCGACGACGTACGCGCCTACGGAGCGACGTACTTCACCTACGTCGGGCGGGCCGTGCAGTACCTGCTCGCCACCCCCGAGCGCCCCGACGACCGGGACCACCCGCTGCGCCTGGGCTTCGGCACCGAGGCGGGGGCGGTGGACGCGGCCCGGTTCCGGGAACGGTTCGGGGTGCGGCTCGTCGAGGGATACGGCTCCTCCGAGGGCGGCGCCGCCATCCAGCGCACCCCCGGCACCCCGCCGGGCGCGATCGGCCGGGCCGCCGCCGCGGACGACCTGGCCGTCGTCGACCCGGAGAACGGTGAGGAGCGGGCCCCGGCCCGCTTCGGCCCGGGCGGGCGGCTGCTCAACGGGGACGAGGCCATCGGCGAGCTGGTCAACCGGGGCCCGACGCCCTTCGAGGGCTACTGGCGCAACCCGGAGGCGGACGCGGAACGGGCCCGCCACGGCTGGTACTGGACCGGGGACCTCTTCTACCGGGACGCCGACGGCTTCCTCTACTTCGCCGGACGCACCGACGACCGGCTCCGCGTCGACAGCGAGAACCTGGCCGCCGCGATGATCGAGCACATCCTGGCCCGCTGGGAGGAGGCGGCCGCCACCGCCGTCTACGCGGTCCCGGACCCGGTCACCGGCGACCAGGTGATGGCCGCCCTGGCCCTCCGGGCGGGCGCGTCCTTCGACCCGGCGGGCTTCGCCGCCTTCCTGCGCGCCCAGCCGGACCTGGGGACGAAGATGGCTCCCCGGTTCGTCCGGATCCTCGACCGGATGCCGGTCACCGCGACGAACAAGATCCACCGGGTGGTGCTCCGCCGCGAGGGCTTCCGCTGCACCGACCCGGTCTGGTGGGACCCGGCCGGCGACGGCTCGTACGCCCCGCTCGGCGCGGAGGGCCTGGAGGCCCTGCTCGCCCGCTACGCCGAGCACCGCAGACCACTCTGACCAGGGAGAAAGCATGGAGACAGCAGGGAGACAGCACAGTGGGCGGTCTCCGTGAAGGAGACCGCCCACTGGGTGTCGTGCGCCGTCAGGGACTCGAACCCCGGACCCGCTGATTAAGAGTCAGCTGCTCTAACCAACTGAGCTAACGGCGCCTGCTGACTCGAAAATAATACCCGGTCCGGATGAGTGCTGATGACACCCCTCGTGGCCCCGCCCTCCGAGGCCCCGGGAGAGGCCGCCGCCCCGCGCCCCCCTACGCCGTCCCCCGGGCGGCGACCGCGTCCGGGACCAGCGGGCCGATCCAGGCGGCGAAGGCGTCCCCCAGCTCGGCCCCGGCCGCACGGACGACCGCGTTCGGGTCCTCGGCGGCCTCCAGGCCGAAGTGCTCGCGCAGCCAGGCCCGGAACGCGGGGTTCCCGGGGCAGGGGTCGTATCCGCCCTCCCCGCCCTCCTCCTCGCGTTCGTCGTAGTAGTCCACGTCGTCCCAGCCGCACATCGGGGACCAGCCGGAGGCGAGGACGCGCAGCAGCTCGGGCAGATCGCGCGCGACGACATGGACGCCTCCCTCGTCCCCCAGGAGGAGCACGGGCAGCGTGGCGAGGTCGGCGCGGTCGTCCAGCAGCCAGATCGCGTACGTCGAGCCGGAGCCGGTGGCCTGGGCGAAGGGGCGGATCCGGTCGGAGAGCCGCGGGTAGCCACCGTCGTCCTCGCCGAAGGCGATCAGCTCGAAGCCGGGCGCGAAGGAGTCGTCGACGCCTTCCTCGAACTCCTTGAGGAGGTTCAGCGCGGGAATCGGTGCGTACATGGCGGTGACGCTACCGCCCGTGAGCACCGGCCCCCGGCCGCTACGGCGCGCACCGGCCCCCGGCCGCCAGGCGCGCACCGGTCCGGCCGCTACAGCGCCAACGACAGCAGAACCGGCGCCGCCCGGCGGCTGAGGATGTCTGCCGCCTCCCGCAGCCGGTGCGCGTCCTCGATCGGCAGGGACAGCGCGAGGCAGCCCGCGGCGGAGCCGGCCGTCAGCGGCACGGCCGCGCAGACGGTGCCCACCGCGTACTCCTGGAGATCCAGCACCGGGACCGTGGCGGACTGGGCGTCCAACTGGGAGAAGAGGATCTTCTCGTTGGTGATCGTCCGGGAGGTGAGCCGGGCGGTCCGGTGGCGGGAGAGGTGGTCGCGCCGCCCGTCGTGGTCGAGCTGGGACAACAGGCACTTGCCGACCGCGCTGGCGTGCGCGGAGGAGCGGAAGTCCACCCACTCGTTGACCGCCGGAGTCAGCGGCCCGTCCGCGACCTGCTCCACACTGACCTCGCCGTCGACATACCGGCTGAGATAGACCGCGGCGCCGATGGAGTCGCGCAGCTCGGTCAGGACGTGCTGGAGGCGGTCCTCCAGGGCCTGGCGGCGGGCCGCCCCGGAGCCGAGCAGCAGCAGCGAGGCGCCGATGACGTACGCCCCGTCGCTGATCTGCTCCACGTAACCCTCGCGGCGCAGGGTGAGGAGCAGGGAGGCGAGGTGGCCGACAGGCAGCCCCGTCTCGCGGGAGATCTGGGCATCGGTCACGCCGTTGCCGTGCTGGGAGACCGTTTCGAGCACGCGCAAGGCGTACTGCACCGAGTGGAACGGCGCGGTCGGCTCGGGCTTCAACGCCACGGTGCCCCCTACCAGGTTGTGACCGCAAGCTTTCGCCCCACGATAGCCGCCGAAACCCCCGTACGGGGCCCCAGTTGACGAGCCAGTGGGCGCGCCCCGGAGCTGTCAGCTGGGGCGCACCCGTCTGGCATATGCCACCGTCATGGGCGGAGTCTCAACCGCGAGGTCACAGCACCGCGTTGAGGAACTCGCGCGTACGTTCGTGTGACGGATCGGAGAAGATTTTTTCCGGGGACCCGGCCTCCACGACCCGTCCCGCGTCGAACATCAGCACCTTCTCCGAGACGTCCCGGGCGAAGTTCATCTCGTGGGTCACGCAGAGCATGGTGATGTCGGTGTTCCGGGCGATGTCCCCCAGCAGCTCCAGCACGCCCGCCACCAGCTCCGGGTCGAGCGCCGACGTCACCTCGTCCAGGAGCAGGATCTCCGGCTCCATGGCCAGGGCGCGGGCGATGGCGACCCGCTGCTGCTGGCCGCCGGAGAGCTGCGAGGGGTGGGCGTCGACCTTGGCGGAGAGGCCGACCAGGTCCAGCAGCTCCCGGGCCCGCGCCTCGGCCTCCTCGCGGCTCTTGCCGAGCACGCTGACCGGGGCCTCGGTGATGTTCTCGATCACCTTCATGTTCGGGAAGAGGTTGAACTGCTGGAAGACCATCCCGATCTTCTTCCGGGACTCGCGCAGCTGCTTCTCGCCCGCAGGCTTCAGCGAACCGTCCGGGGCCCGTACGTGGGTCAGCGGCGAGCCGTTGACCCAGATCACCCCGTCACTGACCTTCTCCAGCGTCATCAGCAGCCGCAGGATCGTGGTCTTGCCCGAGCCGCTGGGCCCGATCAGGGTGACGTGCTCACCGCGGTCCACGGTGAAGTCCAGTTCGTCCAGGACCACATGGTCGCCGTAGCGCTTCACCACCTTGTCGAACCGCACCAGCGGCTCACCCGTGCGCGCGGCGGCCGGGGCGGCGTCCTCGGGAGCTACGACCGGCCCCGGCGACTCCGGCTTCTTCAGGGGGAGGGGTTCAGTGGCCAAGGCGCTTCTCCAGCTTTCTCATCAACAGCGACGTGGGGTAGCTCGCGACCAGGAAGATCAGGCCGGCGAGGGTGAACACCTCGGTGTACGCGAACTGTTCGGCCCCGTACTTCCGGGCCTCGAAGACCATCTCCTGCACCGTGATCACGGCGAGGAACGGCGTCTCCTTGAACATCGAGATCGCGTAGTTCCCGAGCGCGGGCAGCACGTTGCGCACCGCCTGCGGCAGGATCACGGCCTGCCAGGTGCGCCGGGGCGACAGCGACAGCGCGCGGCACGCCTCCCACTGGCCCTTCGGCACCCCGTCGATCCCGGCCCGGTAGACCTCGGAGGTGTACGCGGCGTAGTGGACGCCCAGCACGGTGATGCCGATGTACAGCGGCTCCACGGTGTTGAACAGGGCGGCCGCCCCCACCAGTTGGACCAGCAGCGGGGTGGAGCGGACGAACTCCGTGACGAGCCGCACCGGGACCGTCACGAACTTGCTGGGCGCGCGCCCGGCCATCGCGACGACCAGTCCCAGCACGGCCGCCACCAGGGTGCCGAGCACCGTGGCGAGCAGCGTGACCTTGAACCCCTCCAGGAGGAGGGGCAGGGACTCCCCGACGGCGTTCCAGTCGAAGCCGTTCACCGGGTACCTCCCACGGCGGTCGTGGACGCGCTGCGGCTCTTGAACAGGCTCTTCGCGCCGGTGTCCAGGCCGAGCCGCCGCTTGGCGCTCCGCTCCAGCAGATTCATCAGCATTGTCAGCGCGTACGCCAGGACGAAGTAGGCGGCCAGCAGGGTCAGATAGGCGGTGAGGGTCTCACCGGTACGGTCGCGCAGCTGCTGGATCACCGTCATCAGATCGGCGGCGGAGATCAGCCACAGCAGCGGGGTCGCCTTCAGCAGCTGGATCAGCAGGTTGGTGAAGCTCGGGATCATCTGCACCCAGGCCTGCGGCAGGATCACCTTCCACAGCCGCCTGGACGGGCTCAGGTTGAGCGCGATCGCCGCCTCGTACTGCCCGCGCGGTACGGAGTTGACGGCGCCTCGCACCACTTCGGCCCCGTAGGCACCGAAGTTGAGGCCGAACGCGACCACACCGCAGACGACCGGCGTCAGTTCGTAGCCGGTCAGCAGCGGCATCGCGTAGTAGAGCCAGAACAGCTGGATGTAGAGCGAGGTGCCGCGGAAGAACTCCACGACCACCCGGGAGACCCCCCGGGCCAACAGCAGCCGGCTGCCCGCCATCAGCCCGAGCGCGAAGGCCAGCACCCCGGCCAGCAGCGCGCCCAGGACCGTGGCCTGGAGCGTCACCCACAGGCCCGAGCGGACCCGGGGGAACTCCTCGACGAGGAGGGAGAAGAAGTCACTCATGCGTGCGCGTCCGCCCCGTCAGCCCTTGCACAGATCCGCGGTCTTCAGGTCGGCGGGCGGGATCTCCGTCTCCCCGAACCCGTACGGCTCCAGCAGCTGCACATAGCGGGAGCGGTCCGACACGATCTTCTTCAGCTCGCGGTTGAAGGAGTCCCGCAGGTCCTCGTTGCCCTTGCGGAACACCGCGCCGCCGGGGGAGAACTGCTCCTTGCCGTCCAGCTGCGGCACGAACGCCTCGGTGACCTCGGTGTCCGGGTTGGTCTTCGCCAGCCAGCGGAGCGAGATCCCGGTGAGCAGGAAGGCGTCGACCCGGCCGCCCTTGACGGCGTCGGCCCCGTCCTGCGGCTTCTGCAACGTCTTGATCTTGTCCTCGGCGATGCCGGCGCCCTTGGCGTAACTGCCCTCGACCGCACCCGACATCACGCCGACGGTGATCCCCGCCTCCTTCGCGGAGGCCAGATCGGTGATCTTCTTCGGGTTGCCCTTCTTCACCATCAGGGCGGTCGGCGAGATGAACTCCGGCTCGGAGAAGATCGCGTTGCCGCAGCGCTCCGGGGTGATGGCCATGCCCGCGCTGACCACGTCGTACTTCCCGGCCTGGAGTCCGGGGATCAGCCCGTCCCACTCGGAGAGCGTCGGCTTCAGCTCGTCCACCCCGAGCGCCTTGAAGATCTCCCGGTGCAGCGTCGGGGCCTCGCCCTTGAGCTCCTTGCCCTCCAGATACCCGTACGGGGCCTCGTTCGCGTAGGCCACGCGTACGAAGCCCTGCTTGCGGAGCTTGTCCAGGGCGCCCTCGCCCGTCGCGGAGCCGGAGTCGGTCTTGCTGCACGCGGTGAGGAGGCCGGGAACGACGAGGAGGCCGCCCACGGCCGCCGATCCGTTGAGGAAACCCCGGCGGGACAGGTTCGGGAATTCAGCCATGGTTCGCAATCTCCTGGAGGTCGAACAGTCCGGACAGAGTGACCCCCTGCCCGATCCCGTACGTCTATGCAGGAAGCCGGAGGCATGTAACCCAACAGTGGCCGGAAGGTGACCTTCCCGTGCCCGAAGGAGGCGGAGCGCGACCGTGAGTGTGCGGGGCGTGTTCCCCCGTCACGCGAGACTCATGACTCCGCATCAGCCACTTCTGTGATCAGCTGTCGCCATGGTTGTCATATGGACAAGCGTCGTAGCGGTCGGGGGCACGCTCATGGGCGCCGTGATCACGCATCTCTTCCAGCGCCTCGCGGCCACGCGCAGTGAGCAGTTCGCGCGGTCGGAGGCGCTCCGGCAGGAGCGCACCGCCACCTACAGCTCGTTCGCCGCGGCGGTGGAGGACTATCGCCACGGTCAGGCGGGCCGCTGGTACCGCATGCGGCAGAGCCATGTGGCAGAGGCCTTCATCGAGGCTCGCGACGAGGCCCATCGCCTGCGGACGGCCACCCGACAGGTTCTGTATCGGGTCAAACTGCTCACCGACGACCAAGAAGTGGTCCTCGCCGCCGAACAGGCCTACCAGTGCGCACGGGACGTGTCGACCGCTCAGGACCAGGCCGAGCACGACGCGTTGGACGCCGGGGCGAGGCAGGCGATCGAGGAGTTCGTCACCCGGGCCGCGCCCCTGACCCGTTGACGCGTGGGCCGGAGGCGTCGGGTAGGTCCGAGGCGTCGTGCGGGTCTGACGCGTCGGGCGGGTCCGAGCCGTCGGGCAGGTCCGGGGAGAGGACGTAACCGCGTCCCTTGTCGACTGTGTTCGGCAACGGTTCGCCCCGTGACCACCGCTCGTACATCGCCACGAACTGTTCGCCCAGCCGGTCCCGCCAACCCGCGGTGTTCCCGCCCAGGGCCGGTGTCAGGACGAGCCCCGAGGCGTCCCACGACGGGCTCCCGGGGGCCCGTGTCTCCTCCTGAAAGGTGCTGAGCGCCGCCCCCGCGAGCCAGCGGCGGTTCAGCGCGTCCACCAGGTCGGCCTCGACCACCGTCGCCGCGCGCCCCGCGCCGATGAACCGCGCCGACGGCTGGAGCAGCCCGAAGAACCGGCTGTCGAACATCCCGCGCGTCGACTCCGTGAGCGGGACCGCCGCGACCACCCAGTCCGCCCGCGCGGCCAGCCGGTCCAGGTCCGCCACCCCGTGGATCGTGCGCCGGGCCGTCCGCCCCACCAGCGCCACCGTGAGCCCCAGGCCGTGCAGCAGCCGGGTGACCTCCCGGCCGATCGGTCCCGCGCCCACGACCAGCGCCCGCGAACCGGCGACCCGCTCCCCCTCCCGCTCGTGCGGGCGCCGCTGCCGCCGGCACTCCAGGACGCCGGGGAGATCCGTGGCGAAGGCCAGCACCAGACCCGCCACGCACTCCGCGACCGGCCGCTCGAAGACGCCCCGCGCGTTGGTGAGGACGGTGTCGGACGCCACCAGCTCCGGGCAGAGCACCCGGTCCACGCCCGCGCTCGCCGTGTGCACCCAGCGCGGCCGGGCCCCCGGTCCGGGCCAGGCCCGCCGTACCGCGTCGGACGCGAGGTCCCACACGAGCAGGACATCGGCGGCCGGGAGCAGTCCGGCGAGCGAGGAGGCGTCCGCGTGCCGCACGTCCACCCGGCCGATCAGCCGGCCGAGCCGCGGGGAGGGCGGGGCGTCGAGGACGAGCAGGACGGGATCCGGCATCGCTGGTCGGCCCTCCGTGACGGAACGGACGTACGGGATCCGCCCACGCTCGCAGCAGGCTCCCCCGCCGTCAACGAGGCCCGGCCGCGCGCCCCGGTGCTTGCCCGGGGGAATACTGGGAACACGTCGGGGCACGAGTGACCGGTCGCGCGGTCACGGCCGCCGGAGCGTCCGGAGGGCCCGCAGCGACCCCCTGGCGGGGCCGCCGCACAGTGCGGCGAGCCGTCGACGTACGGGAAGGGTGGACATGACGACCGTAGGACTTCTCTACCCGGGCCACGCCGCCGAGGACGACTACCCACGGACCGAGATCCTGCTCGACACCGACATCCGGCTGCCCCTGTTCTCGACCGGGACGGGGGAGGACGCCTACCGTGCCGACGCGCTGCGCGAGCAGGGCGCCCCCGCCCGGATCGCCGAGGGCGTCGAGGAACTGCGTCTCGCCGGGGCCGAGGCGCTGCTGTGGGCCTCCAGTGCCGGCAGCTTCGGGCAGGGCTGGGAGGGCGCCCACGAGCAGGTCGCCACCCTCGCCCGGAGCGCGGGCCTGCCCGCCTCCAGCACCTCGATCGGCTTCGTCCACGCGCTGCGCGAGCTGGGCGCCGGCCGGGTCGCCGTCGCCGCCCCCTACCCCGAGGACGTCACCGGGCTCTTCGCGGAGTTCCTGGCGTCGGCGGGCGTCGAGGTGGTGGCCGCGGCGTCCGGCGGTGCCGCGTCCTCGGCCGAGGCCGGGTCCTGGGTCCCGGAGCGGGTGAAGGGGCTGGCGCGGGAGGCCGACCACCCGGACGCCGAGGTGGTGCTGATCCCGGACACCTCCCTGCACACCGCCGCGTACGTCCCCGAGCTGGAGGAACTGCTCGGCAAGCCCGTACTCACGGCGAACCAGGTCACGGTGTGGGAGGGGCTGCGCCTCACCGACCGCCGGACGTGGGCCCCCTTGCTCGGCACCCTGTTCGCCACCCGTGAGCCGGTGCTGAGGTCGCTGGAGCCGAAGGGCATCGAGGTGCGGGAGTAGCCCCGGCGTCGGGTCGTCCGGTCGTCAGGACTCCGAGGTGCGGGAACAGCCCCGGCGTCCGGTCGTCCGGCAGTCGGGACGCGGCGCCCGGGTGATGCGCGGGAATATGCGGAGCCATCCTCCTGTTGCACCCCTCCGATACGCAGCCGTACGACAGCAGTACCGGGAGGCCGACACGTGGACGAGATCCGAGGCGACGAGACCCGCAGCGACACGAAGGGTGACGCGGCCGGGGGCGCGAGCGGCGGCCCGGCAGCCGCCGACGGGATCCGGGGCGCCGCAGCCGGAACGGCCCCCGTTCCCCTGTCCGTCCTCGATCTGGTCACCGTCGGGCAGGGCCGCAGCGCGACCCAGGCCCTGCGCACCAGCGTGGACATCGCGAAGCTCACCGAGAGCCGCGGCTTCCACCGCTTCTGGGTCGCCGAACACCACTCCCAGCCCGGGGTCGCCTCGTCCTCCCCGGCCGTGATCCTGGCGCACATCGCCGCCCACACCGAGCGCATCCGGCTCGGCTCCGGCGGGGTGATGCTGCCCAACCACGCGCCGCTGGTGATCGCCGAGCAGTTCGGCACCCTGGAGGCGATGGCCCCGGGCCGGGTCGACCTGGGCCTCGGCCGGGCCCCGGGCACGGATGGTGCGACGGCGGCGGCCCTGCGCCGCAGCGACCGGCTCAACGAGGGGGCCGATGACTTTCCGCAGCAGCTCATGGAGCTGATCCGGTTCCTGGACGACGACTTCCCCGACGGGCACCCCTACGCCCGGATCCACGCCGTGCCGGGCCCGGTCCAGGCGACCGCCCCCGACGGGGTGCAGTCCGCCCACCGGCCGCCGGTCTGGCTGCTGGGCTCCTCCGGCTTCAGCGCTCGGCTGGCCGGCACGCTGGGGCTGCCGTTCTCCTTCGCGCACCACTTCTCGGCGCAGAACACCATTCCCGCGCTCGACCTGTACCGCGCGTCCTTCCGGCCCTCCGCCGTGCTGGACGCCCCGTACGCCGCGATCGGGGTCTCGGCGCTGGCCGCCGACGACGAGCGCGAGGCCCGCCGCCAGGTGCTGACCGGCGCCCTGTCCATGGTCCAGCTGCGCACCGGCCGGCCGGGGCTGATTCCCAGCCCCGAGGCGGCGGCGGCGTACGACTTCTCCCCGATGGAGCGGGAGTTCGTCGACGGCTGGCTCGCCAACGTGATCCACGGGACCGCCGACGAGGTCCGCGGTGGCCTCGACGACCTGGCCGAGCGGACCGGCGCCGACGAACTGATGATCACCGCCCACGCGCACGGCGGCGAGGCCCGGCTGCGCAGCTACGACCTGATCGCGGACGCGTACGGCCTGCCGACCGCTCCGTAGGCCCTGCGGGGTCCCGGCCGGGGGGGCGTCAGCCCTCCAGCGGCCGGGACCCGATCAGCCCGGCGATCTGCTCCGGCGCCACGGCCCGCGAGTACAGCCACCCCTGCCCGGTGTCGCAGCCGATCCGCCGCAGCCGCTCCGCCTGCCCGGCCGTCTCCACGCACTCCGCGGTGACGGTCAGGCCCAGGCGGTGCGCCAGCTGCACCATGGCCTCCACGATCGTCTCGTCGGCGGGGCTCGGATGCGTACCGTCCTCGTACCGGAAGCCCTTCACGAACGCCCCGTCCAGCTTCAGCACGGAGACGGGCAGCCGGCTGAGGTAGGCGAGGTTCGAATAGCCCGTGCCGAAGTCGTCGATGGCGATCCGTACGCCCATGTCGCTCAGCGCCTGGAGCGCCCGCAGCGGACGGCCGCCCGAACCCATCACCGCCGATTCGGTCAGCTCCAGCTGGAGCAGCCCCGGGGCCAGCCCGGTCTCGGCCAGGATCCGGTCCACGTCGGCGACCAGGTCGGAGTCCCAGACCTGCCGTACGGCGACGTTGACGCTGATGAACAGCGGCGGCTCGTCCGGGTGGTCGAGCTGCCAGCGCCGCGCCTGCCGGCACGCGGTGCGCAGCACCCACCGGCCGAGCTGGACGATCGATCCGTCCTCCTCGGCGATCTGGACGAACCGATTCGGCGGCAGGACGCCGAACTGCGGATGGTTCCAGCGCACCAGCGCCTCGACGCCGCGCAGCACACCGTCCGCCATCCCGACCAGCGGCTGGTACTCCAGCGTGAACTCGCCGCGCTCCACGGCGGGCCGGAGCGTGGAGGAGAGGGACTGCCGGGTCATGCGGTGGGCGTTGCGCTCGGGGTCGAACAGGGTCCAGCGGGCCTTGCCGTCCGCCTTCGCCCAGTACAGCGTGGTGTCGGCGGCCTGCATCAGACCGGTGGGCGAGGTGCCCGCCGCGGTCCGTTCGACCACTCCGATCGACGCGGAGACCGAAAGTCGCTGTCCGGCGAGGTCGAACGGCTGCTGGAGAGCCGCCAGGACCGAACGGGCCAGCTCGGCGAGTTCCTCCGTGCCCGCCGAGTCCTCGACCAGGATCGCGAACTCGTCACCGCCCAGGCGTGCCACCAGCCGGCTGCCGCCGGGATTGCGTGAGGCGTCGTTCTCGGCGCAGTCGGTGAGCCGCGCGGCGACCGCGGCCAGCAGCCGGTCCCCGGTCCGGTGCCCCAGGGTGTCGTTGATCGCCTTGAAGCCGTCCAGGTCCAGGTAGCAGAGCCCGATCCGGGCGTGCTGCCGAGGCGGCAGGGAGTCGTCCTGGTACGGCGGGGTCTCCAGCGCCGAGGCGAGGCGCTCGAAGAACAGCGTCCGGTTGGGCAGCCGGGTCACCGGGTCGTGCATCTGGAGGTGGCGCAGCCGCTCCTGGAGCTCCCGCCGGTCGCTGACGTCCGCGACCGTCAGCAGGACCCGGGCCGGCTCCGCCGCCGACGCTCCGGTCATCGGTACGACGGTGATCTCGGCCCACAGGGAGCGCCCGTCGGGGTGCTTGAGGCGGCGGGTGCAGCGGAACCGGGAGCGGCGGCCCAGCAGGACCTCGCGGTAGGCGTGCCAGGTGCGGTCGTCGGACGCGAGGTCGAACAGCTCGCTCGCCTGCCGCCCGGCGAGGACCGCCGCCGCGGTGCCCAGGAGCCCGCCGAGCGCCTCGTTGGCCCGTACGACGTGGCCCCGGCCGTCGACGACGCCCATGGGGAGCGTGGCGGCGTTGAAGGCGGCACGGTAGTCGCGCAGTTCGGAGGCGATGGGACCGCCGTCGGCGGGGGGTGGGGTCCCGGCGCCCGGATCCCAGGGCGCCGGGCCCGTGACCGGTGTGTCCACGACCGGCGGGTCCGAGACCGTTGGGTCCGTGACCGTTGGCTTCATGATCGGTGGGTCCATGACCGTTGGGTCCATCGCCGTCGTATGACGCTCCGTGACCGGCGCGGGGGGCACGCCGGAGGCCGTGCCTGCCGGGGCGCTCGGCCCTTCGGAGGTTCCGCTCACCGCTCGCTCCCGCTGTGAAGGTCGTCGTGAACTGGTGGGGTCGGACTGGCCACCGAGTGGCGGTCCCGTGAACGGGCCCGTTCCACGCGGGAAAGCGTGGTGAAGCATAGAGGGTGCCGCGTCGGCCCTTCCAGCTCACCATCCGGTCCGCGCCATCGCACGCGTCCGCGAGGCAACGGGAGCCGACGTTCCGCTTTGCCCGATCCTGATCATTTCTGTGCGGATCTGTTTCATCGGGTGGCTCGAATGGTCGGCGGTGACGTTCCGTGAAGGTGTGGGTGGCGATTCTGTTCCGCTCTGTCCCGCTGAACCCGTGTGGGGCAGCACAACAGGGCGTGGCGTGGTGAAGCGGCACAGGGTGGACGGGATGGACCGTGTTTCCCCACCCGGAGGTCGATGTGCCGTGCCGTCGCGGACCCGGGGGAGCGGAACGGCCGCCGCTGCGCAGTCTGGCCGCCGCCGCCACCTCCCTCCTGGCGCTCGCCGCCATGTCCCTCGTCGCGGGCCCCGCCGCGGCCGCCATGGAGGACGCCACCCCCTGCGCCCTGCCCCGGACGGCGGCGCACCACTCGCTCGGCCTGGACACCTGGAACGCGGCGTACCCGCGGCCCGACCGGGGGCTCGACGCGGTCATGATCTTCCTGTCCTTCCCGGACTCCGAACCCACCCTCACCCCCGAGGCGCTCACCGCCGACCACTTCCCCGCCACGACCCGCTTCTTCGAGCGCGCCAGCTATGGCCGGTTCACCCTGCGCCCCCATCCGCAGCGGACCTGGACGCGGATGCCGCGCGACTCCACCTGGTACGGCATAGAGCGTGACTGGAACGCCGAGCGGCGGACCGCCTACCTGCGCGACGCCATCGACGCGGCCGACCCGGACGTGGACTTCTCCCGGTACGACGTCGTCTACCTGGTGGCCGACCCGGACGCCCCCGGCGTCGACTCCGACGCCACCAAGGTCGTCAATTTCGACCGGCCGCTTCGCGCCGACGGCAGCGACATCCGGCGCGTCGTCACCGTCTTCGAACAGCACCCGCCCGACCGCAACGTCCTCGCCCACGAGACCGGACACGTCTTCGACCTCGCCGACCTCTACCACCGGCCCACGGACGGCAAGGGCGACTGGGACACCCACGTCGGCGACTGGGACGTCATGGGCAGCCAGTTCGGCCTCGCCCCGGACCTGTTCGGCTGGCACAAGTGGAAGCTCGGCTGGCTCGGCGGGCGCCAGGTCGTCTGCGTCCAGGGCTCGGCCGACCTCACCCTCGAACCGGTCGCCGCCGCCCCGGCCCCCGGCGGGTCGATCGGGACCCGGCTCGCCGTCGTCCGCACCGGTGCCGACAGTGTCCTGGCCATCGAGGCCCGCAGCGCCACCGGGAACGACCGGGACACCTGCGCCGAGGGCATCCTGATCTACCGCGTCCGCAGCGAGACGGCCTCCGGTGGCGGGCCCGTCGAGGTGATCGACGCCCACCCGGACACCGGGGCCTGCTGGGACCGCTCGGTCTACCCGCCGCTGGCCGACGCCCCGCTCGCCGTCGGGGAGACCTTCACCGTGCCGGGTGACGACACCCGCGTCGAGGTCGCGGACCGCACCCCGTCCGGCTCCTGGACCGTCCGGATCACCACCGGCGTCCGGAACGGCCCTGCGGAGAGCTCCGGGGAGGACCTCGCCGCACACGGGTGAACGAAGAAGCCCCCCGCTTCCGCGGGGGGCTTCTTCCGTCTGTGCGCCGTCAGGGACTCGAACCCCGGACCCGCTGATTAAGAGTCAGCTGCTCTAACCAACTGAGCTAACGGCGCCTGGTGACGTCGTAGACATTAGCACCCTGATCCGCCCGAGGAAAAATCGAATGCGCGGCACTCGGGGACGACGCGGACCGGCTCACCCGCACACATGCCCAGAGCAGCACATCGGGGCCCGGGAGCCATGGGTTGCGGGTGTCGGGGGCGACCACCCAACGTGGTCCGCCCTCGGACGACGCGCAGGTCAGCGGGGGTACGGTCACGGCGTCGCCGGTGCCGTGACAGAGCAGGGGCGGCACCGTGCCGCGCTGCTTCCCGGAGTCTCCGGCGCCCCCGGAACCGCTGGTTCCCCACTCCTCCCAGGCGAGCAGCGAGGGCAGCCGCTGGGCCGTTCCGGGGGCGGCGAACAGGAGCATCCGGCCCCGGTGCGTGGCGACCGGGCCGGAGCCGGGCCCCTCGGCCCAGAGCTGCTCCAGCATCCGCCGCCCGAACAGCGCCGGCACGTTCACGACGTCGAAAGCGGAACCGCAGGGGAGTACGCCGGGGGCCTCGGGGCGCTCCTCCCAGTGGGCGAGCGTGCTGCGCGGATAGGGGGCGGCCCCCGCCAGCCAGGCGGCGCCGGCCGCCGTGACCTGTGCGGCCTGGGGGCCGGACTGGTCCCGCAGCAGGGCGAAGATGTCGACGCCGTGGCGCGGGGCGGCACCGGCTTGCAGGGTCGTTTCGTCTTTCGGCCATGCGCTCATGGAGCAAGGTCTACCGGGAGTGACGGAGGGGATTCCTAGAGTTGCCGGAAACCGGGACAGGACGGGAGGGGGAGGGGTATCTTGCCCGCCGGAATATGCCACGGGACCTGACCCCCGGCCTGGCGTACCGGCATCTGTGCCACGGGCCCCACCTGCCCCACGGGCCCCCGCCACCCAACCGGCGCTGTCCACCCCACGGGCCCCACCCGTCCCCCTGGCCCTGTCCGCCCCACGGGCCAGCTGCCCCACGGGCCACCCGGCCGCCGGCCGCGCGGGTCAGGCTCTGGGCGCGTCCAGCAGGGAGCGGCCGAACTCGATCATCTTCTTCGCGTAGTCCTCGGTCCACTCCGCACGCTCCGCCACGTCCGCCGCGGTCAGCCGGTCGAACCGGCGCGGGTCGGCGAGCTGGGCCGCCGCCATGGCCTGGAACTCCACCGACCGGTCCGTCGCCGCCCGGAAGGCCTGCGTCAGCTCGGTCGCACGGGCCAGCAGCTCACGGGGGTCCTCCACCGACTCCAGGTCGAAGAAGTGCTCCGGATCCGCCGTGGCCTGAGACGGCTCGAAAAGCAGCGGCGCGGGGCGCAGCCGCTGCCGTTCGTTCCGCTCGGACTGTGTCATGTGGTGTTCCTCCCTCGGACGACCTGATGACCGGAGGATCCGGACGGCCACCCTCCATTGTCCAACCCCGCGCAAGGGGGCCGGGGCGCACGGCGGGGGCGCGGGGAAGCGTCTCCCACGCTGGGCGGCAGGGCCGGGACGCGCACCGGGCCCAGGGCGGCCGGCACGCGTCCCCGGCTCAGGGCCGCCACCGGACCCGGCGTTCCGAGAGGTGGGCCAGCACCGCGTGGTTCGCCTCCCAGCCGTCGGGGAACTTCACCGTGACGCCCAGCTGCACCGGCTCCGTGGACGGGTGCTCGTCCAACAGGTCCGCCACCCCCTCCCGGCACACCACCACGCAGGCGTGCCGATGCCGCGAGGCCAGCACGCACAGGCGGCCCGTCTCCAGGTGGAACGCGGTCGCGTCGGGACGCCCCGACAGCGGGTGCAGCACCACCGTGACGTCGAACTCGCGGCCCTGGAGCCGGTTGGCCGTGTCCACCGCCACCCCCGTGACGCCCAGCTCCGCGAGGGCCGCCCGCACCGCCGCCGCCTGGTCCCGGTGGGCCGTGCCGACCGCCACCCGGTCCGCCGTCACCGGCACCGGCCCCTCGGCCCGCTCGCTCGTCGCGACCCCGCCCCGGTCCAGCAGCCGCCGGACCACCAGCGCCACCGCCCGTACCGCCTCGGGATCGGTGCGCGGGGTGTGCCGGGCGGGCAGCTCCAGCAGCCCCCACCCGGACTCCGCCGCCTCGTCCAGCACCCGGTCGGGCCCCGAACCGTCCGACGCCACCCCGAAGGAGAGCTTCCGGTCCCCGTGGTCCGTACCGCTGCGGAACGGCGTGTACGGGTAGAACGCGTCCGACACCAGCGGGGCCGCCGACGCCGGGAGCCGCCACGACACCGGCAGCCGGTGCTGCGGCAGCTCCGGATTGTGCGCGAGCAGCGTGGACACCGCGCTCGCGGACGGGTCGTAGCTCAGTCCCGCCCACTGGTCGGCGCCGACGATCGAGAACGGGTCCAGCTGGCCCGGGTCCCCGACGAACAGCGCCCGCTCGAACAGCCCGGCCACGGCCAGCAGCGCGTCGGAACGCATCTGGTACGCCTCGTCGACGATCGCGTGCCCCCACGGCTCCACGTTCTTCACGTGCGCCCACTTGGCGGCCGTCGAGATCACCACGTCGAGCCCGGCCAGATCCGCCGCCTTTGCCGACTTCGTGACGTTGGCGAGCCCGTCCAGGACCTTGTCGTACGGGTCGGAGTCGCTGCTGTGGAGCCGGCCCACCGGCAGCTCCGGGTCCTTCTCCGCGAGCCGCACCACCAGGTCGTCGACCTGGGCGTTGGTCTGCGCGATCACCATCAGCGGATGCCCCGCGGCGGCCAGCTCCAGGGCCGCCCGGACCACCAGCGTCGACTTCCCCGCGCCGGGGGGCGAGTCCACGACGATGCCCCGGGCACTGCCGCGGAGGGTGTCGTCGAGGATCGCGCCGGTCGCGCGCGCCGCCTCCGCGCCCGGGTCGAAGACGGTTGTCATCACAGCAGGCCCTCACAGACGGCGGTCGTCACAGCAGGTCCTCCGGGGTCACGGGGTCGGGTCGCTCCGCGCGCTCGGCGGCGTCCGCGCCCGGCGGACCGCCGTGGGTCCACGGCGTCTCCTCCGGGTCCGGAAGCTTCGGGCCGCCGCGCTGGTCGTGCTCGAACAGGGTCCAGGCGATCCGCTCGCCCGGCTCCGGCACCGAACCGGGCGCGGGCTCCTTGCCCCGGCCCATCCGGTCCAGGATCCGCAGTACCAACAAAACCTCCCCGTCGTCGGCCGGCGGCCCGTCCGCGTACCGCACGAACTCCGCCGTCTGCGGCTTGCGCTCCAGCGAGCGGTAGACCTTCGTCCGCTCGGCCAGGTGCGGACGCTCGTCCGTGCGGACCGTGACCAGCGGGCGCGGCGAGGGCCGCTTGGACTCGGTGTACGCCATCTCCACCTCGGACACCGTGGCGAGGAACGCCTCGCCCGCCAGCCGCCGTCCCGCCAGCACCAGCGGATCGTCCAGCGCCTCCTGCGCCTCCAGCTGGGCCTGGGCGGTCTCCCGGGAGGCCAGCTTCTGGGCCGCCGTCACCGCGTCGTCACGGCGCGGCTGCGGCGGCTCGCCCGAACGCACCCGGTCCCGGTGCGCGGTGAACGACCACCGGTCCCGGGTCCAGCGGTCCTCGGCCCGGGACCCCTCGGGCAGCTCCCGCAGCAGGTCGAGACCCCGCCAGACCGCGTCCCAGGTCGGCAGCATGACCCGCGCCAGCAGCGAGCGGATCTCCCGCTCGGCGGCGCTCAGCTCACCCAGGCGGGCATCGGCGGCGAGCCCGTCCTCGGCCGACGCGAGCGCCGTGCGCGCCCGGTCGTACCGCTCGATCGCCGGGGCGAGGAGACGGTTGTCGAAGTCCGGGTCGGTGGCCGGACCCGCCGGCGGGCACAGCAACTGGCCCTCCCCGTCCCGGGCCAGCTCGGCCCGGAGCGCCGCCTCGGCCCCCGAGGAGCCGGCCGGCGGATCGACCCAGGCCAGCAGCGCGCCCAGGTGCTGGTCCTCCAGGCTGCTCTGCCCGGTCGCCCAGTGCCGGTTCAGCAGATCCGTGACGGCGGGCAGCAGTGCGGAGCCGGGCACCCGGGCCCGCTCCCCGTAGTGCGTCAGCCAGCGGCCGAGGAGCGGAACCCGCGCCGGGGCCGGATACGGGGTGTCCGGATCGTCCTCGGCGGTACGGCGGAACCGCATGGACCGGCCCAGCAGCCGGACGAACTCGACGCCCGCCCGGCTCGGCACGATCAGCTGCGCCGCGTCGGTGCACAGCTCGACCTCGACCTTGGCCTTCTTGCCGGTCGCCGGGTCCGTCTCATTGCGCTCGGCGGGCTCGACGACGTCCGCGTACGCCTCGATGTGCGGCAGGACGGCCTCCGCCAGCTCGGCCAGGAACGCGAAGCGCAGGTCCCGGTCGCGGGGCTGGGCGACGGCCAGCAGCCGGGGCGCCTCCCGGTCCGTGCCGACCAGCGCCCCGAGCGGGGCCCCGGCCTCACCGGCGGTGGTCAGCGGCACCAGCACGAGGGGCCGGTCGGTGAGATGACGGTGCCGGACGGTCGCCAGCGGCTGGGCGCGGCCGGTGTCGACGGCCTCCAGCCGGGCCAGGGTGGTGATCAGCGACATGCGGCCGCACCCTCCGGCGCCCCGTCACGCGGCACGGAGGCGCTTCCCCGTGTCCCGGCGCGCAGAGCCTCCGCACTCTCCAGTGCCTCGGCGCGCAGGGCGGCGGCCCGGCGCAGCGCGTCGACCGTCGGATCGTCGGGATCGCCCTCCTTGCCCGCCGCGGCGGCCAGCACCCCGGCCACCGTGGTCAGCCCGCCCAGCTCACCGCGCACACTGCGGCCCAGTGTCTCCACGGCCCCCTCGGCCCGGGACCCGGCCCGGCAGTGGAAGGCCAGCTCGCAGGCGGCCAGGCACTCCGGGGCGTAGGCCGGGGGCACCGCCGCCACGGCGGCGTCCAGCTCCTCGGGCGGGCACGCCGGATCGAACGTCGTCCCCTCCGGCAGCCCCGCCGCGATGTCCTCGACGCGCGTCAGCCGGGTCAGCTGCCGGCGGGTCACGGCGCGCTGCTTGCGTACGTCCACGACGGAGGCGGTCGGCAGGTTCGAGAAGTCCTTGGGGCAGACCAGCAGCACCCGGTGCCCGACCTCCGCACCCTCGGTGACCGCCGCGACCCGCTCCAGCGCCAGCACGTACACCGCGGCCTGCCGGGCGGCGGCGCCGACCTTCGACGGGTCGGCCGACGCGTCGATCATGGGAAACGACTTGATCTCGACCACCGTCCACCGGCCGTCGGGGTGCACCACGACCGCGTCGGGCTCCAGATAGGCGGGGGAACCCGCCACCTCCAGGGCCAGCATCGGATGGTCCAGCAGCGCCCAGCCGCCCGCCGCCGTGGCCTCGCGCAGCGCGAGCGCGGTGCGCGCGGCACGGCCCTCGGGACCGGCGGCGCTCAGATCCGGCGTGGCGGCGTCCCCGGCCGGGGCCTCGGCCCCGCCGCCGAGCCGTTCGTACAGCAGGCGCAGCAGCTCCGCCCCGCCGTCGGCCTTGACCTTCGCCTCGAACGCGTTGCCCCGCATGAAGGCGAACTGGGACTGCCCGAAGGGGGCGGGAGAGCCGAGCGCGGTGGCCAGCACGCCCTTGTCCACCCCGGCGCCGTCGAGCAGGGCCCGCCGCTTGCAGCCGGGGTTGGCGGCGAGAGCGGCCAGGGCTCTCGCGTCGAGCGGGTGCGGTTGGACGGACGGGCCGCGCAGCTCAGCGAGCCGCTGACGGAGCGTCGTCGCTCGCGGCCGCGTCGGCGTCGTCGCCGGCTGTTGTGCCGCTGACTGCCGTGCCGGGGGGATCTGCGGAGGTGGTCCGCTGGCCGGGGATTCGCTCACCCGGGGAAGTCTTGCATCCGGTACTGACATTCGGGGGCACGCCCGCGGATACGGAGCCGGCGACGGTGCTCCGGCCGCCCCCGCCGCCGCCCGCGAACAGGACGGCGGCCGGCCCGGTGAACCGCGCCGCGCCCCACGCCTTGAACCGGTCGGCGATCCGTACGACGGACCTGACCAGCAGGGCTCCGACGCCCATCACCGCGGCGCCCGCGACGGCGTCCAGGAAGTAGTGGTTGGCGGTGCCCATCACGATGACCGTGGTGATCAGCGGATAGACGATGCCCGCCGCCCGTACGAGGGGATGGCGACCGTGCCGCCACAGCAGGATCCCGCACCAGAGGGACCACCCGACGTGCAGGCTGGGCATCGCCGCGTACTGGTTGGTCATCCCGCTCAGCCCGCGCGGGGCGCTCGCCCCCTCGCCCCACCAGCCGTACGCGCTGTACTGCGCCATCGTGTCGACGAAGCCGTGGCTCGCGTCCAGCAGCCGGGGCGGGCACGTCGGCATCAGCGTGAAGCCGACCAGCCCCAGCAGCGTGGAGTTCATCAGCCAGACCCGGGCCGCCCGGTACGCGGCCGACCTGCGCCGGAACATCCATATGAGGACGGCCGGGGTGACCAGGTAGTGCAGGGAGGCATAGGCGAAGTCGGCGGGTATGCCGAGCGACGGGGTGCTGGTGAAGAGACGGTTCAGCGGTTGCTCGGCGTTGAGGTACAGCGCCTGTTCCAGCCGCAGGATCGCCAGGCCGTGGTCGACCGCCGTCGACACATCGCCGCGCACCAGGAGCCGGCCCACCGAATACAGCGCGTACACCACCGCGATCAGTGGCAGCTCCGTCCACCAGCGGGGCCGATGACCGGTCGCGGGCGGCGCGGTGGCGTGCGGCATCCGGTAGCTCTCCCCATGTTCATGCGGCCGACGACGAACGTTCAACCGTACGGCGGCACCGTGCCGCCGTCTCCCCCGGGGGCCCCCTGCCGGACATCCCGTACGCAGCGGTCCCGCCCTGGTCCGAACTCCCGGCCGGGGCGCTGCTCAGGATGGGACGCCCGCACGGCCCGGGAGGTTGCCTGCCGGGGCGGTACGGGATGATGGAAGGGCCCGACAGCACCAACGTTCCAGGGAGAGCTTTCATGGCATCGCGCATCCTGCTCGCCCGGCACGGCCAGACCCAGTGGTCGGTCCGGGGCAACCACACCGGCAGGACGGACATCCCGCTCCTGGACGACGGGCGCGAGGGCGCGAAGCTCCTCGGCGAGCGGCTGCACCGGGCGCCCTGGGCGGGGCTGCCCGGCGTCGAGGTCCGCACCAGCCCGCTCGTCCGGGCCGCCGAGACCTGCCGAATCGCCGGGTTCGGGGAGCGGGCCGTGCCGTGGGACGCGCTGATGGAATGGGACTACGGGGCGTACGAGGGCCTGACGCCGGCCCAGATCAAGGCGGACCGGCCCGACTGGCTGATCTGGCGCGACGGGGTCCCGGACGGGGAGTCCGTCGCCGACGTCACCGCCCGCGCGGACGAGATCGTCGCCTGGGCCCGCTCGGCGGACCGGGACGTCCTGGTCTTCGCCCACGGCCACATCCTGCGGGCGCTGGGCGCGCGATGGCTGGGCGAGGACCTGTCCTTCGGCGCCCGCATCCGCCTGGACCCGACGTCGCTGTCGGTCCTGGGCTGGGCGTACGGCCTGCCGGCCGTGGAACGCTGGAACGACACGGGCCACCTGGACCGCTGACGCCCCACCCGGGCCCACCCGGGCCCATCCGAGCCCACCCAAGCCCGTCCGGCGTTTGGGGCCGAAGCCGTGCCCACCCCAGCCCGCCCGGCGCTTGGGGCCGAGGCCCGGGCGCACTCAAGCCCGTCCGGCGATTGAGGACGGAAGCCTTCGTCCGGTGGGCGGGATCTCCACGGTCCCGTGGCGCGGGAGGCCCTGATCAGCACCCCGGAAGGTGCTTGCCGGTTCCGTCCTCAAGCGCCGGACGGGCTGGGTTGCGCGTCCCGGGAGGGTTTTGCACCCCGGAAGGTGCTCGCCCGTTCCGTCCTCAAGCGCCGGACGGGCTGGGTTTCGCACCCCGGGACGTGCCGAGGTGGCCGCGGACAGGCCAAGAGGGGCCCGCGGGGCGGGCCGGACCGAGACAGGCCGAGGGGTCGCTACCGGCCTGGGTGGCCGCCGCCCGCGCCGGGCGGGGCCGGGGGCGACCCCTGGTGGCGGGTCAGGAAGGCGGCCACCGGGCCCGCCCCGGCCCGCGGCTCCAGCACCCGCGCCGCCCCCGCCAACATCCCCCGGATCCGCGAGGACTGGACCCGGGTCAGCAGGTCCAGCACCTGGTGCCCCGTCGCCGCCGCCTCGTCCACCCGCCCCGCCCGGGCCAGGTCGCCCGTGAGCTGGGCCCGGTACAGCGCCAGGTTCCGGGTGAAGTGCGCGTCCTGGAGCGTCGTCGCCCGCCGCCCGTGCCGCGCGGCACGGGACCAGTCGCCCAGCGCCGACCAGCACTGCGCCTCCAGCAGCTCCAGCTCCGCCTCCCGGAAGAAGCTCATCCACTCCGGATCACCCGTCGTCGGCCCCCGGTCGAACGCCGCCCGGGCCCGCCCGATCGCCCGGTCGCACCCCGTCCGGTCCCCGAGCCCCGCCCGGCCCCCCGCCTCCCGCAGCGCGAGCAGGGCCAGCAGCCGGGGCGACCCCAGCGTGCGCGCGGCCCGCTGGCCGGCCTCCGCCGCCCGTACCGCCTCCCGGGGCCGCCCCGCGTCCCGGGCCAGGAACGACGTGTTGCAGAACGCGTGCGCCTCAAGTCCCGCGTCCCCGGCCAGCCGCGCCGTGGCCAGCGCCTCCGCGTAGTGCGAGCGGGCGTCGTCGAAGCGGCCCGAGTCGTGGGCCAGCCAGCCCACCGAGATGGCCAGCTCGCCCGCGCCCGCGTGCAGCCGGTCCGAGGTGGCGCGCCGTGCGGTGGTCCCGGCGTCCAGCAGCTCGTACGCCGCGCGCAGCGGCTGGGCGGCCCGCCGGTAGAGCCCGTCCGCGCCGTGCCGGTCGTCCAGCAGCCGGATCTGCCGTACGGCCTTCTCGACGGCGTTCACCTCCGCCTCGCCGACCCGGCGCTGCGCGGGCAGAGAGACCCGGGCGGCGGAGGCGGGCGCCCCGCCGAGACCCAGGGAAGCGGCCGCCACCGTGGTGGTGCCGCTCGTCATGAACACGCGACGCAGCACGTCGCTCTCCTCGGGGATGTCGTCGGTTTCGGTGTCGCGGTGGAGACGGGCGGGGCCGGAAGGGAGAGAGGAAGAGGAAGAGCCCGAAGTCGCCGCCTCCGTCGCGGGCGGCGGTTCGGACACGACCCGGGCACCCCGCCCCCGTACGCTCTCGCGGTCCGAGAACCCCAGGTCGGCCAGGGACGCCCCCGGGAACATGTGCAGGAACACGCGCTCGTAGGCGTAGTTGGGGCAGCGGATCTCCCCGGACTCCACGCGCCCGATGTAGCGGGCGTCGCACGCGACCTGTTCCCCGATCTCCCGCGCCGCTCTGCGGACGGCCGCCGCGAACTCCCCGGCGGAACGCTGCCCGCGCAGCTGACGGAAGGCGAGGTTGGGAACTGCCGCTGTCGCCACCATGGCCGGCCCCTCTCTGGTGCGGCCGAGGCCCATGGATCCAAGTGCCCCGGCGGAGCAAGAACGTACCCGCTGTGACGGAGCGCACACGATGCATTTCGTTACGAAAGGCGCATAACGTCCACGATCTGCCATGAACTGCCACCCTTTGCGGCGGTGTGGGGCCGTAGCCCTTGACGCACCGGGGGCGTTGGTCCATGTGGAGACGGAGCGTGGCTCCGTTCGGCGATGAGAGGAGGGGTTCCCTTGTTGCATCTCGGCAGGGAGACCGGCTCACGGACGACCTCGACGAAACCGATGGCCCCGGCGCGGGGGGACCAGTCCTTGGACCTCGTCACGGTCCCCGCCCGGCAGGGGCTGGAGGCCGTCGACATCCTCCGCCGCGGACGGGACCAGGAGCCCGTCGGCCCGGTCCTGCACGACGGCGCCTGCGACACCCTCGGATTCCTCGTTCCGCCGGGCACCGCCGACGCCTGGGACGTACCGGGCAGCGCCTGTACGCGGACCGACGGCCGTGGGCTGCGCATCCCCGCCGAGCCGCCCGGCCCCGGCTCCGGCTGGCTGCTCCCGCCCGCCGAGGACGCCCCGGTCACCGATCCGGCCGTGCTCCGCGCCGCCCTCGACCAGGCCGCCCGGCTGATCGAGGCGGCCGACAACTGCTGCTGAGCCCATAATGGACGGACGGGCGGAACACCCCCGCGCGGCCGGCGACCCGGGCCCCCACCAGCAAGGACCAGCGAACGTGGCACGTCGAGGAGCGCCGGCCCACGGCAAGGACAAGGCCGCGGGCAAGGGCAAGGCGGCCGGCCGTAACAAGGCCGCGGGCAAGGGCGGAGCCGACGGCGCGAAGGGGCGTCAGGGCAGCGGCCGGGGATCCGGCCGGGCCGAGCGGGAGCCGGTCTCCCAGCAGGTCGGCGGCGGACTCGCCGAGCTCATACCCGACCGGGAACGCCCGGGCGCCTGGACGCTCCTGATCGACGGCGCCCCGCAGTCCCACGTGGACCTCGACGACCCCGGGCACCTCTCGTTCGCCTACCAGCGCCGCCTCGGCCACGTCATCGACCTCGCCGCACCCCCGCTCCAGCCGCTGCACGTCCTGCATCTGGGCGGCGGCGCCTTCACCCTCGCCCGGTACGCCGCCGCGACCCGCCCCCGCTCGACCCAGCAGATCGTCGAGCTCGACGCGCCCCTCGTCCAGCTCGTCCGCGACCGCCTCCCGCTGGACCCCCAGGCCCGGGTCCGGGTCCGGGCCGCCGACGCCCGCGAGGGGCTCGGCAGGTTCCCGGACGGCTGGGCCGACCTGATCGTCGCGGACGTGTTCAGCGGTGCCCGTACCCCCGCCCACCTGACCTCCGTCGAATTCCTCACGGAGGTGCGCCGGGTCCTGAAGCCCGAAGGGCGGTACGCCGCCAACCTCGCCGACGGCCCTCCGCTCGCCCATCTGCGCGGCCAGGTCGCCACCGCCGCCGCCGTCTTCCCCGAACTGGCGCTGGCCGCCGACCCGGTGGTGTGGCGGGGCCGCCGTTTCGGCAACGCGGTCCTGCTCGCCTCGGCCGTGGCGCTCCCGGTCGCGGAGTTCACCCGCCGGGTGGCGAGCGACCCGCACCCCGGCCGCGTCGAACACGGCCGCGCGCTCACCGACTTCACCGGCGGCGCGGCCGTCGTCACCGACGCGGCGGCCAAACCGTCGCCCGCGCCGCCGCCGTCCGTCTTCGAGAACCCGTGACGGCCCCTGGTGCGACCCTGATCACGGTTCGACGACCTGCACCGTCGGCGGAGTCCCGTTCCAGGTGCAGAACACCGAGTACGTCGTCCCGCTCTCCCCGCCCCCGTCGCTGAAGTCCACCCGGATCCACGCGTCGTTCGTCCACACCTGCATCGACCAGCCCGGCTCCGGCGTCGCCGAGACGAGCTTCGCCGAGCGCCTGCCGAGCTCGAACACTGCCCGGCCGCCGTCGGTGCGATAGCTCTTCACCTCGCCCGAGTTCGCGGGCGCGGGCGGCTTCGCCGGGGTGGCCGACGGCGTACGGGAGGGGCGCGGGGCCGACGGCGAGGGGCTCGCCCCGCCGGTGCGCGAGGAGGCGGAGGGAGAGGGGGAGGGGGAAGGGGAGGTCCGGTGCGTCGAGGAGACGAGCGGCTCCCCGGTGCTCTGCCCGATGCGCTGAGGAGGCCCCGAACCCACGGACACCGGCACGGCCCGGGGCGGGTCGTAGGCCGTCCCGGTCATGACCGTGTGCACGCCCCACCAGGAGAGCGTGACCGCCGCGCCGGTGGCGAGCGTCCACGCCAGCGCGTGTACGAGTCCTCGTTGCATCGGCACATCCTGCACCACGCGGCCCGCCCCGCCGGCCCCCGGAGGTCGTGAACAACCGCTCTTCTCCGGCCTTTACGGAGGTTTCCGGCGGGACCGGGACCGGGCCCGTCGGCATGGCGTACGGTGCCGCCCATGGCAAGTGTGCTCGTGGTCGAGGACGACCAGTTCGTACGTTCCGCCCTCATCCGGCACCTCAGTGAGGCCTCCCACACGGTACGGAGCGTGGGCACCGCGCTCGAAGCGCTGCGCGAGGTCGCGCACTTCCGCTTCGACGTGGTCATCCTCGACCTCGGGCTGCCCGACCTGGACGGCGCCGAGGCGCTGAAGATGCTGCGGTCCATCACCGATGTGCCCGTGATCATCGCCACGGCCCGGGACGACGAGAGCGAGATCGTCCGGCTGCTCAACGACGGCGCCGACGACTACCTGACGAAGCCGTTCTCCGTCGAGCACCTCTCCGCCCGGATGGCCGCCGTGCTGCGCCGCTCGCGCGCCGCCGGCGGTGAGGCGCCGCCGCCCAGGGTCATCCGCGTCGGCGGGCTCTCCATCGACCCGCTGCGCCGCACCGCCGAGCTGGACGGGGCCGAACTCGACCTGACCCGACGCGAGTTCGACCTGCTCACCTTCCTGGCCGGGCGGCCCGGTGTGGTCGTCGCCCGTAAGGAGCTGCTGGCCGAGGTCTGGCAGCAGTCCTACGGCGACGACCAGACCATCGACGTCCATCTGTCCTGGCTGCGCCGCAAGCTCGGCGAGACCGCCGCCCGGCCGCGCTATCTGCACACGCTGCGGGGCGTCGGCGTGAAGCTCCAGCCGCCGGCCGATGCCCCGGCCGATGCCAGGCCCGGAGTACCGGCCGATGCCAGGACCGAAGCCCCGGCCGGTACTCCGGTCGACACGCCGTTCACGGAGCCGCCCGCATGAGATGGGCCCTGGTCAAGGTCTGCCTCGCGGTCACCGCCATGGTCGTCATCGCCTTCGCCGTGCCGCTCGGACTCGTCATCCGGGAGATGGCCAGCGACCGGGCGTTCTCCGACGCCGAACGCCAGGCCGCGATGATCGCCCCGACGCTCTCCATCACCACCGACCGCGAGGAGCTGACCCGGGCCGTCCTGTCCACCGAACCGGGCGACCGGGGACACCTCGCCGTCCATGTCCCCGCCGAGGGAGGGCCCCTGGACATCGGCACCCGGCGCGCCACCCCCAAGGACGTGGCGACCGTGCGCAAGGCCGGGCGCGCCTCCATCACCGAGGTCGCCGGCGGCTTCGCGCTCCTCCAGCCGACCGCGCTGGGCACCGGGGACATCGCCGTCGTCGAGGTGTTCGTCCCCGAGGGCGAGGTCTCCCACGGGGTCGCCACCGCGTGGCTGACGCTGGCGGGCGTCGGCGTCGCGCTGATCGTCGGCTCGGTCGCGGTCGCCGACCGGCTCGGCGTACGGATGGTGCAGCCCGCCCAGCACCTCGCGAGCGCCGCCCAGGACCTGGGGGAGGGCCGCCTGGGCACCCGGGTCCCCGAGGACGGCCCCACCGAACTACGGTCCGCCGCCGTCGCGTTCAACTCCATGGCCGACCAGGTCGTCCAGCTCCTGGCCAACGAACGCGAGCTGGCCGCCGACCTCTCGCACCGGCTGCGCACCCCGCTCACCGTGCTCCGGCTGAACGCCGCGTCCCTCGGCGAGGGTCCGGCGGCCGAACAGACCCGGGCGGCGGTCCAGCAGTTGGAGCGCGAGGTCGACACGATCATCCGGACGGCCCGCGAGCAGCGCCCGCAGTCCCCGGGCGGGCAGGCGGGGGCGGGCTGCGACGCCTCCGAGGTGATCCGCGAACGCATGGGCTTCTGGTCGGCGCTCGCGGAGGACGAGGGCCGCGAGGTGCGCCTCGCGGGAGTCGACCGTACGGTGCGCATCCCCGTGGCCCGCCCCGAACTGGCCGCCGCCCTGGACGCGTTGCTCGGCAACGTCTTCCGCCACACCCCCGAGGGCACCGCCTTCTCCGTCGACGTCCACCACAGCGGCGACGCGGTCATCGTGCTCGTCTCCGACGCCGGCCCCGGGATCTCGGACCCGGAGGCCGCCCTCGCCCGGGGCACCAGCGGGCGCGACGCCGCGAGCGGGTCCGTCGGCTCCACCGGCCTCGGCCTCGACATCGTGCGCCGGGTCGCCGAGTCCACCGGCGGCGACCTGCGCATCGGCCGGTCCGTCCTCGGCGGCACGGAGGTCCGGATCTGGATCGGCCTGTACGGCAGCCGCCCCGAGCGCGGCCGGCGCGGTCACGGCCGCCGGGTCGGCCGCCGGGCCGGCTGGCAGCGGCGTAAGGAACCCCGGACCACGCCCGCCCCCGGCCCCCAGCATTAACCCGCGCCGATGGGTTCCTTAAGCCCGTCCTAAGAACATCAACTGCGGTCCGTAACGCCGTCTTTGTCCGTTCCGTTGCCGCTAGCGTGTTCCTCGTACCTCCTCGTCGGCGGTACAGACCCCCACGCCGGCCCCCGCCGCCACCGGTCGCCCCGGTGGCGGTGGGGAAACCGGCACCCAGTAGCCCGTACGTCCCCCTCGGGCCCCCCAACCGCACCATCGCCCCCCACCGCGCGTCCCGGCCGGACCCCACCCCACCTCCGGCCGGGGCGTGCACCTCACCCGGCCTGGGGGGTGTCTTGCCGATCAGGCCGGGCTCGCGGGGTCCGGCACCGCACCTCGCGGCGTTGTCGTCACTCGCCATGGCTCCGCCATGACTCCCTCCTCCGCCTTGCGATGCACGGCACCGGACCCCGCTCCCTGATCCGGCCTGATCGACAAGACACCCCTAGGCCCGCCACTCCTGGGCGTACGCGTCGAAGATCGCCCGCAGCTGGTGGCCGATCTTCAGGTAGTCCAGATCGTCCAGGTTGGCCAGCGACACCCGCACCGACCACTCCGGTCCGTCGAAGCCGCCGCCGTTGAGCAGCACCACCGAGGTCTGCTCGGCCAGCCGGAACAGCGGGTCGACCGGCTCGTAGTTCTTCTCCAGGAAGTCGGCGAACGGCTTCCCGTGCACGCGCTCCGCCTCGGCCAGCAGGTCCAGCTCGATGTAGTACGCCGCCCGCTTCGGGTCCTCCGAGACCTTCATGTGCGCGCCCTCCAGCAGGAGTTCGAGCCGCTGCTGGACGATCGCCCGGATCCGGTGCTTGTAGGCCTGGCCCTCGTCCAACATGTCGAACAGCGAGAACAGCACCATCATCATCTGCTGCGGCAGCGACAGACCCGCCGTGTGATTCAGCGCCACCTGCCGGGAGTCCGCCACCAGCCGGTCGATGAACCGGATCTTCTCCGGCTCCAACGACAGGGTGCCGTAACGCTTGTTCAGCCGGTCCTTCTGCTCCCTGTCCTGTTCCGCCAGCATCGCGTCGATCACGTTGTCGTCGTGCAGCGCGATCACTCCGAGCCGCCACCCCGTCGCCCCGTAGTGCTTGGAGTAGGAGTAGACGAGCAGCGTGTTGCGCGGCAGATCCGCCGCGAGCGAGCGGAAGCCCTCCACGAAGGTCCCGTACACGTCGTCGGTCACGATGATCAGGTTCGGGTTCCGCTCCCCGACGATGGAGACGATCTGCTCGGAGACCCGGGTGGAGAGCGCCAGGGAGGGCGGGTTGCTCGGGTTGACACAGCAGACCAGCTTCACCGACGGGTCCGCCAGCTTGGCGATCTCCTCCTCCGGGTAGCGCCACTGCCGCACCCCGGTCTCCGTGAACAGGCTCGCCTCCACCCGCACCACGTCGAAGTCGTACGTGTCCAGCTCCGGGATCTCCAGGTACGGGGTGAACACCGGCACCATCAGGGCGATCCGGTCGCCCTTCGCCAGGATCCCGTTCTTCATCAGCGAGTCGAAGACGTAACACATCGCCGCCGTGCCGCCCTCGGTCGCGAACAGGCTCAACGTCTGCCCCTCCGGCGGCCGGTGGTCGAACATCTCGTCCGCGATGTAGCCGCGCACGATCTGCTCGGTGTGGTGCAGGATCCGGTCCGGTACGGGGTAGTTGTCGCCGATCGAGGAGTCCGCCAGCTCGTGCACGAACGCGTCCCGGTCGAAACCGAACCGCTTCACCGCCAGGTCCACGCTCGCCTTCAGCAGCTCGATGCCCGGCAGCTCCGGGTGTGTACGGACGAAGTGCTCGAAGCGCTCCGCGGACCCCGACTCCTCCGGCATGCCGCCCAGGTTGTCGGCCGTCCACACCCGGCGGGACTCCGACAGCGCGAAGTAACCGAGCGCGTGGTATGCCTCGCGGGGCCCCGTGGCCACCCAGTTCGGGTTGCCGCGGCCCGCGTTCAGCATCGTCCGGGTCGACTTCCCCTTCTGACCCGGCTGATCGCTCTGCGCGGCCGTCGCGATCTGGATGAACTTGTCCTTCAGCTCGAACGGGGAGAGCTGGGCGAACGACCGGATCTCTTCCCGGCTGATGCTGGTCTTGGGCATGGTGTCCACTCCGTAGCGGGTCAGTGGTTGAGCAGGACGATCACGGCGCCCCACACCGTCAGCAGCACGTTGCCGACGGCGTACGGGATGGTGTAACCGAGGGTGGGGATCTGGGACTTCGAGGTCTCGTTGACGGCGCCGATCGCCGCCGTGGTGGTCTGGCCGCCCGCCAGGACGCCCATCAGGACCGGGAAGCGGATCTTCTGCACGTAGTGCCCGACCAGGAACCCGACGATCAGCGGCACGACGGTGGCGACCGCGCCGAGGAGCAGCAGCCCCCAGCCGGCCGTGGAAAGCCCGCTGGTGAAACCGGGCCCGGCGTTGATGCCGACGACGGCCACGAACAGGCAGAGCCCCAGCGTGTCCATGAACCACTGCGCGCCGGGCGGCACGTTCCCGTACGTCGGGTACTTGCCGCGGATCCAGCCGAAGACGAGCCCCATGATCAGCCCGCCGCCCGAGGTCGACAGGGAGATCGGCACCCCGCCCGCCGTCAGCGCCGGAATACCGATGCAGCCGCCCAGGAAGATGCCGAGGCCGACCCAGACCATGTCCGTCGCGAAGCTCGTCGGGACGGGCTTGCCCAGCGCCTTCCCCGCCGGTCCGACCAGGCGTTCCGGGCCGGTGAGGACGAGCGTGTCGCCGCGCTCCAGCTTCGTGGACAGCCGGTAGGGGAAGACCGCCCCCGCCCGGTACAGCCTGTCGATGTACACGCCGACCATGAACGGCTCCCGCCGCACCTCCTCCACGGTCCGGCCCAGCTGTGCCTTCTCCGAGACGACGACGTGCAGCGTCTCGGTGCGGTAGCCCAGCAACGTCACGTCGTCGGCCTCGGACCCGATGTGCGTCACCGCGTCGAACTCCACCAGGTCCCCCCGGATGGCGCTGACCGCGACGGTGTCGCCGAGGCGCAGCGTGCGGGACTGGTCGTGCTCCAGGACCGTGCCGTCGCGGCGGATCCCGGTGAGGTAGACCCGGCGGCCCAGCGCCTTCTGCTGCTCCTCGAAGTCCGCCACCGAGCGGCCCACCAGATCGGGCCGCTGAACGCTGTACGCGCGCAGCACCACCTCGTAGTAGCCCTCGCCCTCGTCCGGGCTCTCGTCCGGCGCGTCCAGCTCCGCCGCCAGCTTCGCGCTCTCCTTCGCCAGGTCACGGCGGTAGAGCCGGGGCAGCACGTTGGCCAGGAGCATCGCGCACAGGATGGTGCCGAGCGGATACGTCACCGCGTACCCGACGGCGACCAGGTTCTCCTGGGTCTTCACCTCGTCGGGGGAGAGCCCCGGCAGGGTGCCGATCGCGTCCTGGGCGACCCCGATCGCGGCCGACTGGGTCAGCGCCCCGCTCATCAGGCCGGCGCCGAGCCCGGGACCGTAACCGAGCAGGTTGGCGAAGAGCCACGACACCAGCAGCCCGGTCACACAGACGACCACCGCGTTGACGACCTGCGGCAGCCCGTCCTTCTTCAGCCCCCGGAAGAACTGCGGGCCGACCCGGTAGCCCAGGGCGAACAGGAACATGATGAAGAACAGGTTCTTCACCGTGTCGTCGATCTGGACCTCGAACTGGGCCCCGAGCAGCAGCCCGGCGACCAGACAGCCCGTCACCGCGCCCAGCGCGATCGTCCGGTAGCGGACCTTCCCGAGCAGGAAGCCGAACGCGACCACGAGGAAGACGAGCAGCTCGGGGTGGGGCTGGAAGATGTTCCGGTTCAGGAAGTCGATCACGTCACGCCCCCAGTACGCCGACGAGGATGGGCCCGGTCAGCGGCAGCAGGAAGTTCGAGAGCGTGTACGTGATCGTGTAGCCGAGAAGCGGTACGGAGCTCTGGGCCACCTGGGTGATGGAGGTGATCGCCGGGGTCGAGCACTGCTGTCCGGCGATCGCGCCGATCAGGAGCGGCTTCTCGATCTTCAGCAGCTTGCGCCCGACGACCAGGGAGATCGTCGCCGGGACCAGCACCATGGCGATGCCCGCGAACGGCAGCAGCGCCCCGTACTCCTTCAGCAGCGGCCAGGCCTGGGGCCCCGCCGCCAGCCCCGTACAGGCGATGAAGACGGCCAGGCCCATGTCCTTGAGCGTGCTCGCGGCCTGCGGCGGAAACGCCCCGAAGGTCTGGCTGCGGGAGCGGAACCAGCCGAAGACCAGGCCGGAGATCAGACAGCCGCCGCCGGTGCCGAGCGACATCGGGATGTCCCCGAGCTTCACGACGATCTGGCCGAGCAGGGAGCCCGCCACGATGCCGAAGCCGAGGTAGATGAAGTCGGTGGCGTCGTTCTTCACCACCGCGCCGAGCTTCGCGACGAGCCGGTTCAGCCCGCCCCGGGCACCGACCAGGGTGAGGACGTCGCCCCGGGCGAGGACCGTCTCCCCGCTGGCGGGCAGGTGCTGGTCGTTGCGGAGTACGTCGGTGACGTAGACGCCGTCCTTGCGGAACTCCGGATGGCGCTTCTCCAGCCGGTCGATCGTGGCGCCGATCGTCTCCTTCTCGGTGACCGCGACCTGACTGGTGGCCAGCGGGGTGTCGAGCCCCGGCACCGCCGGGGTCTCCGGGCCGATCTCCCGGCCCGCCTCGATGATGGCCGCCCGCTCCCCGACCACCTGGATCAGGTCGCTGAGCGTCAGCTCAAGGCCGGGAGAGGGCGTCAGCAGCTTGCTGCCGCGCTTGACGCCCTCGACGGTGATGCGGCCGCCCAGGGCGCTCTCCAGGCCGCCGACGGTCCGCCCGTCCGCCAGCGTCACCAGATAGGTCCGGCCGACCATGCCGGGCAGCGCCTCGCGCTCGTCGGACTCCAGCCCGCCCTGACCGCCGCGCATCTTCTCCCACAGCTCGCGCGAGGCGTCCGCCAGGTTGATGCGCATCAGCATCGGCATGATCTGGCTGGTGTAGAGCACGATGGTGATCAGGCCGAACAGGTAGCAGACCGTGTACGCGGTGGCCACGTGCCCCTGGTACTGGCTGATCTGCTCGGAGGTCAGGTCCTCCAGCTTGCCGATGGCCTCGGTCGCCGTCCCCACGACGGCGGACTCGGTGGCCGCCCCGGCGAGGATTCCGGATGCCGTGCCCACGTCCAGGTCGAAGGCCTTGGCGAGCCCGTAGGCGATGCCCAGGACGCAGACCAGCTCGATCAGGCAGAGCGTGAAGAAGCGCAGGCTCTTGCGGTTGAGGTTGGCGAAGAACTGCGGTCCGGCCATGTAGCCGAGCGAGAAGATGAACAGCGCGAAGAAGACCGTCTTGACGTCGTCGTCGACGCTGATGTGCCGGGTGCCGAGCAACAGCGACACGATCAGGGTGCCGCAGATGCCGCCGAGCGTGATCGGGCCGACGCGGAGCTTGCCGACGAGGTAGCCGGCCGCGAGGCAGAAGAAGAGAGCCAGTTCGGGATGGTCGCGCAGGACGCCCATCCCGCCTCACTCACCGGGGCTGGTGTCGGCGACCAGGATGATCAAAAGGTACATAAAGGAGAAATTAACAGGGGTGGGGTCCTCCGGCAGCTCGCCCGGCCCGACCTGCCCCCGTTCACCTTCCGACGGGAGGGCGGCCCAACATCCCCTCGGTGACCCGCCGGACATCCCTCGGCAACGGAATCGTCTTCAACTCTTGACACCCACCCCCTCCAGGCAGCAACCTTCCGGCAACGGCGCATGGGAGCGCTCCCACTCTGGGGGAAGGTCTCGCGCGCTTCCTCTTCCCGGAACAAGGAGCAGTGGAATGCGCATCACCCGCAGCGTTGCCGGTCGACGCAGGAGAACCGCCTTCGTGGCCACCACGGGCCTCACGGTCACCGCCCTCCTCCTCACCGGATGCGGCGGCTCGTCCGATTCGGACAAGGGAGCCGACGCGGACGGGAACATCACCCTGACCCTGGCCGACTTCGGGCAGTTCGGCTACAAGGAGGCCGGGCTCTTCGAGAAGTATCACGAGCTGAACCCGAAGATCACGGTCAAGGAGGACACCACCGCCGAGGAGAAGAACTACTACCCCAAGCTCCTCCAGCAGCTGAACTCCGGCAGCGGCCTCGCCGACGTCCAGGGCATCGAGGTCGGCCGGATCAAGGAGATCGTCGACACCAAGGCGGACTCCTTCGCCGACCTCTCCAAGGCGATCGGCGTGGACGAGTGGGTGTCGTGGAAGGCGAAGCAGGCCACCGCCCCCAGCGGTGCGGTCATCGGCGCGGGGACCGACATCGGCCCCATGTCCCTCTGCTACAACCGTGAGCTGTTCGAGAAGGCCGGACTGCCCACCGACCGGGCGGAGGTCGCGAAGCTGACCGAGGGCGGCTGGGAGGACTTCCTCGCCCTGGGCGAGCAGTACAAGAAGAAGGCCCCCAAGGGCACGTACTTCATGGACTCCGCGAGCGCCATGTTCAACGCCGTGGTCAGCTCCAGCCCCGAGCAGTACTACGACGCGAGCGGCAAGCCGATCTACGACAAGAGCGCCAGCGTCGAGAAGGGCTGGAAGCTCGCCGCCGAGGCCGCGTCCAAGAAGCTGACGCAGGGCCTGGCCCAGTTCGAGGACCCGTGGCAGGCGGCCCTGCGCAAGAGCACCATCGCCACCGTCGTCTGCCCCGCCTGGATGGCCGGCCAGATCTCCACCTACGCCGGTGACGCCAACAAGGGCAAGTGGGACATCACCAGCGCCCCCGGCGACACCTCCGCCAACTGGGGCGGCTCCTTCCTCGCCGTCCCGAAGTCCGGGAAGAACGTCGCCGAGGCCACCAAGCTCGTCAAGTGGCTGACCGCCCCAGAGCAGCAGGCCGCCGTCTTCAAGGCGATCGGCGTCTTCCCGTCCAACCAGGGCGCCTACGACCTGCCCGACGTGAAGAACGCGACCCTGCCGTACTTCAACAACGCCCCCATCGGCCAGATCTACGCCGACGGCGCGAAGTCCATCCCCGAGGCGGTCCTCGGCCCGAAGGACGGCGTGATCAAGGACTCCATCTCCACCCAGATCAACAACATGGAGCAGCGCGGCACCAGCCCCGACGACGCCTGGGACGCGGCCGTGCGGACGATCGACAAGGCCATCGGCTGACCTTCCGCACGTGACCGGACCGGCCCGAGCCGGACCCGCGCCGGGGCGGGCGGGCGACACCCGCCCGCCCCGCCGCCCGCCCGCCCCTCCAAGCGCCCGCCCCCAGCCGCCCACCCCTCCAGCCGCCCCGGCCGTCCGTCGGCGCACCCAGGGAAGGACTCCCCGCCCGTGGCAACCTCGACCCCCACCCGGGATGCGTACGCGACCCCGCCCCGTGACCCGAAGAAGGAACCACCCAGCGAACGGCGGCAGTTGTGGCGCAGCCGGCTGTGGCGGTTCGACGACAAGGCGTCCCCGTACGCCTACATCGCCCCGTTCTTCCTCGTCTTCGGGGCCTTCGGGCTCTACCCCCTCCTCTACACCGGCTGGATCGCCCTGCACCGGGTGGAGATGACCGGCCTGGACTCGATGGAGTGGGTGGGCTGGGAGAACTTCGACAAGATCCTGCACGACCCCGAGTTCTGGACCTCGGTCAGCAACACGTTCCTGATCGGCGTCATCTCCACCGTCCCGCAGCTCCTGGTCGCCCTCGGCCTGGCCCACCTCCTCAACTACAAGCTGCGGGCCAGCACGTTCTGGCGCACGATCATCCTCACCCCGTACGCGACCTCGGTCGCCTCGGCCGCCCTCGTCTTCGCCCTGGTGTTCCGGGCCGACGGCGGACTGCTGAACTGGACGCTCGGCCTCGTCGGCTTCGACCCGGTCAACTGGGCCAACGGGCACTGGACGTCGAAGCTGGCGATCTCGATCATCGTCATCTGGCGCTGGACCGGCTACAACGCGCTGATCTACCTCGCCGCGATGCAGGCCGTCCCCAACGACCTCTATGAAGCGGCGTCGTTGGACGGCGCCTCGCGCTGGCAGCAGTTCCGCAAGGTCACCATCCCCTCGCTGCGGCCGACGATCCTGTTCACCATCGTCATCTCCACCATCGGCTCCATGCAGCTCTTCGGCGAGCCGCTGCTGCTGGAGGGCGGCGCGCTGGGCGCCACCGGCGGCAACGAGAACCAGTACGAGACGCTCAGCATCTACCTCTACAACTACGGCTGGAACCTCGGACATCTCGGTCCGGCCGCCGCCGTCGCCTGGGCGATGCTCGCCCTCCTGCTGATCATCGCCGCGGCCAACTGGTTCATCGGCCGATTCGTCCGCAAGTCCGCGGTCTGACCGGGAGCGCACCCATGACCATGACCAGCCCCACGCACACCGCCCCCGTGAAGCTCGCGCCGGACCCGAAGGGCAGTGCCCCGCGGCGCCCGAGCCGCTTCAAGATGGGCGCCGGACAGCAGATGAAGGGCGGCCCGTTCGCGTACATCGCGCTCGCCGTCGTCGGCTTCGGCTCGCTGCTGCCGCTCTACTGGACCCTGGTCGCGGCCTCCCGCACCCAGGACGAGGTCCTCGCCTCCACCCCGCCGTTCCTCCCGGGCGGCAAGCTGCTGGAGAACGTCCAGACGGCCTGGGAACAGGCCAACCTGGGCAAGGCGATCCTCAACAGCGTCATCGTCTCGTCCTCGATCACCCTCGCGACGCTCTTCTTCTGCACGCTCGCCGGCTACGCGTTCGCCAAGATGCGGTTCCGGGGCCGCGGCTGGCTGATGACCGCGGTCATCGCCACCCTCACCATCCCGCCGCAGCTCAGCGTCGTCCCGCTGTTCATGATGATGTCCGGCCTCGGCTGGGGCGGGCAGCTCGAATCGGTGATCTTCCCGACGCTGGTGAGCGCGTTCGGCGTGTTCTTCATGCGGCAGTACCTGATCGAGGCGCTGCCGTACGAGCTGATCGAGGCGGCCAAGATCGACGGCGCGAACAACCTCCGCATCGTGGTGAGCGTGGTGCTGCCGGTGGCCCGCCCCGCGATGATGGTGCTCGGGATGCTCACCTTCGTCCAGGCGTGGAACGACTTCTTCTGGCCCTACCTCGCCCTCAACCAGCAGAACCCGACCCTTCAGGTGGCCCTCGGCCAGCTCAGCGCCTCGTACACCCCCGACCAGTCCATCGTGATGGCGGGCGCGCTGATCAGCACGCTGCCGCTGCTGGTGGTGTTCGTGGTCTTCGGCAAGAAGATCGTCGGCGGGATCATGTCCGGCGCGGTGAAGGGCTGATCCCCCTCCCACCCCCCTTTCTCCTCACCTCTCATCTCTCACTTCCTCCAGGGAGCGCTCCCACATGACAGCCGTCCGACCTGACACGGTCCCGCAGCAGGCCCCCGCCGCCACGGCCCCCTTCCCGACCGGTTTCCTCTGGGGCGCGGCCACCGCCGCGTACCAGGTGGAGGGTGCGGCCGCCGAGCTGGGCCGCACGCCCTCCATCTGGGACACCTTCAGCCACACGCCCGGCCGGACCCTCGGCGGGGACACCGGGGACGTGGCGGCCGACCACTTCCACCGCTACCGCGACGACGTCGCCCTGATGAAGCGCCTCGGCCTCCAGGCGTACCGCTTCTCGGTCTCCTGGTCCCGCGTCCAGCCCACCGGCCGGGGGCCCGCCGTGGAACGCGGCCTCGACTTCTACCGCTCGCTCGTCGACGAACTGCTGCTCGCCGGCATCAAGCCCGTCGCCACGCTCTACCACTGGGACCTGCCGCAGGAGCTGGAGGACGCGGGCGGCTGGCCCGAGCGCGCGACGGCCGAACGGTTCGCGGACTACGCGGCCATCATGGCTCGCGCCCTGGGCGACCGCGTGGACATGTGGACCACGCTGAACGAGCCCTGGTGCTCGGCCTTCCTCGGTTACGGCTCCGGGGTCCACGCCCCCGGCCGCACCGAACCGGCCGCCGCGCTGCGGGCCGCCCACCACCTCAACCTCGCCCACGGCCGGGCGACCGAGGCGCTGCGCGCCAACCTCCCCGCCGCCGCGCAGACCTCGGTCACCCTCAACCTCCACCAGGTGCGCCCGCTGACCGGCAGCGAGGCGGACGCCGACGCGGCCCGCCGGATCGACGCGGTGGGCAACCGCGTCTTCACCGGCCCGATGCTGAAGGGCGCGTACCCGCAGGACCTGCTGGCCGACACCGAACGCATCGTGAACTGGGCCGAGTTGGTCCGGGAGGGCGACCTCGCCGCCATCGCCGCCCCGATCGACGTGCTCGGGGTCAACTACTACACGCCCACCATCGTGAGCGCGTCGCCCTCCGGCGCCGGGGACACCCGCAACGACGGCCACGGCAGCAGCGAGCACTCCCCGTGGCCCGGCTCGGAACACGTCGCCTTCCACCTCGCCGAGGGCCGGCCGGTCACCGCGATGAACTGGTCGGTCAAGCCGGAGGGCCTGTACGACCTCCTCATGGACGTCTCGCGTGAGCACCCGGACCTGCCGCTGATGGTCACCGAGAACGGCGCGGCCTTCGACGACGTACCGGACGCGGACGGCCGGGTCCACGACCCGGAGCGGATCGCCTATCTGCGGGGCCACCTGGAGGCGGTACGCCGGGCGGCGGCCGACGGGGCCGACGTACGGGGCTACTTCCTCTGGTCCCTGATGGACAACTTCGAGTGGGGCTACGGCTATGCGAAGCGGTTCGGCGCGGTGTACATCGACTACGCGACCCAGCGTCGTACGCCGAAGTCCAGCGCCCACTGGTACGGCGACGTGATCGCCCGCCACGCGCTGCCCCCGGCCGAGGGCCAGGACGCCTGACCCGGTGAGAACGGTGGGCCCGGTCGACCCCGACCGGGCCCACCGCCTTTTCGTCCCTCGCTTGGGAGCGCTCCCAATACACTGTCCGTACGCTCGTCGGGGTGATCGGTCCAGGACTTGGATTGACTGTACGGCTGTGAGAAATTGACCGGGAACGGGGAGGCGGCCATGGCGGCAGCGCGAGTACGGAGCGGCGGGCGGCCCACGCTCGAAGAGGTAGCGGCACGGGCCGGGGTCGGCCGGGGCACCGCCTCACGGGTCATCAACGGCTCGCCCCGCGTCAGCGACGCGACCCGGCAGGCGGTCGAGGCGGCCGTGGCCGACCTGGGGTACGTCCCCAACCGGGCCGCCCGCGCCCTGGCGGGCAACCGCACCGACGCCATCGCCCTGGTGGTGCCCGAGCCGGAGACCCGCTTCTTCGCCGAGCCGTACTTCTCCGCGATAGTGCGCGGCGTCGGCGCGGCCCTGGCGGACACCGAGATGCAGCTGCTCCTCACCCTCGTCGGCAACGACCGCGAGCGCCGCAGGCTCGCCCAGTACCTCACCGCCCACCGCGTCGACGGGGTCCTCCTGGTCGCCGTGCACGCCGACGACCCGCTGCCGGAGCTCCTGGAGCAGCTGGGCATGCCCTGTGTGATCAGCGGCGCCCGGCACGCGGCCGAGACGCTGCCCTCGGTCGACTCCGACAACTTCGGGGGCGCGCGGGCCGCCGTCGAGCACCTGGTCTCCCGGGGCCGCCGCCAGGTGGCCACGATCACCGGCCGCCTGGAGGTCTACGGCGCCCAGCGCCGCCTGGACGGCTACCGCGCGGCGGTCTCCGCCGCCGGCCTGGCCCCTGATGAGCGCCTCATCGCCCCCGCCGACTTCACCGAGGAGGGCGGCGCGCGGGCCATGCGCGACCTTCTGGCCCGCCGCCCCGGCCTCGACGCGGTCTTCGTCGCCTCCGACGTGATGGCCGCCGGCGCCCGCCAGGTCCTGCGCGAGGCGGACCGCCGCATCCCCGAGGACGTGGCCCTGATCGGCTTCGACGACTCGGTGGTCGCCCGCCACATGCACCCGGCCCTCACCAGCGTCCGCCAGCCCATCGAGGAGATGGGCCGCCGGATGACGCGGCTCCTCCTGGACGAGATCGCGGGCCGGACCCCGGGCGACGAGCGCCCTTCGCTGGTGCTGCCCACGGAGCTGGTGGTCCGCGACTCGTCGTGACAGCCGGCCGGGGCCGGCCGTTCGGTGCCCTTCAGTGGTATGGACATGACCAAAAGACAGGACTAGCCTCCGTCTTGGTCTAGACCAAGACGCGGTGAGCCGCCGCGCCCGGTCCATCTGTCCGCAAGCTCCACCCCTCACCCCAGGAGCACCACATGCGCAGAAAGATCACCTCCTTACTCCTCGGCCTCGGCGTCGCCGGGGTCTCCCTGCTGGCCACCTCCGGCAGCGCGCAGAGCCACGGGTACACCGACTCGCCCATCAGCCGGCAGCAGCTCTGCGGCAACGGCACCGTCCGCGACTGCGGGCAGATCCAGTGGGAGCCGCCGAGCGTCGAGGGCCTCAAGGGCTTCCCGGCGCGCGGTCCGCGCGACGGTCTGATCTGCGCCGGGGGCAACCAGCGGTTCGCCGAACTGGACGACCCGCGCGGCGGAGCCTGGCCCGCCTCCGACGTGAGCGCCGGGGCGAGCCACACGTTCCGCTGGCGGATCACCGCCCGGCACGCCACCACCGACTTCCGGTACTACGTCACCAAGGACGGCTACGACCCGTCGAAGCCCCTGACCCGGGCCGACCTGGACCCGCAGCCGTTCCTCACCGTGCCGTTCGGTGGCCGGCAGCCCGGGGCGACGGTCACGCACGCGGGCAACCTGCCGCAGAAGTCGGGCAAGCACCTGATCCTCGGCGTCTGGACCATCGCGGACACCGGCAACGCCTTCTACGCCTGCTCCGACGTCACCTTCTGAGCCGACCGGGCGACCGGGCGGCACATCGCCCCGCACCACATGAAGAAGGGCCCCGGTCCGAAGACCGGGGCCCTTCCCTCAGGGTGAGTAACGGGACTTGAACCCGCGACATCCTGGACCACAACCAGGTGCTCTGCCAGCTGAGCTATACCCACCATGTCGCCCGGTCGTTTCCGACCGGCCGAGAAAAAGTGTACAGGGTCCGGGAGGGTGCTCGCGCCCCCGTTTCCCGGGGCCGGTCCACGGGCGCTTTCGCGCCCGTGACCAGCGGGTTCCTACGGTGCGGCCGGAGCCGACCAGCGCGCCGCGATCTCCTTGGCGCGCTCGGAGTCCGGGCCGGGCTGCGGCACGAAGACCGCCTCCCGGTAGTAGCGGAGCTCCGTGATGGAGTCACGGATGTCCGCCAACGCCCGGTGGTTGCCGTTCTTGGCCGGGCTGTTGAAGTACGCCCGGGGATACCAGCGCCGGGCCAGCTCCTTGACCGAGGACACGTCCACGATCCGGTAGTGGAGGTAGCCCTCCAGCTCCCGCATGTCCCGCGCCAGGAACCCCCGGTCGGTACCGACCGAGTTTCCGCAGAGCGGGGCCTTGCCGGGCTCCTTCACATGCTCACGGACGTAGGCCAGGACCTGCTCCTCGGCGTCCGCCAGGGTGGTACCCCCGGCCAGCTCGTCGAGGAGACCCGAGGCGGTGTGCATCCGCCGCACCACCTCGGGCATGGTCTCCAGGGCCGCGTCCGGCGGGCGGATCACGATGTCCACCCCTTCGCCGAGCACGTTCAGCTCCGAGTCGGTGACCAGGGCGGCCACCTCGATGAGTGCGTCGTCCGCCAACGAGAGCCCGGTCATCTCGCAGTCGATCCACACCATGCGGTCGTTCATGCGCCCCACCCTACGGGGCGCTCCGCTGTCCCGGCAGGGCCGGGCGTCCGGGGACGTACGCGTCAGGGCCCGGCAGGGACAGCTCCCCGGCCCCCACCGACGCCGCCACGGCGACGGCCGCGGAGGACAGGGGCGAGCCCCGGCGTCCGGACGGTGGCCCCTGGCTGGGCACCATCGTCTCGACCACCGTCGCGGCGCTCTCCGCCACCCCCTGCGGACGACGGGCCCGATAGGCGGCCCGGTACGCGGCGGGGGAGGAGCCGAGCTGGCGGCGGAAGTGCCCGCGCAGCGCGACCGGGGAGCGGAAGCCGCAGCGGCCGGCGACCTCGTCGACCGAGTAGTCGGAGGTCTCCAGCAGCCGCTGAGCCTGGAGCACCCGCTGGGTGATCAGCCACTGCAGCGGTGCGCTGCCGGTGAGCGAACGGAACCTGCGGTCGAAGGTCCGTCTGCTCATGTAGGCCCGTGCGGCGAGCGTCTCCACGTCGAACTGCTCGTGCAGATGCTCCAGGGCCCAGGCCACGACCTCGGCGAGCGGGTCGGAGCCGATCTCCTCCGGTAAAGACCTGTCCAGGTAGCGCTCCTGCCCACCACTGCGCCGCGGCGGCACGACGAGCCGGCGGGCGAGTGCCCCCGCGGCTTCCGTGCCGTGGTCGGTGCGGACTATATGGAGGCAGAGATCGATCCCGGCGGCGGTGCCGGCGGAGGTGAGCACATCCCCGTCGTCCACGAACAGTTCGCGCGGATCGACGTGCACCGACGGATAGCGCTTGGCCAGCGTCGGCGCGTACATCCAGTGTGTGGTGGCCGGCCGGCCGTCCAGCAGGCCGGCGGCCGCGAGCACGAAGGCTCCCGTGCACAGACCGACGATGCGGGCGCCCTCCTCGTGGGCGCGCCGCAGCGCGTCCAGTGCCTCGGCGGGCGGCGGCGAGGTGATCGACCGCCAGGCGGGCACCACCACGGTGCCGGCCCTGCTGATCGCCTCCAGGCCGTACGGCGCGGTGAGTTCGAGCCCACCGGTCGTGCGCAGCGGTCCTTCCTCGCCGCCGCAGACCAGCAGGCGGTAGCGGGGAACTCCCGCGTCCTGCCGGTCGATTCCGAAAACGGAGAGCGGGATGGAGCTCTCGAAGATAGGGCCGCCGCTGAACAGCAGCACGGCAACGACTTCCCGGCGTCGCCGCCCGGTCAGCTTGCGTGCGGCCTCCGTCGCGGCGGCGGAGTCCTGGCTCATGACGCTAAGCCCCCCTCGGTGTTCGCGTCTCCCTGGTCCTTACGGGCCTGTCGCTCCTGCACGTTTCCCCTCGGTGTCGCACGTGTCCCCAGTCTCCGATTTCCAAGATCGAATCTACTGCGTCGCGTGGTCCCGCTGTGACACCTTCCCCCACCAGCTCAATGTCGATAAGGAAACGTGGCGTGAAGCGTTCGATCACGAAGCGTTTCACTCGCGAAGCGCACAGGGAAGTGCCCTTCGCCAACGTGGCCCGTCCGCGTCGGGTGAAAGCGTACCGCGCGGTCCGTTCCTGCCTGGTGGGCGGTGGGGTGTCCGGCCATCCAGCGAAGGGTTCGGCACCCAGGTGAAGTTGGCTTAAAACCATCGGTTGCGTGTGCTGTATCCGGTCACGCCGGGCGCACAACCGCCGCCTGACTGCCGCGCCGGTGCGCTCCCTCGCCGCCGTGAACCATGGCGTGTTCGGACCGCCGCGGAGGGGTGTGGCGGTCCGTTGCGGCGTGGACCGGGGCGAGGTTCCGCCGGGCCCGATTACCGACCGATGGGCCGTGGGGCACGAGAACCGCGGGTGTCGGGCCTCGGTCGGGGGCGGTCGGGCGGTCCCGGCCGGCCGGCGGTCCCGGCCCCGTCGTCCGCCGGTCAGAGCGTCGTCGCCGGGTTCGGCTCGAACCGCGATCGCGGGGGTCGCGCCGCGGCGTCCTGTCCCGGGGTGGCGGCCCGGTGGCGGTGTGGCCAACAGGGACCGGGTGAGGGCCTCGCCGCCGGGTCCGCCGGGCGGCCGCCGGTCGTCGCGAAAAACAGGACGGCCGACGGTGTTCGCCCCCTCCGAGGCCCGTGTACGACACAACCGGCATTGCCATCGCGGACAGGCTCGGGCATGCTCCCTCCAGCGTCGCGCACGCTTTTGCGGGGGTCTGGGTGGTGGAGGAGTGACGCCGTACCCTTGGGGGTATGGGGTTGGGAAGATGATTCCCGGACAGAGCTTCACCACCAGCTGATGCACCTCTCGAAACCGTTCCCTCCTCACGAGGATTCTCTTCGCCGAGACACCGATGGCCGGTCACGAAATCCCTGAACCCAAAGACCGCAAGCCGGTAGCCGACCCAGGGTCGGAGCCGCGGACGGTCGAAGAAGCACGCCATGCGTGCGATCCCGCCTTCCGGCACGGAGTCGTGGTCGGTTTCGACGGCTCCACGTCGAGCGAGCGGGCTCTCGCCTACGCCATCGGCATGGCCGGCCGGTCGGGCTCCGGACTGATCATCGTCCACGTCGCCAACCGGTTGCCGACCACGGTCTGGGCGGGCTGCGAGCCCCCCGTCTTCGTCGACGTCCCCGATCACCGCACCGAGGTCCTCGGCCTGGAGCTGGCCTGCGCGGACTATCTCTCCGAGGTGCCCTGGGTGCTGGTCGAGCGCGGGGGCGACATCTGCCACGAACTGGAGGAGGTCGGCCGGGAGTACGCCGCCGACGCCATCGTCGTGGGCTCCACGCACGGCATCGTCGGCCGGATCTTCGGGTCCGTGGCCGGCCGCCTCGCCCGCCGGGCGCAACGCCCCGTCATCGTCATTCCCTGACCTGAGGACCCCGAGGTGCCCGAAGGGGCGCCCCGTGCTTTCTGAGGGGCCGCCAGGAGGCCCTGTAGCGGCACGCGTTGGGCCCCGTACCGTCTTCGCGACGGTACGGGGCCCAAGGTCTGTGCACCGCCGTCTACTCGACCGTCACGGACTTCGCCAGGTTGCGCGGCTTGTCGATGTCGCGGCCCATCGCGAGGGCCGTGTGGTACGCGAACAGCTGGAGCGGGATGCCCATGAGGATCGGGTCCAGCTCGTTCTCGTTCTTCGGCACGACGATGGTGTGGTCGGCCTTCTCCTGCACCTGGTGGGCCACGGCGAGGATGCGGCCGCTGCGGGCCTTGATCTCCTCCATCGCGGCGCGGTTCTTCTCCAGCAGGTCGTCGTCCGGCACGATCGCCACGGTCGGCATCGCGGGCTCGATCAGCGCGAGCGGGCCGTGCTTCAGCTCGGAGGCCGGGTAGGCCTCGGCGTGGATGTACGAGACCTCCTTCAGCTTCAGGGAGGCCTCGCGGGCCACCGGGTAGCCGCGCACCCGGCCGATGAACATCATCGACTTGGCGTCCGCGTACTCCGCCGCGAGCCGCTTGATCTCGTCCTCGCCCGCCAGGATCTCGCTGATCTGCTCCGGCAGCCTGCGCAGCCCGGAGATGATCCGCTTGCCGTCCGCGACCGAGAGGTCACGGATCCGGCCCAGGTGCAGGGCGAGCAGCGCGAAGGCGACCACGGTGTTGGTGAAGCACTTGGTGGAGACCACGCAGACCTCCGGCCCCGCGTGGACATACGTGCCGCCGTCGGCCTCACGGGCGATGGCGGAGCCCACCACGTTGACCACGCCGAGGACCCGGGCGCCCTTGCGCTTCAGCTCCTGGACGGCCGCCAGCACGTCGTACGTCTCGCCCGACTGGGAGACCGCGACGTACAGGGTGTCGGGGTCCACGACCGGGTTGCGGTAGCGGAACTCGGAGGCCGGCTCGGCGTCGGCGGGGATGCGGGCGAGCTCCTCGATCAGCTGGGCGCCGATCTGACCCGCGTGGTACGAGGTGCCGCAACCGAGGATCTTGATCCGGCGCACCCCGCGCGCCTCGCGGGCGTCCAGGTTGAGCCCGCCCAGGTGCACGGTGGAGAACCGGTCGTCGATCCGGCCGCGCAGGACGCGGTCCACGGCGTCGGCCTGCTCCGAGATCTCCTTGTGCATGTACGTGTCGTGGCCGCCCATGTCGTACGACTCGGCCTCCCACTCCACGGTGGTCGGCGTGGCCGTCGTGGTCGAGCCCTCCGTGGTGTACGTACGGAAGTCGTCGGCCTTCAGGGTGGCCATCTCGCCGTCGTCCAGCGTGACGACCTGGCGGGTGTGGGCGACCAGCGCGGCGACGTCCGAGGCGACGAACATCTCCTTCTCGCCGATGCCGAGGACGACCGGGGAGCCGTTGCGGGCGACCACGATGCGGTCGTTGAAGTCGGCGTGCAGCACGGCGATGCCGTAGGTGCCCTCGACGTGGCGCAGCGCCTCGCGGACCTTCTCCTCCAGGGTCTCGGCCTGGGCGCGGGCGATCAGGTGGACCAGCACCTCGGTGTCGGTCTCGGAGAGGAAGACGATGCCGTCGGCGGTGAGCTTGGCGCGCAGCTCGGAGGCGTTGTCGATGATCCCGTTGTGGACGACGGCGACCTTGTTCTCCGCGTCCATGTGCGGGTGTGCGTTCTCGTCGCTCGGCGCGCCGTGGGTGGCCCAGCGGGTGTGGGCGATGCCGGTGGTGCCGGCGAAGCGCTTGGGGACCTTGGCCTCCAGCTCGCGGACCCGGCCCTTGGCCTTGACCATCTTCAGCGTGCCCGGCTTGCCCGCCGCCGCCTTGCCGGTGATGACGATGCCCGCGGAGTCGTACCCCCGGTACTCCAGCCGCTGCAGGCCTTCCAGCAGCAGCGGAGCGACGTCACGCCTACCGATGTATCCGACGATTCCGCACATGTGTTCTCTGCCCCTCCATCGACGTACACGCATTTCCGTTCGACGCCCCGCACGGGCGCCCGGTGGCCGGCCGCGGCCGGTCAGCCGTAGACGATGCGGCGCAGCTGGCGGAGCGAGAGCTCCGGCGGCGCCACGGCGCGGTGCGGCAGCTCGGCCGCGATCCGCTCGAAGATCTCCGTGTTGACCAGGCCGCCGGACTGCAGTTCGCGGTGGCGGCGCCGGACGAAGTCGTCGGTGCTCTCGTCGAAGTACGCCAGCACGTCGAGGATCACCCGGGCCGCCTCGCCGCGCTGGAGCGCGGTGGAGCGTACGAGGTGATCGATGAGGTCGTCATGGGACGAGCGGCGTTCAAGCACCCGTCGATATTGCTTGCCGAGGCGTGCTTATGCAAGAAATCTGCCCGATATCGGGCAGGGGGGACGGGAAAGACTGTTCGGTCGCGTCACATGCTGCGCAGAACGGCCTGCTTCGCGGTGCTGAACTCCTCGTCGGTGAGCACTCCGGCCCGGTGCAGCTCGCCCAGCTCCCGCAGCCGTCGCAGCAGCGCGTCGTGGTCGCCGGCGGGCGGGGCGGCGGGCGGGGCGGCGGGGGCCGGCTCGGCCGCCTTGGCCAGGGCCGGGGCCGGCTCCGGGGCGGCCGGCAGCGCGCGGGCCCCGGGCAGCCGCATCAGCACCGCCGCGGCGACCAGGACCGCCGTGTGCTCCTTCTTGGACATCCCCCACAGGTCCAGGGCGTACGTGTCGTACTTCGGCGGGGCCGAGACGGGCCCCTCGACCGGCTCGAAGCGCAGATAGCCGTTCTCCAGGCCGATCGACGGCATCCACCGCACGCCGGCGATCCGCGACAGCGGGAAGGTGGTCGGACCCCCGGCGGTCTTGGACTCCTCGGCCTTCCAGTTCCAGGTCAGCCGGACGCTCTCGCCGTCGAAGGACGCCGTGCCGTCGCCGCCCCCGCCGGAGACGGGCAGCGCGGGTCCCGGCAGCAGGAAGCGGTCCACGGGGCCGTCCGGCACCTGCTCGATCAGCAGGGCGTTGCGGAGCTCGTCGACGAAGTACTCGGCGACCCCCGTGCGGTCCTTCTCCACGGTCAGTACGTAGGGGTCGGCGCCGTCCTTGAGCCGGCCGTCGGCGGCCCGCAGTACCGGGCAGGCGCCGCCGCGCAGCCGCAGCCGCAGCCGCCCGCCCTTGCGGTCCGGTTCGAACGAGATGCCCGCCACCGCCTGCACGGGTACGGCTATCTCACCCAGCTCCTGCCGGACCGGGTGCGCCTTGCCCCCCGGCACGATGCGCACGGTGTCCCCGTCGAACGTCCATGTTCCGTCCCGCTGGATGATCTCTGCCATGCCCGTGATTCTGCCAGCCCGCCTCCGGGCCGCGCCGAGGAAGGTGAGCGCCCGGGGGACCGTCCCCGGGCGCTCACCGGTCGGGAGGCCGCCGTGATCCGGCGGCCGGGCTCAGAACCCGGCGATCGGATTCTTCAGGCGTCCCACCAACTGGAGTCCTCCGGCCGGGTCGTCGAGGTCGACCATCTGCTGGTTGTCGCGCAGCTGGAGGCGGTTGAGGCAGGAGAGCGCGAACTCCTTCTCGAACAGGTCGTAACTCCGGAACTTCTCCGCGAGGTACGGCACCGATGCCTGGTAGTCGCGCACGCAGGCGGCGACCGTCCGCCAGAAGGTGTCCTCGTCCAGGACGCCCTCGGTGTCCAGGCCCGCGCCCAGGAAGCGGAAGAAGCAGTCGAAGACGTCGGTGAGGACCGACAGCGCCTTCATGTCCTCGGGGACCTCGACCCGGATCCGCTCGACCTGCGGCGGCAGCACCGCGTCCGGGTCCATCACCGCGATCTCCTCGGCGATGTCCTTGAAGATCGTGCGGGTGACGACACCGTCCTCCACGACCAGGATCACGTTCTCGCCGTGCGGCATGTAGACGAGGTCGTAGGCGTAGAAGCTGTGCAGCACCGGCACCAGATAGGCGTCCAGGTAGCGCCGCAGCCACACCCGCGGCTCCAGGCCCGACTCGGCGATCAGCGCCCCGGCCACCGAGCCGCCCTCGTGGTCGGTGTGGAGCAGCGAGGCCATCGTCGCGACCCGCTCGCCGGACCGGAGCCCCGGCACGGGGCTCTCGCGCCACAGGGCGGCCAGCATCTTCCGGTACGGGGAGCCCTTGACGGTGGCCGCCTCGTAGGACCGGTGGTGGTAGCCGATCGCGGCCCGCTCCCGGATGATCGAGAACCCGGCGCCGCGCAGCAGGTCGTCGCGCTCGATCAGACCGGCCAGCCAGTCGTTGATCGCGGGAGTGGCCTCCATGTACGCGGCGGACAGACCGCGCATGAAGCCCATGTTCAGGACCGACAGCGCCGTTTTGACGTAGTGCTTCTCGGGGTGGTCGGTGTTGAAGAACGTGCGGATCGACTGCTGGGCGAGATAGCCGTCCTCGCCCTCGCCGAGCACCACCAGGTGCCGCGCCGCCAGTTCTCCGGCGAAGCTGACCGCGAGCTTGTTCCACCACTGCCAGGGGTGGACGGGCAGCAGGAAGTAGTCGCCCGGGTCGAGGCCGAGCCCGCGCAGCGTGCCGTCGAACCGCTCCCGGGTCGCCTCGCTCAGCTCGTCCTTGACCAGCGCGTCGTGGTCGAGGCCGGCGCCCGCGGTGAAGGTGGCCCGGTCCCGGTGGGCGGCCAGCCAGACGAGCCGAATCTCCGAGGCCGTCTCGGGGGCGTACGTCCGGTACTCGTCCACGCCGAAGCCGAGCCGCCCGTTGTTGGCGACGAAGCACGGGTGGCCCTCGGTCATCCCGGTCTCGATGGCCTGGAATCCGGCGGCGACGAGCTGGCCGGAGGTCATCGGTTCCTTGGTGAGTTTGTAGGCGGTTCCGGCCAGGGTGGAGGAGACCTCCTCCAGGTAGACCGGCAGGACCTCCGCGGAGATCCCGAGGGTGTGCCGCAGCTCTATGAGGAACTCCTGTGTGTCCAAGGGGAGTTCGGAGCCGTGCCGGTGCCGGGTGATGCTCTCGGCGTCGATCTGCCAGTGGTCCAGGGCGAAGAGGCGCGCGGTGAAGCGGTACTCGGTGGAGGCGTCGTCGCTACGGACGGTGTAGCGGCCGCCGCCGAGCGGCGTGGGGGTCAGCAGCCGTTCATGGCTGAATTCCGCCAGTGCTTTGCGCACCAGCAGTCGGTTTGCGGTGGCCCAGCGTCCCGGGGAGAGGTGGGCGACGCTCTCGGTGAGGGTGGTCGTCATCGGTCGTTACCTCCGGTTGCTGCTTCGAACTGCGCACGGGTGCAGGCGCTGAGCAGGGCGTTCTTCTCCGGTTTGGCGATCTCCCGGAGCACGTCGAAACCGACGGCCTTGTTGAGGGCCTGCACGGCGCTGTTGGTGACGTCGGGCTCGACGACGACCCGGCGCACCGACGGGTCGGCGAAGAGGAAATCCATCACGGTGGTGATCACGGCCCGGGTGAAGCCGTGCACCGGGGTGTCGGTGGGGGCGACCAGGAAGTGCATCCCGATGTCGCCGGGCTCCGCCTCGTAGAGCCCTTTCAGCTCGACCTCGGTGGGGTCGTAGCGCTCGATCAGGAAGGCGGGCACGCCGTCGTGCAGCCCGATGAACGCGTCATGGTGCGGGTGGGCGGCGATGGACCGGTACTCCCGCTGCACGTCCGCGAGCCCGGCGTCGCCCATCAGCCAGTACGCGGCCTTGGGGTGGGTCACCCAGCCGTGGACCAGTGCGGCGTCGGTGGCGGGGTCCAGCGGGCGGACGGCGAAGGCGCCGAGTGTGTCGGGGCAGGGTTGGTCGGGGCGACGGCTGCCGGGGCGGCTCATACGGCGAACTCCTGGAAGGCGATGGACTTCTCGACCGGGTAGACCTCGCGGCCGAGCAGCTCGCCGATGATGTACGCGTTGCGGTAGGCGCCCATGCCGAGGTCGGGCGAGGTGATCGAGTGGGTGTGCACCGAGGCGTTCTGGAGGAAGACCCCGCGCCCGGTGGTGTCGATGCTGTAGTTGCGGGCCACGTCGAAGCGGCCCCGGCTGTCGTGGCGCAGCCGCCCGGTGACGGGCGCGAGGAAGGCGGGCGCCTCGTACCGGTAACCGGTGGCGAGGACCAGGCCCTCGGTGGTGAGCTCGTAGTCCTTGCCCTGCTCCTCCTGGCGCAGCCCCAGGCTGTACGCGCCGCCCTCCGCGTCGTAACGCGCGCTGACGAGGGCCGAGTTGGACAGCAGCCTGGTCGGCGCGGGCCCGGCGATGTTCTTCTGGTAGAGCAGGTCGAAGATCGCGTCGATCAACTCCCCGTCGATGCCCTTGAACAGCCCCTTCTGACCGGTCTCCAGCCGGTAGCGGGTCTCTTCGGGCAGCGCGTGGAAGTAGTCGATGTACTCCGGGGAGGTCATCTCCAGCGTCAGCTTGGTGTACTCCAGCGGGAAGAACCGCGGGGAGCGGGTGACCCAGTTCAGCCGGTAGCCGTACGTGTCGATCTCGGAGAGCAGGTCGTAGTAGATCTCCGCCGCGCTCTGCCCGCTGCCGACCAGGGTGATCGACTTCTTCTTCTGGAGGCCGGCTTTCCCGTCCAGATAACGGGAGTTGTGCAGGAAGTCCCCGCCGAGCCCCTGACAGGCCTCCGGGATGTGCGGCGGGGTGCCGGTGCCGAGGACCAGGTGCCGGGAGCGGAACAGCTCACCGGAGGCGGTGCGCACGGTGTAGAGCCCCGAGCCCTCGTCGTACGTCACGGTCTCGACGGTCTCGTCGAACCGGATGCTGCCCAGTTTCGCGGCGGCCCAGCGGCAGTAGTCGTTGTACTCGGCCCGCAGCGGGTAGAAGTTCTCCCGGATGTAGAAGGAGTAGAGCCGGCCGCGCTCCTTGAGGTAGTTCAGGAACGAGTACGGCGAGGTCGGGTCGGCCATCGTGACCAGGTCCGACAGGAACGGCGTCTGGAGATGGGCCCCTTCGAGGAACATCCCGGCGTGCCACTCGAAGTCCGGCTTGGACTCCAGGAAGACGCCGTTCAGCTCGTCGATCGGCTCGGTCAGGCAGGCCAGGCCGAGGTTGAACGGGCCGAGCCCGATCCCGATGAAGTCGTGGGGCTCAGGAAGCGCGGTCAACGGAGTCTCCCAGGTACTTCTCGGCGTGGCCGGAGATCAGATCGAGGACCGCGGCGATGTCGTGCACGGTCGTCCCGGGGTTGAGCAGGGTGAACTTCAGGTACTGGCGCTCGCCCACCTTGGTGCCCGCGACGACGGCCTCCCCGGAGGCGAACAGCGCTTTGCGGGCATGGAGGTTGGCGCGGTCGATCTCGTCGGGGGAGGTGACACCGGGCGGGATGTAGCGGAAGACGAGCGTGGAGAGCCGTGGCTCGACGACCACGTCGAAGCGTGGGTCGGCAACGAGCAGCCGCCACCCCTCGGCGGCCAGGTCGCAGACCTCGTCGAACAGCTCACCGATGCCGTCCGCGCCCATGACGCGCAACGTCATCCAGAGCTTGAGCGCGTCGAACCGGCGGGTCGTCTGGAGCGACTTGTCGACCTGGTTGGGTATCCGCTCCTCGGCCATCCGGCGCGGGTTCAGATACTCCGCGTGGTACGTCGCGTGCCGCAGGGCCGCCCGGTCGCGGACCAGCAGCGCCGATGAACTCACCGGCTGGAAGAAGGACTTGTGGTAGTCCACGGTGACCGAGTCGGCGCGCGCGATGCCTTCGAGCAGTCCGCCCCGCACACGGGAGGCGAGCAGCCCGCAGCCGTACGCGGCGTCCACATGCATCCAGACGGCGAACTGCTCGCAGAGTGCGGCGATCTCGGGCAGCGGGTCGATGGAACCGAAGTCCGTGGTGCCGGCGGTGGCGACGACGGCCATGGGGACGGTTCCCTCGGCGGCGCAACGCTCCAGGGCGCGGGCGAGGGCCACGGTCCGCATCCGCTTGTCGCGGTCGACGGGGATGGAGACGACGGCGTCCGGCCCGAGGCCGAGCAGCTTGGCGGACTTCTGCACGCTGAAGTGGCTGCACTCGGAGGTGAGGATCCGCAGCCGGGTGAGGTGCTCCGGCCGGATCTTCGCCTCCTCCCGCGCCAGCAGCAGGGCCTGGAGGTTGGACTGCGTGCCGCCGCTGGTGAAGATGCCGTCGGCGGCAGGTCCGAGCCCGATCCGCTCAGTGGTCCAGTCGATCAGCCGGCGCTCGATGAGGGTGCCGCCCGCGCTCTGGTCCCAGGTGTCCAGGGAGGAGTTGATCGCGGAGAGCACGGCCTCGCCGAGCAGGGCGGGTATGACAACCGGGCAGTTGAGGTGGCCCAGATAGCGGGGGTGGTGGAAGTAGACGGCGTCACGGAGGTAGACCTCACCGAGCTCGTCGAGGGCGGCAGCCGCGTCGCCGAGCGGCCGGTCGAGGTCGATCGCGTCGACGACGGGGGAGAGCTCGTCGACACCGATCCCGCTGAAGGGGCGCTCGGTGGCGGCGAGCGTCACCGCGACCCGTTCCACTCCTGCGGAGACGGTGTGCCGATAGTGCTCCGCGGTCGTGGTGTTGAGCAGGTGCGAACGCATGGAGGGATCCTCCCGGGTGAGGGGAACTTCATCGCGGCCCTCCGGGCAGGAAGGGGGGAGGAGGACGCGATGTCGAAGTAAGGCGAGCCTAACCTAACTCGGAATCGACCGTTCCCCTCACCCCCTCACCCCCTCACCTCTTACTCCTTCGGCGGCGCTGAGGCCGACGCCCGGAGCCGACCCCGCGCAAACGGCCGCCGCCGCCCCCGTCGGAGCGGGAGCGGCGGCGGCCGAGGAGCGTGTACGGCGTTCAGGTCGGGGGCGTGGACCGCGTCCCGGCCGGCCGGGACGGGCCCGGGGCGGTCAGTGCTTCGGTGGGTTGGTCACCACCCAGTCGGAGTTCCGGAAGTGAGTGGAGACCCCGCTGCCCTCCTGAGACTTGTCGGGGGGCCCGGAGCTGGGGAACAGCGACGGCGCGATGGGCCGGCCCAGCCGCTCCTCCCATACGGTCGACCACTTCTCGAGCTCCGGGAAGGCCTCCCGAACCGCCGTCCGGTTGATGAAGCTGTATTTCTGATGAACGAATCCCGTGCGGATGTCCGCATCGCTGAGCTTTCCCGCGCTCTTCAGTTCATCCCACTTCGCCCGGGCCTCGGCCACCATGACGTCGGACGCGATGTGGAAGTCCCCGTCGCTGGGTCCGAGCGGCTTCCCGTTTCCGTCGAGCATCCCCAGTTTGTGCAGAGAGTCGAACGGGCGGCGCGCCGGGCGCTCGGCGGGAGGTGTGGAGCCCATCCACTCCTGGAACCTCGCCGGCGCCACCGGCTGCCCCGCCAGGTCCCGTTCGGTCGGGAAGTCCTTGTGGCGGCCCGAGAAGAAGAACGCCCATGATCCCTGGAGTCGTACGTCATAGTCCTGGGGGCGCTCGCAGGAGGAGCACAGGGCCCTGAACAGGGAAGCCGACATGCGCTTGAACTGGTGGGGAGTCGTGCCCAACGGCGCCCGATAGTGGCGCCACCACCTGACCTGCTGCTGCGTCAGCCCGAGGAACTCCAGGTCCCGGGGCTGGATGCGGTAGCCCGTGTCATCGTGTGGCCATGCGCGGCCTCCCTCGCGCTGACTTCCCGGGACTCGGCCGTCGGCGTCGATGAGCCCCTCGGCCTGAGCCTTCTGACGCCTTTTGAGGAAGCCCGGGTCCTCGTCGGCCGACGGGCCCGCCAGGACGGCCTGCCCGTGGACGCTCGCTGTGACCGGCCAGGAGGTTACCGCCGCGGTCGGGGCAACCGCGGGACCTGACAGAACCAGTGCCGCAAGGGCCAGTACTCCCAGCCTCAGACGCTGACGTGACACTCTTTCGCCTCCAGTGGAAAACACTTCGCATGGCTCGCGCTTCTCGCGTTCCATGACTCAGAGTTACGCATATCGCTGCGTGTCACCGTCACAGCCACGCCGACCTCGACGGCCCGAGCCCCCCGGTGCCCGGAGGCGGGGGATGCGCGGTGGGTGATCACCGGGCCGATCATGGGTGGCCCGGCGGCCCAGGGCGGTGATTCCGGGCACGACCACCGGAACGGGTGAACCTCCGGACGGGCCCTGACCCGTGGCCGGGCAGTCAGTGAGCGTCTTCGCTGGTCACGTACGCCCGTCGAGGGTCGTCCAAGCCGCCGCCATCACCGACGCCCCCTCTTCCCGCCGGCCGGCCGAGGGTGGCTCCGGCGGTTACGCCCCCGCTTCCGCTTCGGCCTCCCGAGCCTGCTCCTCGGGGAGTCCGCGTCGCCAGTACGCGGTGGACGTCACCCGCTCACGGTCGAAGCCCCGCTCCTGGACGAGGTGATGACGCAGCGCCCGTACCCCGGACGCCTCGCCCGCGATCCACACGTACGGAGTGCCCTCGGGCAGCTCGGCGGCGCGCACGGTCTCCACACCGCAGGCGGCGCCCTCGTTGCGGACGAGCCAGCTGATCCGGGCCTTCGCCGCCGTGTTCAGCGCCTGCCGGTCCTCGGTGCGCGGCACCTCCAGCCAGACCCGGGCCGGCATCCCCGCGGGCAGCCACTCCAGGGCGGCGGCCGCGGCGGGCAGGGCGGTCTCGTCGGCCCGGATGAGCACCCAGTCGGTGTCGGCCGGCGGCCGGAAGCGTACGGCCGCGTTGTCCGCCGCCGCGGGGCCCAGCACCGTGAGCCGGTCGCCGGGGGTGGCCGCCATCGCCCAGCGGCAGCCGGGGCCGCCGGTGTCGTGCAGCACGAAGTCGAGGTCGACCTCGGTGGAGCCGTCCGCCCGCAGCCGCTGGGCCCGTACGGCATAGGAACGCGTCACCGCCCGTTCGTCCTCGGGCAGCGCCCGCCCTTCCCCGTGCCGCGCCCCGCTCCCGCCCGCCGGGGCCACCGCCTCGCTCGTCCCCGGGCCGGGCAGCAGGATCGACAGGCTCTGGTCGCGGCCCCCGCCGCTGAAGCCCTCGGCTCCCGGCCCTCCGAGCGTGACCCGGAGGATGGACGGGCCCAGCCGTCTGGTCCGCAGGACGATCAGCCCGAAGAGCCGGAACGGGGCGACTTCGCGGGCGGTGGCGGTCGTCGACGTCAACGGGGCTCCTCCGGGACGGGCCGGAGCGGCGGACGGACAGGCCCGGCTTCCGGCTGGGGCGATCCAAAGGAAGGTTAGCCTACCCTTGCTTGACGGGGTGGTGTGATGCCCTTGCCCGCCGCCTCAGACCCCGAACTCCGCCCGGCAGGCCGCGAGTCCCTCCATGGTCACGTCCACGTTCCGGTGCGCCTCCCACCGTGCCCGGTTCAGGCGCAGCCGCCGCCGCAGGGTGACGGGAGCCCCCCGTACGACATCTGTCTCCAGTCCGTCGTCCAGGTGTCCGAGCCGCCGCGAGACCCCGAGCGAACGGGGGTTGTCGGTCATGGCGGCGGAGACCGCGTACCGTGCGCCGAGCCCGGCGAACGCGAGGTGAAGGGCGGCGGCGCGCATCTCCGTACCGAGTCCCCGGCCCTGGTGCGGGAGCCCGAGCCACGACCCGGTCTCGGCCTGCCGTCGTACCCCGAACTGCCGCCCCATCAGGTCCTGCCGCCCGATGACCCTTCCCTCGCGAAGGACGGCCAGGCTGAGCGTCCAGTCCTGGGCGGACCAGCCGGCCACAGTCCCCAGCACGTGCTGGAAGACCGCCCGCCCCACCTCGTCGGGGGTCCCGTCGGTCCACGGCACGTTGAACGGCATGCGGTCGGCGTCGTGCACGCCGTGAGCCGCCACCGAGGCCAGCTCGCCCAGGAGCCCGAGGTCGGGCAGCCGCAGTTCGAGGCGCGGAGTACGGAGGCGAAGTCCGTAAAGGGGCCAGTGGTGGTCCGTGAGATCCGTGAGATCCATGAGGAGACTCTGCCGGACCTGCGCGCGAGGTGTCGACCGCAATACGGGGCGGGGCGGGGTGGGGTGGGGGGATGGCGGCGTACGGCTGTGGGGGGTGCAGGCGGGCCTCCGTCCGCACCCCCCAGCCGTACCTCCCGTCCGCGTCTTCAGGCACCGATCGCGGCCGGCCGCTCGACGCCGCCCACCGCGTCGTTCCCGCCCGGCGAGGCCGCGCCGCCCCGACGGCCGTCGCCGGACGAGGGCCCGCCCGTCGCCGCCGCCCGTCGGGCGCGGAGGCCGAACGCGCTGACGGCGGCGGCGGTCAGAGCGGCGGCCAGCGGGACGATCAGGGCCGCCCGGTACCCGTCGAGGAGGGCGGCAGGTGAAGTTCCGTCCGTGGCAGCGGTGTTGACGGCTGCCACCGCGGACAGCCCGAGCGCGGCCCCGAACTGGAAGGAGGTGTAGAGCAGCCCGCCGGCCACCCCCTGCTCCTCCTCGGCGATGCCGCTGGTGGCCACGATGGTGAGGGGCCCGTAAACGAGGGAGAAGGCCACGCCCAGGAGGAGCAGGCCCGGGAACATCGCCGCGTACGTCCGGTCCGCGGCGAGCGGCAGGAACAGGGCGTACGACAGCGACGCGACGAGCAGCCCGCCGAAGATGACCCGGGCGTTGCCGAACCGGGCCACCAGCCTCGGGGTGAGGAGCGGCGAGAGGACCGCGTCCACGCCGATCACGATCAGCGCGAAACTGGTCTGCAGGGACGACCAGCCGCGTAGTTCCTGGAGGTAGAGCACGGCGATGAACTGGAAGCCGAAGAACCCGGCGGCGAACAGCAGCCCCGACACATTGGCGCGAACCAGCGCCCCGCTGCGGAAGAGGCCCAGACGCACCAGCGGTGAGGACGAGGCGCGCTCGATCAGGACGAACGCGAGGAAGAGGAGCAGGGCCGCGCCGATCGTGCCGACGGTCCGGACGGCCGGGACGTGCGTGGCCCGCTCCACGCCGAAGACGAGCAGCAGGATCCCGGCGGTGACGGTGACCGCTCCGCCCAGGTCGACGCCCTGCCCGGCGCGCTCCGGACGGGGCGAGGCGGGGACGAGGGCGAGCGCGGCGAGAAGAATGCCGAACGAGAGGACGACCGGGGCGAAGAACACCCAGCGCCAGTCGATGGCGGAGAGCAGCCCGCCGACGACCAGGCCGATCGAGAAGCCCCCGGCGGCGGTGCCCGCGTAGACCAGGAGGGCCTTGTCGCGCTGCGGCCCCTCCGGGAAGCCGGTGGTGATGATCGACAGGCCGGCCGGGGTCATGAAGGCCGCGGCGATCCCCGTCACGAAGCGGGCGACGACCAGCATCCATCCCTCGGTGGCCAGCCCGCCCAGACCGGAGAAGAGCAGGAACACCACGAGCCAGAGGACGAACATCCGGCGGCGGCCGAACAGGTCGGCCGCCCGTCCGCCCAGCAGCATGAAGCCGCCGTAGCCGAGGACGTACGCGCTCATCACCCACTGGAGCGTGCCGGTGGACAGGTCCAGGTCCTCGCGGATCGCGGGCAGGGCCACGTTGAGCATGGCCACGTCGATGCCCTCCAGGAAGATCGCGCCACACAGGACGAGCAGCACGCCCCGGGCCCGGCCGGTCATGCGGTCACTGCTCGATCCCGGAAGGGGCGGTGATGAGGACATGGGACTTCTCCTTGAGCGCGGACGAAACAGGCATGACGAGGAGCCGCAACAGCGGTCGACGAAAGCAGGGGTGGCACACGAGGGCACCAAGCAGCCCGGATCGAACCCGAGTTACCGAATCGCCGGTCAGTTCCCTCTTGTAACCACCCGAAGCTTGCGGCACCGTGGGGAGGTATGGAAGAAGGCACTTCGAAGTCACCGAGTAACTGTGCGGATACCGGGGCCGGTCAGGACTACGACATCAGCCAGTGGGACGTCCGCGAGGGATGCGAGGTGCGGCAGATCCTCGACCGCGTCGCGGACAAGTGGTCGCTCCTCGCCATCGCCCACCTGGAACGCCGTACGCTGCGCTTCTCCGAGCTGCGCCGGCTGATCGAAGGCATCAGCCAGCGCATGCTGACGGTGACCCTGCGCCAGCTCGAACGCGACGGCCTGGTGCGGCGCACGGTCTACCCCGTCGTCCCGCCCCGCGTGGAGTACGAGCTGACGGAGCTGGGCGCGACGCTGCACACGACGATCAGGTCCCTGGTCGACTGGACCGAGAGCCACCAGCAGGAGATCGCGAAGGCGCGCGCCGACTACGACGCCCGCAAGGAAGCCGAGGTGTCGGCCTCCTGAGACCGTGGGTCTTCACCGTGTCCGCCGCGCCGGGGCCGCACTAAAGTGAAGCGGTGAACTCACCCCAGGGAAACGCCGCTTCGCGCGTGCGCGAAGACGACCGTGAGAGCGCCGTGCGGCGCGTGCGGGAGGCGTACGCCGATGAGCACATCGGGCACGAGGAGATGGACGAGCGCCTCGGCCGGGTGCTGGCCGCCACGACGCAGGGCGAGCTCGCGGCGGCCGTCGACCTGCTCCCGGCGGCGGGCCCGGGCGCCACGGCGACGATCGCCGCCGCCGGCGGACGGATCAAGCGACGGGGTGCCTGGCGGGTCCCCCGGGTCCTCAAGGTCGAGTCCGCCTTCGGGCGGGTGCGTCTGGACCTGTCCCGGGCGGTCATCGAGGACCCGGTCGTCGACATCGAGCTGAGCCTCGGCACCGGCAACGCGAGGATCACGGTGCCGCGCGACGCGATCGTCGAGGTCGAGGGAGTGACGACCGGCTGGAAGGACCTGCGCTACAGGCCCCGGCAGCCGACCCGCCCCGGCGCGCCGCGCATCCGCTTCTCGGGGGCGGTCGGATACGGACGGCTGAAGATCCGCCACGCCTGGCGCTGAGGCGGCCTGACGGGCCCATGACCGGGCCTTCACCGTGACCGGGCTCGGGTCCGCACCGTCACGGGCTCGGGACCGGGCCTTCACCGTGATCGGGCTGGGGACCGGGCCTTCACCGTGACGGGGCCCGGGCGGCCACCTGAATGACGGCTCCCGCATGCGGCGACGGGCGGACGGGCGTCTGCTGGGGACGAACGGCTTCCGCCACGTCACCCCCTCGAAAGGCACCGCCCGATGGCTGACAAACCCGCGATCGTCCTGGTCCACGGCTTCTGGGGCGGCGCCGCCCACTGGGCGGGAGTCATCACGGAACTGCACCGCCGCGGTTTCGGCTCCCTGCACGCGGTGGAGAACCCGCTGACCTCCCTGGCCGAGGACGCCGAGCGCACGCGCAAAATGGTCCGGCAGATCGACGGACCGGTGGTCCTGGTCGGCCACTCCTACGGCGGGGCGGTCATCACGGAGGCCGGCGACCTGCCAGGCGTCACCGGCCTCGTCTACATCGCCGCCTTCGCCCCGGACGCCGGCGAGAGCCCCGGACAGATCAGCCAGGAGAAGCCCCCCGCGGCGTTCGAGAACCTCGCTCCGGACTCCGACGGCTACCTGTGGATCAAGCAGGACAAGTTCCACGAGAGCTTCGCCCAGGACCTTTCCGAGGAGGAGGCACTGGTGATGGCGGTGACGCAGAAGGCGCCGCTGGCCTCCACCTTCGGCGACAACGTCACCGCCCCGGCCTGGCGGTCCAAGCCCACGTGGTACCAGGTCTCCACCGCCGACCGCATGATCCACCCCGACAACGAGCGCCGCATGGCCGAGCGTATGCGGCCGCGCAGGACGATCGAGCTGGACGCCGGTCACGCCTCCCTCGCCTCACAGCCCGGCCCGGTCACCGACCTCATCGAGGAGGCGGCGGGATCAGCCGGCTCGTGAACCCGGCCCCGACCAGCCGTTCGGAGGCCTCCGCGACCTCGCCCCGGACAGGTGCTCGAACCCCTTGATGGTCAAGCCATTGATGGGCCGGCGGCCGGCCTATGGGCTCTACGCGGGGTGTCGAACTCGTGGGGTGCGAGGGGGCTTTCGTAGTGGCCGTCGGTCCGGTTGCAGAGCCACTCCTTGCGGACCACGGCCTTGGAAGCCCACGGAAGTCAGTAGAGTCCAGGAGCAGCCACGTACCCCGGGCAGTTGCGTCAGATGTCTGGCTACCTCAGCAGGTCTGCCGGTAGGAAAGCTCGGGCAGGTAGGCGCCCCACTGTTCCGCCCCGAGCCCGCCCTCAGCCCTTTCGCACACCTCCCGCGCGGCCTGCCGCGGGTCGAGTACACCGACCTCCCGGTGCACGCTGTGCGGGGTCGCGATGCGCAGGTGGTCGCTGCCGTCGGTGAATCCGAGGCCGAGGATCCGGTCTGCGCCGACCTGGATGAGGGTGCCCGGGGTGCCGGGAGAGGCGGTTTCCCAGACGCGTACGGAACCGTCCTGGGTTCCGACCGCGACGAACTCGCCGTCGGCCGAGAAGGTGACGGGCAGCGGTTCGTTCCGTGCCTCGTGGTCCGATTGTGCGAGGACCGCGTTGCGGTGCCGGCCGAGGGTGTCCCAGAGGGTGACCCGGCCATCACGGGTGCTGACCGCCAGGTGGTCTCCGTCCTGGCTGAACCGCGCAGCCTGCAGTGGTTCCTGACCGTGCAGGCCGGTGACTCTGCGGCCGGTGCCCAGGTCGTACTGATCGCCGTTCGACGCGAGCAGAGCAGTCGCGTCCGGTGTCAGGAAGACGGAGGACGTCTCGGTCCGGGTGCGCAGCAGGCGGTTCCTGGCCTGCTCGGAGGCCCGCCACACCTCGACGACGCTCGGGTCGTCGTTCTGCCCTCCGATCGGACGGGACGTGGCGAACAGCAGGGACGTGGCGTCCGCGCCCACGGCGATGGTCTCGATCAGTTCCGGCACCTTGATCCGCGCGGTCTCGCGCCGGTGATCCACGTTCCACAGGCGAACCTCGGAGCCTCCGTATGCGACGGTACGGCCGTCGGGCGAGAAGGCCACGTGCGGTGCCGCGTCCCTGCGGGCCCGGCCCGGCAGGGCGGTCGTCCTGCCACCGTGTTCGTGCAGCCGGAACTCCCAGTCCTGGCCGTCCCGCCGCGTCGTCACGGCCGTGGCTCCGTCCGCACTGAACTCGGCCTGCTGGTAGCGCTGTCCTTGCCGCCCGGATGCGGTTGCCGCCAGTACGGCGCGAACATCGAGCGTCTTCACGGTGCTCGCCCCGCCGACGACGAAGCGCAGCACCCCGTCTCCCGGATCGACCCGTGGCTCGACAACGTAGGGCCCTTCCGGTGTGTAGGTCGTCAGCGGGCGGTCCGGGTGAGCGGCGTGCCACAGGGCTATGTCACGGCCCTGGGCGGTGACGGCGTACGCCCCGTCGGTGCTGAAAGACGCTTCCGGCCTGTCCTCTCCGCCCGTCTTGATCCTGGGCCGTTCCCGGCCGTCCCGCACATCCCAGGTACGGACTCCGCCGTCCACGCCGACGGCAAGGGCGCGGCTGTCGGGCAAAAACGTGAACCGGGCTCCCTCGTCGCACAGTTCGCGGCCCGCCTCGCGGGTCCAGGGTGCGGGCATCCGGCGCTTCGACTCGATGTCCCAGACCGAGAGTCGGGCGCCCTCGTATGCGCAGGCGGCCAAGAGCCTTCCGTCGGGGCTCAGCTGGGCGAAGGGGCCGTCGCCCTCGCGTGATCCCGCTGTGAACACGAGCCGACCCGTCTCCACGTCCCACACCTGAACCCTGGACCCGCTCTGCTCCTTGTCGGCGTCCTCGGTGAGGAGCAGCCGCCCGTCGGGGCCGAACTCCGCTTCTGGATAGCCCCCCTGAAGGCGACCGAGTCGGTGCGACCGCTGTCCGTCGTGCAGGTCCCGCACGACGACGGCACCCCGGCTGTCGAGATACGCGACCCGCCCGGCGTTGCGGCTGACGGCGAGAACCGACGCGAAGGCGTCGCCCGGGATCTCGGCCTCGCCCAGTGAGCGGCCGGTGCGTGAGTCCCATCGATACACACGGTCCCTGCCGACCTTTGTCAGGATCCGGCCGTCCGCACTGAGTCGTCCCTGGGATTGCAGGTCACCCGTGCCGTCGCGCGGTGTGAACGACGACTGCTCGCGCTGGGAAGCGGCACCCCGCACCGCCTCCCGGGTTTCCGGCAGGTCCGCGATCCGCCAGGACGCCACGCTCAGCCGCATGGCCAGTCGCGGGTCCGAGGCACGTAGGGCTGTCGCGACAGCGACGACACGGCGGGCCTCGGCCTCGTCGTGGCGGCGGTCGCTGACACGGCTCTGCTGCCAGGCCACCGTGCCGGCGACCGCGGCCAGGCACATCAGCAGCGCGAGGGCCGCCAGGAGAAAGCGGCGGCGGCGCGCACCACGTGTGCGTGTTCGTAGCGCCTGCTCGTGGGCGACCAGGCTCGCGAGGTGGAAGTCGGCTTCCAAGGCCGTCAGCTCGCCGGAAGTGCCCGCGTCCTCCCGGACCCGGTCGTTCCGATCACCAAACGCCTCACGAGCCGCCGAGAGCCGTACGCCCCGGTACAGGGCTCCGGGGTCTCGGTCCAGTGCCTCCCACACACGGGCGGCCTCCGTCAGCGCACGATGCAGACGCAGCCGTTCCCGGTCAGCCTCGATCCAGCCTCGCAGCCGTGGCCATGCGGTGAGCAGGGCTTCGTGTGCGAGGTCGACCGTGGCACCGTCGACGGTGAGCAACCGGGCCCGCACCAACTCCTCCAGGACGGCCGTCTCCGCGATTGCCGACGGTATTTCGGCTCGGTCCGCGGGCCGACGGGTGTCCTGCGTGCCGTCGCCCGGCGAAACCAGACGCAGCAGTAGCCGGCGGGCGACGGCGGCCTGCTCGTCGGTGAAGCGGGCATACACCGCCTCCGCGGTGTGGGCGATGGCTCCGTGTATCCCCCCGATCGCGTCGTACGCCTGCTCGGTGAGGGTCTTGCCCCGGCGCCGGCGCCAGACCTCAAGAAGGGCGTGTGCCATCAGCGGCAGACCACCCGGCTGACTCTCGACGTCGGCAACGATGCGCGCGGTCAACGCCTTCTCCACGAAAAGGCGATCGCGCTGGGCCGGCCCGATGATGGCCTCCCTGAGCTGGGCGGACGTCATCGGGCCGACGAGGAGCGTGGCGGATCGCAAGGCGTCGGCGAGCGGACCGTGGTCGGCACAGCGGCCGTAGAAGTCGGCGCGCACGGCGATGACAACGCGTACTCGGCTCCCGGGTGCGCGGGCGGCGAGCAGCGCTTCGACGAACCGGGCGCGGGAGGAGTTGTCCTGGCAGAGCGTGAACAGCTCCTCGAACTGGTCGATCAGGACGATCGTGTCGCCCTTCTCGGCGGCAACCGGTGAGAGCAGGGCGGGGTCGGGGTGTTCCGACGGGGTGATGACACGGACGAGGGCGGGCCTGCGCCGCGGATCCTGTTCGCCGCGCAGGGCGGGGACGAGCCCAGCGCGCAGCAAGGAGGACTTGCCGCTGCCGGAGCCGCCCACCAGCGCGACGACGCGGTGGCGGGCGACGGCGGCGGCCAGTTCCGCGACGAGTTCACCGCGCCCGAAGTAGGTGTCCCGGTCGTCGGGCTCGAACCGTGCCAGGCCCTTGTAGGGGGAGGCCGCCCCCTCCTCCATGGCCCCGGCTTCCTCGGCGGCCTCTGCCGTGGCTGTGCGCCATCGCCTTTCCCATTCCGCCTCGTCGCCACCGCAGGCACGCACATAGGCGAGGAGCACGGGCAGAGTCGGCACCCGTCCACCAGACGCAGCGGCGGACAGGGTCGGGGCCGAGAACGCGACGTGCTCAGCCATCGCCCGATATGTGGGTGTGCCGACTTCCCCGCGCAATTTCCGCAACTCGTATGCGAGGCGTGGGGCGGCGCCCGCAGCCGGGTCGAGCGGCTTCTCGTGGCGCCCCATCGGTAACTCCCCCATCACGTGATGCGCGCCTCTCCCGCCACGGCCGCGTCCCCATCAGCCCTACGACCCTATCGGCAGGCGTTCCTGCTGCTCGGCGACCTGCCGGGAATTGATTGGCGCTCGGGACGGGGGCTGCGCATCAATTCCTCGGCGGCTGGACTCGGCCTACCCCACCCGTCGAGGTACACAGGAGCCAGTCATCGCCACCTCTCAGGTCCTCGGACACCCCGCACCGTCCTGCGCCGCGCCCGACCCTCGCGTGCCGGCGGCACCCGGTCGGCGACGCGTTGTCGTCGTGCCGGTGCTGCTCACGCTCGCGCTCGGCCTCTGGGGCGTTCGGCGCGGTGACGCCGTATGGCACGACGAGGCCGTGACGATCGGGCTCGCGAGCCGTGATCTGCCCGATCTCTGGCAGACATTGGGACGCGTGGACGCCGTGCACGGTCTCTACTACCTGTTGATGCACTGCCTCTTCGACGTCTTCGGCACCGACGTGGTCGTACTGCGGCTGCCCTCCGTGCTCGCGATGGCAGCGGCCACGGCCGGTGTCGCGACACTCGCCGTGCATCTGGCAGGGCCGCGTGCCGGGTTGTGCGCGGGCATCGTGTTCGCCGTGCTGCCCGGGGTGCAGCGGTACGCGCAGGAGGGCCGTTCGTACGCGCTGGTGTGCGCCCTTGTTGTCTGGGCGACATACACCTTGGTGCGAGCGGTCGAGCGCGACCGGCGGGGCATGTGGGCGGCGTACGCGGGGCTGCTGCTCGCGGCCTGTTTGCTGCACGAGTTCGCGGTACTCGCGTTGGCCGCGCACGCCCTGTTCGTGCCGCGTGCGAGGCGCCGGATCTTCGCCGAGACGGCTGTGCCCGTCGTGGTGGCGCTCGCCCCCCTTGTGCTGGTGAGCATGCGGCAGTCCAGCCAGGTGGGCTGGCTGGATGCCACGAAGCCGGACGAGTACGCCCGCTTCTCACTCATGGCCGGCGTGGCCCTGGCAGCGGCGGCGCTCGCATGGGCACGGCGGACCCGCACCGCACACGAGAGTCGGCTGATCGCCCTCGGCCTCAGCCTTTTCCTCGGGCCGACCGGACTCCTGATGCTGTTGTCCCTGGCCAAGCCGCTGTACCTGGACCGATATGTGGTCTACGGCGCCGCGGGCTTCGCGCTGCTCCTCGGTGCCGCGTTCGACCAGGCGCTGCGGCTCGGGCCCGGCATCCGCGCGGGTGCGGTCATCGCGGCTGTTGTCGCCTGCGTGGCATTGGTGCCGGCCACCCTTGAGCTGCGCACCCCCGCGAGCCGCTCGGACGACATGACCACACTCGCCGCAACCCTGCGCGAGACCACCCGGCCCGATGCCGGCGTGGTCTACCTGTCGGTAAAGCGCCGGGCCTGGGAACTCGCCGACTCCAGGCCCGGCGCCGGAGTGGATCTTGCACGGGCACGTGGCCCGGCCGCCTCGCACAGCCTGTACGGCACGGAGGTGCCGCCCGACGAACTACGCGCTCGGATGCTCACGCGCTACCGGATCGTCGCCGTCGACTCGCCGTCCGGCGTCGCGGTGGAAGACGACGTCATGGCGCGCGTGAAGCGGGACACGCTCGCTGACCACTTCGAGGTATGCAGCGTGCGCACAGCCGATGGTTCAGCGATCACGGTGTACGCACGCCCGGGCCACTGCTGAGGCCGGAAGGGCGAGCAACTTGCGATGGCGGGCGCTTGCCTCTTGCCTCTTCCGACTTGGTGCTCCGGGCACTGAAGCAGATGCCACACCAGATCAGGGGAGAGATCGTCTTGGGCTGCCAGCGTGCTCAGTTCAGCATCCACAGTCATGACCGGAGGCCAAGCGCTGCACGGAGCTTCGTGCCACAACGCCATCGCCCCTCCACCCCACCCCAGCAGCCCGCATGTCACACAGAGATCGAGCAGGCCCTCCTGCTGGCCGACCGGATGTCGACATCACTCGTCCATGATCCCTTCGGGTGCGCCCAAATCGACCGGATTTCATCGAAGGTGTTGTTCGGCGACCCGTCCCAGCAGGTCACCGCCCGCCGCCAGTTCCTCGGCGACGCCCTGGCCGGGCCACCCTCCGGGAGAACATCACCCTCGGCCAGGGAGACCAGAGCGCAACCGCCGTCCTGGCCGCCGCCAATCCGCGACGGGTGTGTCAGTCCCGGCTGGCACCATTGCGCCCATGAGTTACAACATTGCCTACTCCACTGCCGACCAGGCCGACGTCCTGGCCTTCCTGGGCAACAGCCGCTCGCTGACCGCAGATCAGGAGCGGCGCCTTGGCAATATGCTGAAGTTCGCGCAGTCGCGTCAGGATGGTCTCGACCACGAGGGCATCGACTGGGGGCTGTCCATCCCGGAGGCTCTCGATCACCTCGTCGCGGGACACACCTCCTCCGAGGCGGAGTACGCGGGCAACTCATACACCGCGGCGTTGCAGATCATCATCGACCGCAACGCCTCCGATCCGTCGCACTTGGGCACCTACTCGAAGCCGTCGACCTTCTTCAGCCTGGTTGACGAGGAGATGCGGCGCCTGGGCGTTCCGCTGGACCTGCTGCCCCACGGCTACCTGTACGGCGGTCTGCCGGCGCGCTTCCCCCACATCCCGCACGCGGTGGACGGGTACCCGGCCATCGGCCATCTCCCGCTGGACAGGGCCAAGCCTGCGGCCGATGCCTACCGTGCCGTCCTCGACCGCATGGACCCGGACCTGCGCTACGACGTTCAGGAACTCATCGACAAGCTCGATGTCGAGCACGACGAATGGGAGACGGCGACGAAGCACGTTTCCTGGTACACGCAGGACACGCTCTTCTTCAGCCTCACCTGATCGGGCACCCCGGGCCGGCCGCCAGGCCGGGATGCCTTCACACACGACGGCTTCGTCCACAGTGAAGAGCATAGAGGCTGGGTACGACAGTCCAGCCGCTCCGTGTCTCAGTGCCTATGCCCTGGCGGCGCGTGCGTTGGAGGAGGCCGACGTCGGCATGGCTCAGACCGAAGAAGTCACGGATGCTGCGTGGCTGCCGGTAGATGCTCCCGCGTCGCGGAAATTGGGCCGCAGGGTGTTGAGCGGACTGTGCTGAATGGCACCCGTGACATGGACCATGAGGCATATCGGGCTTGACCGGCCGCCATGGAATGTTCCACGGCGGCCGGTCGGCAGCCCGAGTACCGGGAGGCGGCAGATCAGCCCGGCAGCCCCAACTCCCTTGCGATCAGCATCCGCTGTACCTCGCTCGTTCCCTCGCCGATCTCCAGGATCTTCGAGTCCCGCCACATCCGCGCCACCGGGTACTCGTTCATGAAGCCGTAGCCGCCGTGGATCTGCGTCGCCTCCCGGGCGTTGTCCACCGCCACCGTCGAGGAGTACAGCTTCGCGATCGCCGCCTCCTTCTTGAACGGTTCGTCCGCCACCAGCCGCGAGGCCGCGTCGCGCCAGCCCACCCGGGCCATGTGGGCGCGCATCTCCATGTCGGCGATCTTGAACTGGATCGCCTGGTTCGCGCCGATCGGCCGGCCGAACGCGTGGCGCTCGGCCGCGTACTTCACCGACTCGTCCACGCAGCCCTGCGCGAGGCCCGTGGCCAGTGCCGAGATCGCGACCCGGCCCTCGTCCAGGATGCGCAGGAACTGTGCGTAGCCCCGGCCCTCCTCGCCCAGGAGGTTGGCCGCCGGGACGCGGACGTCGGCGAAGGACAGTTCCCGGGTGTCCGAGGCGTTCCAGCCGACCTTGGAGTAGGGGGCGGCGACCGTGAAGCCCGGGGTGCCGGAGGGGACGATGATCGCGGAGATCCGGGGGCGGCCGTCCTCCTTGCGGCCGGTCACCGCCGTCACCGTGACCAACTCGGTGATGCCCGTACCGGAGTTGGTGATGAAGCACTTCGAGCCGTTGATCACCCACTCGTTCGTCGCCTCGTCCAGCACGGCCGTCGTGCGTGTGCCGCCCGCGTCCGAGCCGCCGTCCGGCTCGGTCAGGCCGAACGCGCCCAGCGCCTCGCCCGCGCAGAGCTTCGGCAGCCACTGCCGCTTCTGCTCCTCCGTGCCGAACAGGTGCAGCGGCATCGCGCCCAGCGAGACCCCGGCCTCCAGGGTGATCGCCACCGAGGAGTCGACCCGGGCCAGCTCCTCCAGGGCGATCCCGAGCGCCAGGTAGTCGCCGCCCATGCCGCCGTACTCCTCCGGGAACGGCAGCCCGAACAGGCCCATGCGGCCCATCTCGCGCACGATCTCGTACGGGAACTCGTGGCGCTCGTAGAAGTCGCCGATCTTCGGCGCGACCACGTCGTGCGCGAACGCCTCGACCGTGCGGCGCAGTTCCTCGTGTTCGGCGGTCAGCCGGTGGTCCAGGGACATGGTGTGGCTCACTCCTTGTGGGAGGGGGAGGAAGAGGAAGGGGTCAGGGCGCGGACCGTGCGGGATGGGCTCGGTCGGCCCAGGTGTCCGGCGAGCCAGACGCTGGTGGCGGTCAACTCGTCGAGGTCGACGCCCGTTTCGATGCCGAGGCCGTTGAGCATCCACACGAGGTCCTCGGTGGCGAGATTGCCCGTGGCGCTCTTCGCGTACGGGCAGCCGCCCAGGCCGCCCGCCGAGGCGTCGACCGTGCTCACCCCGTGCTGGAGTGCCGCCAGGGTGTTGGACAGCGCCTGGCCGTACGTGTCGTGGAAGTGGACGCCGATGGATTCGGTAGGGACGGACGCCTCGTTCAGCGCTGTCAGCAGGGCCGTTACGTGGCCCGGCGTCGCCACCCCGATCGTGTCGCCCAGCGACAGCTCGTCGCAGCCCAGATCCATCAGCGCCTTCGCGACCCGGACCACCTGTGCCACGGGCACCGCGCCTTCCCACGGGTCACCGAAGCACATCGACAGATAGCCGCGCACATACGCCTTCTCCGCCTTGGCGCGGGCCACCACCGGCTCGAACATGGCCAGCGACTCGTCCACGGTCCGGTTCAGGTTGCGGGCGGCGAACGTCTCCGTCGCCGAGCCGAACACCGCGATCGACCGGGCTCCGAGCGCCAGCGCCCGGTCCAGTCCGCGTTCGTTCGGCACGAGGACAGGGAGAGCGACGTCGCCCACGTCCGCGATCTCCCCGAGGAGGGGGAACAAGGCTTCCGCGTCCGCCAGTTGGGGCACCCACTTCGGGTGCACGAAGCTCGTCGCCTCGATCGTCGTCAGACCGGCCACCGCCAGCCGGCGGATGAACTCCGCCTTCACCTCCGTGGGGACGGTCTCCTTCTCGTTCTGGAGGCCGTCCCGCGCGCCTACTTCGTGGATACGGACCCGGGCCGGCAGCCCGGGGGCCGGGACCTCCATGGGGAGCGGGCGCGTGGTCATGAGCCCTCCTCGACCGAAGCAGCCGCCACGGGGACCACCACCGCCAGGATCTGGTCCATCGCGACCGTCGCGCCCGCCGTGACGTCCAGCTCGGTGACGGTCCCCGCGTGCGGGGCGGAGATCACGTGCTCCATCTTCATCGCCTCCACCACGAGCAGGCTCTGTCCCGCCTCGACCTCGTCCCCGACGGCGACCTTCACCACCGTGACCGTGCCCGGCATCGGGGCCGCCAGGGTGTCCGCCCCGCCCCGGCCCGCCCCGCTCAGGGACGCCTTCACCGGATCGTGGTCCTGGACGTGCCAGGTGTCGCCGTCCCGGCCCAGCCAGTCCCCGGAGCGGTGGAAGTGGCCCACGGCGCCGTCGAGTTCGACCGTGACCCGGTCGGCCGTGACCGTCGCGGAGGCCGGAGCGCCGTACGTCACCGGGTCCGCGCCCGCCACCCGCAGCGGGAAGAGCAGCGGCGCCGGCACACCCCCCGTCCGCCACCCGCTCGGCACCGAGAACGGGTCCGTCCAGCCGCCCGCGTCCGGCCGGGGCTCCAGCGCCTCCCGGCGGACCGCCGCCGCCGCCGCGTACACCTCGTCCGGCACCCCGTCCGGCACCAGGCCCTCCGCCTCGCGTTCCACGAGCCCGGTGTCCAGGTCGCCGGAGACCACGTCCGGGTGGGCCAGCAGACGGCGCAGGAAGCCCGCGTTGGTCGGGACGCCCAGGATCACCGTGTCCGCGAGGGCCGCCCGCAGTTTGCGCAGCGCGCTCGCGCGGTCGGGGCCGTACGCGATGACCTTCGACAGCATCGGGTCGTACAGGCTGCCCACCGGCACGCCCTCGCTGAGCCCCGAGTCCGTCCGTACCCCGCCGCCCTGCGGCTCGCGCAGCGCCAGCACCGTACCGCCGGAGGGCAGGAAGCCCCGGGCCGGGTCCTCGGCGCAGACGCGGGCCTCGATCGCCCAGCCGGTCAGGGTGATGTCCTCCTGCGCGTACGGCAGTCGCTCGCCGGACGCCACCCGCAGCTGCCACTCCACCAGGTCCACACCGGTGATCAGCTCGGTGACCGGGTGCTCGACCTGGAGGCGGGTGTTCATCTCCATGAAGTAGTACGAGGACGGGTCGTCGCCCGGGACGATGAACTCCACCGTCCCCGCGCCCGCGTACCCGCAGGAGCGCGCCGCCTGCACGGCCGCCTCGCCCATCGCCGCCCGGGTCTCCTCGTCGAGGAAGACCGAGGGGGCCTCCTCGATGATCTTCTGGTGGCGGCGCTGGAGCGAGCACTCGCGCTCGCCGAGGTGGATCACGTTGCCGTGGGTGTCGGCCAGCACCTGGATCTCGATGTGGCGCGGCCGGTCGATCCACCGCTCCACGAGGAGGGTGTCGTCGCCGAAGGAGGCCCGTGCCTCGCGGCGGGCCGCCGCGATCTCCTCCGCCAGCACAGCCGCGTCGCGGACCAGGCGCATGCCCTTGCCGCCGCCGCCCGCGCTCGGCTTCAGCAGCACCGGCACGCCGATCTCCCGTGCCGCTTCCTCCAGTTGGGCGTCGGTCAGGCCGCTTCCGGCGGAGCCGGGCACGACCGGGACCCCGGCCGCCGCGACCGTCTCCTTGGCCCGGATCTTGTCGCCCATGAGGGAGATCGCGGAGGCGGGCGGGCCGATGAAGACCAGTCCCGCGTCCGCGCACGCCTGCGCGAAGCCGGCGTTCTCCGCCAGGAAGCCGTACCCGGGGTGCACGGCCTGCGCGCCGGTGCGGCGGGCCGCCTCCAGGAGCGCGGGCACGTTCAGATAGCTCTCGGACGCGGGCGGCGGGCCGATCCGGACCGCCGTGTCCGCCTCCCGTACATGCCGGGCGTCCGCGTCCGCGTCGCTGAAGACCGCGACGGAACGCACGCCCTGCTCCCGCAGGGTCCGGATCACCCGGACCGCGATCTCGCCGCGGTTGGCGACCAGAACGGTGTCGAACATCGTCATCTGTTCCTCACATCCGGAAGACGCCGAAGCCGGGCCCGGCCGGGTCCTTCTGGGGCAGCGGGGCATTGGCGCAGGCCGTGAGCGCGAGACCCAGGACCTGCCGGGTGTCCACGGGGTCGATCACACCGTCGTCCCAGAGCCGGGCGGTCGCGTAGTAGGCGTTGCCCTGGGTCTCGTACTGGGCGCGGATCGGGGCCTTGAACGTCTCCTCGTCCTCGGCGCGCCAGTCGTCGCCGAGCTGGTCGCGCTTGACGGTGGCCAGCACGGAGGCGGCCTGCTCGCCGCCCATCACCGAGATCTTGGCGTTCGGCCACATCCACAGGAAGCGGGGGCTGTAGGCCCGGCCGCACATCGAGTAGTTGCCCGCGCCGTACGAACCGCCGACCACGACCGTCAGCTTCGGCACGCGGGTGCAGGCCACGGCCGTGACCATCTTCGCGCCGTGCTTGGCGATGCCGCCCGCCTCGTAGTCCCGGCCGACCATGAAGCCGGAGATGTTCTGGAGGAAGACGAGCGGGATGCCCCGCTGGTCGCACAGCTCGATGAAGTGCGCACCCTTCTGGGCCGATTCGGAGAACAGAATCCCGTTGTTCGCGACGATCCCGACCGGGTGGCCGTGGACGCGGGCGAAGCCGGTGATCAGCGTCTGCCCGTACTCCGCCTTGAACTCCTGGAAGCGGGAGCCGTCCACCACCCGGGCGATGACCTCGCGTACGTCGTACGGCGTCCGGGAGTCCACCGGGACCGCGCCGTACAGCCCGGCCGGGTCCACCTTCGGCTCCTCGGCCGGCTCGACCGACCAGGGGAGCGGGGCGCGGTCCGGGAGGGTCGCGACGATGTTGCGGACGATCCGCAGGGCGTGCGCGTCGTCCTCCGCGAGGTGGTCGGTGACCCCCGACGTACGGGAGTGGACCTCGCCGCCGCCCAGCTCCTCCGCCGTGACGACCTCACCGGTGGCGGCCTTCACCAGGGGCGGGCCGCCGAGGAAGATCGTGCCCTGGTTCCGGACGATGACGGCCTCGTCGCTCATCGCCGGGACGTACGCCCCGCCCGCCGTGCAGGAGCCCAGCACCGCCGCGATCTGCGGGATGCCGGCCCCCGACATCCGGGCCTGGTTGTAGAAGATCCGCCCGAAGTGGTCCCGGTCGGGGAAGACCTCGTCCTGCATCGGCAGGAACGCGCCGCCCGAGTCGACCAGATAGAGGCAGGGGAGACGGTTCTCCAGCGCCACTTCCTGGGCGCGCAGGTGCTTCTTCACGGTCATCGGGTAGTACGTGCCGCCCTTGACGGTCGCGTCATTGGCGACGATCACGCACTCCCGGCCGCTGACCCGGCCGATCCCGGCGATCACGCCGGCGGCCGGGGCCGCGCCCCCGTACAGCCCCTCGGCGGCCAGCGGGGCCAGCTCCAGGAACGGCGAACCCGGGTCGAGGAGGGTGTCCACCCGGTCCCGGGGGAGCAGCTTGCCGCGCGCCTCGTGGCGGGCCCGCGCCTTCTCACCCCCGCCCAGCCGTGCCGTGGCGAGGCGTCCCGCCAGCTCGTCGGAGAGCGCGCGATGAGCCGCCTCGTTGGCCTGCCAGGCCTCCGAGGCGGGATCGGCCGCGCTCGCCAGGACCGGTGCCTGCTGCATCGTGTCGAGCCCCCTTGCCCGTACCGCGATAGTCAACCGCTGCTGTCTCTGCTGACACTGTTGTCAGCGCTGGCACTGCTGTTGGTGCCGGCACTGCTGTTAGTGATCGTTAACGCGTTTCCCTCAGGTTAACGAGCGCTAACGACCCTGTCTAGAATGAATCCTCATGAGCACCCATGCCGCCGCCCGCGTCGCGGCCCCCACCCGCCGCGAGCAGATCCTCCGGGAGGCCGCCCGCCTCTTCGCCGAGCGCGGCTTCCACGGCGTCGGCGTCGACGAGATAGGCGCCGCTGTCGGGATCAGCGGTCCCGGTCTCTACCGTCATTTCCCCGGCAAGGACGCGATGCTCGCCGAGCTCCTGGTGGGCATCAGCGAACGGCTGCTGGAGGGCGGCCGTATGCGGGTGTCGGAGGACGCCGCCCGGGGCGACGGCTCCCCGGAGGCCCTCCTGGACGCGCTCATCGAGGGCCACATCGACTTCGCCCTCGACGACCGCCCCCTGATCACCCTCCACGACCGCGAGCTGGACCGGCTGCGCGACACGGACCGCAAGCGGGTGCGCCGGCTCCAGCGTGAGTACGTCGAGGTCTGGGTCGGCGTCGTCCGCGCCCTCTACCCGACGCTGGCCGAGAACCGGGCCCGTGTCACCGTGCACGCCGTCTTCGGCCTGCTGAACTCCACCCCGCACCTGGCCCGCCCCGAGACCCTGCCCGGCCGGGCAGTGACCGCCGCCCTGCTGCACCGGCTGGCCCGGGGCGCCTTCGCCGCCGCGGAACCATCCTGAGCAGCGGTTTCGCCTCCTGAGCAACCCCGGACCGTACTCGCGCGTCTGTCCGGTCGACACCTAACGATGCGGGGAGTCGCACCATGGCCGTCTCACTGGGCGAAGAGATCATGCTGCTGTCGCTGGACGACACCACCGGCGCGGCGAAGGGGGAGACCGCCGCCCGCTGGGGCGTGGCGGCAGGCATGCTCCTGGAGCTGGTCATGGCGGGCCGCGTCACGGTGAAGGGCGGCCGCGTCGAGGTCTTCGACCCGTCCCCCACGGGCGATCCGCTCCTGGACGGACGGCTCGACCGGCTGACGCGCTGGGTCCACGGGGCGTCCAGCAGCCGCAAGGTCACCGACTGGCTGACCCGGGACCACGCCAAGGGCTCGCAGGACGTCGTGGAGAGCCTCTGCGCCCGCGGCCTGGTGACCGAGGAGAAGCACCGGGCCCTCGGCGTCTTCCCCGTGCGCCGCTACCCGGAGGCCGACGGGACCGTCGAGCGGGAGCTGCGCGCCCGGCTGGCCGCCGCGGTGCTGCACGGGGCCGAGCCGGACGCCCGCACCAGCTCCCTCGTCGCCCTGCTGCACGCCACGGGCATGCACCCCCAGGCCTTCCCCGGCCTGCCGAAGAAGCAGGTCGCGCCGCGCATGGCCCACATCGCCGAAGGGCACTGGGCGGGCGTGAGCGTGGGCGAGGCGATCCGCAACCTCCAGGCGGCGATCTCCACGGTGACCGTGGTGACGGTGCTCTCCGTGGTGACGTAGGGCCGCACCTGGGCGCCGCATCCGGGCCGCATTCCCGCCGCGCCCGTGCCGGTCCCCTTGGGAAGCGCCCGGGCCCGAGGCGGCCGTCAGGCCCGCGCAGCCGTCAGGTGCCGGTCCGCCCAGGCGGCGAACGAGGTCACCGGAACCCCCAGCTCCGTGGCGAGTTCGGGGCGGGCAGGCTGCGTGATGGCGTTGCTCCACAGGTGGCCGGCGCCCCAGGCCGGCATCCCCGCAGCGAGGGCCTCGTCGAGATCCATGGAAGGGGCCTCCACCGGCACGCCCCACGCGGTGGACAGCGCCCCGGCCACCTGCTCCATCGTGAGCCGGTCGCCCGCGAGTTCCAGCTCCACCCCGTGGAAGCGGTCGGGCTCCCGTACGGCGTGGGCGACGGCCGCGCCGATGTCCTCGCAGGCCACCAGCGCCAGGGTCGTGTCCGGCCGGATCACCGTCGCGAGACCGCCGCCGGGGCCGTCCGGCGCCAGCTGGGGCAGGTTCTCCATGAAGAACGCGGGCTTGACCACGGTCCAACGGGCGAAGCCCGCCCCGCGCACCGCCTCCAGGATGGCCTGCTTGGTGTCGAAGTAGGGCTCCATCGCCGCCCAGCGGCCCTCCGCCCAGCCCGGCGTCTCCGTGTGCACGCCGACCCCGCTGGTCGAGGACTGCACGAACTGCGGCACGCCCGCGGCCCGCGCCGCCCCGATGAGGTGCGTCGCCTGCGCCAGCTCCCCGGCGAAGTCGACGCCGCTCTCGCTCATCGGCGGCATCTGCACCGAGAACACGGCCCGGACGCCCGCGCAGGCCGCGTCCAGCGAGGACCGGTCGGCCAGGTCCCCGGTCACCAGCTCGATCCCCAACGCCTCGACGTCCTTCGCGCGCCGCGTGTGCGGGTCGCGCACGAGGGCGCGCACCGGGATGCCGGCGGCCAGCAGGGCCCGTGCGGTGGCCCCGCCCTGGCGGCCGGTGGCGCCGGTGACCAGTACAGGGGCGGTACGTGATGCCATGGGGGTGTCTCCTCGCGAACCGGGGAACGCGAAACGGCGGGGCCCGCCGTTTCCTCCCGGCTACGATATGGCGGGGCCCACCACTTAGCAACTGGAGTGAGAACGTGACCGGTCAGCGCGCGGACGCCCGCCGCAACTACAGCCGCATCCTCGCCGTGGCGGAGGCCGAGGTCGCCCGGCACGGAGCCGCCGCCTCCCTCGAACAGGTCGCCCGCACGGCAGGCGTCGGCTCCGCCACCGTGCGCCGTCACTTCCCCACCCGCCAGGCCCTTCTGGACGCGGTCTTCCAGGAGCGCATCCAGGCCCTTGGCCGGCGCGCGGAAGAGCTGAGCCGGACCGAGGACAGCCGCGCCGCCCTGCTGGACTGGCTGCGCGCCTTCGTGGAGTACGCCGTCTCCGCCCGGGGGTTCGCGGACGCACTGACCTACGAGCCGCCGACCGACGCGCCTGCCGGTGACGCGCCTGCCGGTGAAGCGCCCGCCGGTGATGCGCCTGCCGGTGACGCGCCGCACTCCTGCGGCGCGGTGCTCGACAGCGCGGCCGCCCCCCTGCTCCGGCGCGCGCTGCGGGACGGGACGGTCAGGCCGGGCGTCACCTTCCACGACCTGATCACCCTGGTCGTCGGCATCGCCCTGGCCACCGAGCACTACGCCGAACCCTCGGTCCAGGCCGACCGCCTCTTCACGCTCGCGGTCGAAGGCCTCAGCCCCAGCCCGTGAAGGCCGGGCGGCGGGGCGCCTTCGGTCAGCCGGCCCGGGCTCTGACCGAGCCCCGGACGTGGTCGGCTCGCCCCGTTCGGGCCCGTCCCGCCCGGCCCTGGCCTTGCCCCGTCCCGGCCCGTCAGCCGGCCAGCCTCTGACGGGCCGGGGCGAGAGGCGGCCCCCGGTCAGCCGGCCCGGCCCTTGACCGAGACCCTGACCAGGTCGACCCGCATCGGGTGACCCGGCTCGGTCGCGGGGCCCACCGTCGCCCCGTCGGCCTCCGGCAGCTTGCCGCCGACCGCCACGTTCAGGATCAGGAACACCCCGTGGTCCACGGCCCGCTTCCAGGTCCCGGCGTCCATCGCGTCGGCCCGCACCCGGTGGTACACCCGGTCGTCCAGATACCAGCGCACCTCCTCCGCCCCGGGGGAGAGGTCGACCTCGACGGCGTACGTGCGGAACGCCCCACGGCAGTCCGCGCACGCCTGCGGTCCCGACGTCAGCCCCACGGGCTCCTCGCACGGCCCGCCCTCCAGGACCCCGCAGTGCATCGAGCCGAAGAAGGCGTCCCGGCCGTTGACCGACTCCATCACGTCCAGCTCGCCGACCCCGGGCCAGCCGGTGTACCCGTCGCGCAGGGGCGCTCCCAGGGTCCAGAACGCCGGCCAGTAGCCCGCCGCCTTCGGCCCCGCCACGTCCGGCAGCGCGATCGACGCCTCGATCCGCAGTACCCCGCCGGGCGGCGGCGCGAAGTCGGACCGCACGGTCGTGATCCGGCCCGAGCTCCACTGCCCACCCCGCCTGGTGGGCACGATCTCCAGGGCGCCCCTCCCGTCCAGGCGCACGTTGTCGGTCGAGTCGGTCATGGTCTCGATCTCGCCGGTGCCCCAACGCGGCGCCGGGCAGCCGGGATAGCAGGTGCCGAGGTCGTGACTCCAGTTCGCGGGGGAGGGGCGGCTGTTCGCCGGCCCGTCGAAGTCGTCCCGCAGCAGCTCGGTCCAGCCGCCCGCCCCGGGCGCGGCGGAAGGCACGGGCGCGGGGGCACCGACCGGGGGCAGCGCGCCCGACTCCGTCAGCAGCCGCTCCAGCCGGGGGGCCAGCACGATGGCCGCCACGTTCGTCAGATGGGCGTCGTCCCGGTAGAGCAGGACCCGGTCCCGCACCGCCGGGCACGTCGGGCCGTCCCCCGGGCACAGCACCTGGTTCACGCCGACGGACCGCACGCCCGGCACCGCACCCGCCGCGATCCGCCGTGCCAGTTCGTCCGCCGGGACCGCCTCCGCCCGGCTGAACGCGCAGGCGGCAGTGGAGTCCGGAGCGCCGGACACGCACGCGGGAATGTCCGTACCCGGTACGGGGGTGTCCTCGATGTACACGATCGGCGCGCCGGTCGCCCGCAGCGGCTTCAGCGTCTTCTCCCAGGCGGCGGCGAGGAGTTCGCGGTCGGCGATGTACCGGTTGAGCGAGGCGATCACGATCAGCCGGGGCTTCGGCCCCGTACGCAACCGGTCCAGGGCGTCGGCCCGCCAGGTGTCGCACTCCCGGTACTCGCGCCCCAACTGGGGGTTCTTCACGGTCAGTTCCGGTAGCGGGCAGCCCTGCTTCACCAGCTCCTGGAGCGCCCAGCCGCGCTGGGAGGCCAGCGCGAGCAGCGGGGAGAACCACTGCCCGGCGTGCGAGTCGCCGAGCAGGACGACGCGGTCGGGGCTGTCCACCGCCCCGAACAGGCACTTCGGGCTGCGGGTCACCGCCGGGGCGACCTGGCAGGCCCCGTCCGGCGGGAAGTCCTTGCGCGCCTGGGCCGGCCCCGGCACCAGCGGGCCGTCCGCGAGCGGGGAGCCGTCGGCCCGGGCGAGCAGCGAGGGACCGGCGGCCGCGCCCGGCGGGAGGCCCTTGGCGTCGACGGGGGTGGCCGGGCCCATCAGGTGCAGGGTCGTCGTGCCGACGACCAGCGCGAGCACCACCGGCAGGACGATGGCGGAGACCCCCACCGCCAGTCCCCGGCGCGGAAGTTCGGAGACCGTACGGCTGCGGCGCAGCGGCTGCTCGACCCAGCGCATCGTGGCGAGGGCGGGCAGCGCGGCGGCCAGTGTCAGCGCCGTCTTCGCGGGCCAGCCGAGCGCCCCGAGGCGAGCCTCGGCGAGGACGAGTACCGGCCAGTGCCACAGGTAGAGGTTGTAGGAGAGCCGCCCGACCGCCCGAGGGGCCCGGCCGCTCAGCAACCGCCCGACACCGTAGGCCCCTTGGGCCTCGCGCTCGCCCCGGCCCGGGATCGCGGCGAGGATCACGGCGGCCGTGCCCAGGGTGGGAACGAGCGCCGCGTAGCCGGGGTACGGGGTCGACGCGTCGTACGACACGACGCACCAGACGATCGCCGCGGCCCCCGCCCACCCGCAGACCCGCCGCAGCGGGCGCGGCCCGCGCAGCAGGTGCCAGGGCAGCAGCGCCAGCAGCGCGCCGACGGCGAACTGCCAGACCCGCGAGGGGGTTCCGAGATACGCCAGCGAGACGGAGTCCCGCGTCCAGTGCAGGGACAGCGCGAACGAGGCGAGCGCCACCGCAACTGTTGCGAGCGCCACGACCGCGCGCACGGCCCGGCCCCGGCGGACCGCACGGGCGGCGACGAGCACGATCACCGCCAGCAGCGGGGCCCAGAACAGGTAGAACTGCTCCTCGACGGCCAGCGACCAGAAGTGCAGCAGCGGACTCTGGTCGTGCCCGGCGGCCAGGTAGTCGGTCTGCTGGGAGACGAACCGCCAGTTGGCGACGGACAGCGCCGCCGCGAGGACGTCCTGCTCCAGGTCGGCGCGGAGCAGCGGTACGGTCAGCCACGCCCCGGCCACCGCGACGGCGGCGAGGACGACGGCGGCCGACGGCAGCAGTCGGCGGGCCCGGCGGGAGAAGAAGTCGCCGAGCCGGATCCGGCCGGTGGCGATCGCCTCCCGGACCAGGAGCCCGGTGATCAGATAGCCGGAGATGACGAAGAAGACGTCCACCCCGACGAAGCCGCCCGCCGTCCCGGGTATCTGCGCGTGGAAGGCGAGGACCGCGAGGACGGCGACGGCGCGCAGCCCCTCGATGTCGGGGCGGAACGTGGACCGGTGCGGACTGGGCCCGGACTCGCTGCCCGAGCTGCCCGGGTTGCCCGAGTTGCCCGAACCGATGGGGGTCCCCGGGCGCGGGGGCGTGGCCGATGGCGGCTGGGGAGCGGACCGCTTCCGGCGAGGGCCGTGGGCGAGGAGGAACGGCATCGGGTGGCGCCTTTCGGTGCGGCTCAACTCAGCCACGGGAGCATGGGGTCGACCCACCCGGAGGCGAGCAGGCCGGTGAGCAGGAGGACTGCGGAGGCGGCGAGGGCCTCGGGCCAGCGGCGGGGCAGCACACCCGCCCGGGGCCGGGTCCGAGTCCGGGGCCCGGTCAGCGAACGGTGGCCGGCGGGCGACCCGACGTCGACGGCCTCGGCGGGTGCCCGGCCGTCCGGCCGCAGTTCGGTCAGCAGGTCCCGGATCAGGGGGACATTGATCTGGAGCTGGACCACCAGGTAGAGGCCGAGGCCCCAGGCGGGCTCCCAGCCGTTGCGGGCCACCACCAGCGCGAGGCCCCCGGCGGCGGCCCCGTTGGACAGGATCAGCCAGACCAGCGAGACGCCCACGACCCGGCGGGCCATCGAACCCGAACTCCCCCTGCTCCGCACGCCCGTGGGCACCCAGGCGGCGCTGCGGCCCCGCAGGGTGTGCCAGAACGCGGTGGCGGCGGCCACACTGGTGAGGACGTTGGCGCGGATGACCTCGACCCGCCACCGGGTGCGGCTGATCCGGGGCAGCAGCACATGCCACAGCCACAGCGGGGCGAGCAGCGGCAGCACGTGCCAGGGGCGGATGTGGTCCGGGTACCAGAACATCATCACCAGCGGCGGCAGCGGGGCGGCGAAGGTGTTCACGGCCGTGGTCAGGTAGCCGACGACGCCCTCGTAGAAGCAGAGCCGCATCCGCCATGGCGCGCCCATGCGCTTGAGGACGGGGGTGCCGAGGAGGTGCAGGTTGCCCATCGCCCACCGGTACTGCTGGTTGACGAACGAGGTGACGGTGTCGGGCGAGGTGCCCTTGGCGACCAGGACGGGGACGTACTGGGTACGGAACCCCCGTTCGTGCAGGGCGAGTCCGGTGTAGAGGTCCTCGCTGTGGTCGAGCCGGGCGAAGCCGCCCGCCAGGTCGATCGCGGAGCGGCGGTAGACGGCGTTGCTGCCGCAGCAGATCGCCGCGTCGCTGGCGTCCCGCGAGGGCTGGATCCAGCGGAAGAACCACTCCTGCGCGGCCCCGGCGGCGCGCTGGATCCAGTCCATGCCCGCGTCGGTGTCGAAGCACTGCGGGCTCTGCACGATGCCGACGGCCGGGTCCGCGAGGTACGGGACCAGATGGCGCAGGAAGTCCGGCCGGGGCGCGAAGTCCGCGTCCAGGATCGCGATGTACTCGGCCCCGGACAGCGTGAGCGCGTGGTTGAGGTTCCCCGCCTTCTTCAGGTGGCCCCGGTCGGGGCGTACGACGTACCGGTAGCCGTGCTCGGCCGCCAGGGCCGCCACCTCGGCCCGGGCGGCGTCGTCCAGCACCCAGACGGTGAGCGCGTCGGGCCAGTCGAGGGCGGCGACCGCGCGGTAGGCGTTGGCGAGCACGGGCAGCGGCTCGCCGCAGGTCGGCAGATAGAGGTCCACGCCCGGCAGCCCGGCGGGCCGCCAGGCGCGGACGAGCACCTCGTGCGAGGCCCGGGTCAGCCGGCGCTGACGGAGGCTGTTCACGGAGGAGAGCAGCAGGGCCACGACGTTCAGCCCGAGGATCGCGAGGAAGGCCCACAGTGCGGGGGTCCGTAACGCGAAGGTGAACATCGTGGCCGCCGTGAAGACGAAGGCCAGCGAACTGCTCACCAGCACCCACCGGCGTTGCGGCCCGAAGTACCAGTAGAGCTCGTCGTCGGACGGAGGTTGCGGAAGGTGATGCACGGTCATAAAGCCCCCCACGGCTGTGTATGTGCCCGTTTCAGGTGGCCCACCCTAATGCCAAAGGTATAGACCACTTATCCGAGAGCGTCCCGACGGAGAGAATCGGACACCGCTTTGGCGCGACTCAATTGGTCCAGACCTCTGGGTGGTTCCATTCGAGCCCGACGCCCGCCCGGCGAGGGAAGAAGCAGGTCACGCGGGGGTGAACAGTCCCCGAAGACTTGCCGGGCCGGACGTGCGGGCCGGACGCGTGAACGGCTGTCGGCCCGCACGTCCGGCCGGAAGCGGACCCTCCGCCGGACGGAACACCCGGCACATCCGTCCGTCGGGCAAGACACCGGGCACACCCCGCACACCGGACGGCACAATGGGTCCATGCCGATACCCAGCCGCGCCGTCCTCGTCGACCACCTCGTCCGTACGCGTATCGCGGGGGACGTCGCCACGCCACGCGACAACAACCTCTCCCACTACCGCAAGCTCGCCAACGGCGACCGCCACTACTGGCTGGGCCTGGAGCTGGGCGACCGCTGGACCGACGAGCAGGACGTGCTCGCCGTGATGGCCGAGCGCTGCGGCGTCAACGACGACCCGGCGCACCGGCAGGGCCAGGACACCATCGACCCGGAGCTGACGGTCGACGCCCTGGAGCGGATGGCGGCCCGGCTGCGCAAGGCCGCGGACGGCCGCGAGCGCGTCCTGTTCGCCACCGGGCACCCCGGCGGCATGCTGGACGTGCACCGGCAGACGGCGGACGCGCTGCGCCGCGCGGGTTGCGAGATCGTCCGTATCCCGTCCGGGCTGATGGCGGACGAGGGCATGGTCTTCCAGTTCGCCGATGTCGCGATGCTGGAACGCGGGGCGACCCTCTGGCACACCCACTCCCCGGCCCCGATGGCCGCCATCCTGGACGCCATGGCCCACCTCGGCCGCCCGCTCCCCGACCTGGTCGTCGCCGACCACGGCTGGGCGGGCTGCGCCGGACAGCGGGGGCTGGACGCGATCGGTTACGCGGACTGCAACGACCCGGCCCTGTTCCTCGGCGAGGCGGAGGGCACCCTCCAGGTCACGGTCCCGCTGGACGACCACGTCACCGACCCGCGCTTCTACGACCCGATGACGGACTACCTGCTGCACGCGGCGGGGCTGCTGGAGGAGGAGCCGGTGGAGTCCGTGGAGCCCGCGGAGGAGCCCGCCGCGTAGGGGGGCGGCGAGGGCGTGTCCGGCGATGAGTTTCGGGCCCGGCGGGCGTCTTCACTGACACGACCGCAGGCGTGAGCAGACGTAAGGGGCAGGCCATGAAGTTCAGCACGACGATGTTCCGGACCGGGAACAACACGGGCATCGAGGTGCCGGAGGCCGTGGTCGAGGCCCTCGGCGAGGGAAAGCGCCCCCCGGTGAACGTCACGGTCAACGGGTACGCCTACCGCTCGACGATCGCCCCGATGGGCGGGCGGTACCTCATCCCGTTCAGCGCCGACAAGCGCGCGGAGACCGGCATCGGCGGCGGGGACGCCATCGAGGTGGAGCTGACCCTCGACACCGCGTCCCGCACGGTGGAGCCGCCCGAGGACCTGGCGGCGGCGCTGGTCGCGGCCCCCGGGGCGGCGGATGCGTTCGCCGCGCTCTCGCCCGGCCGGCAGAAGGCGTACGTCACGTCCGTCGAGGGAGCGAAGGCGCGGGAGACGCGGGAGCGGCGGATCGCGAAGACGGTGGCGGAGCTGACGCCGTAGGGAGCAGGGCGGGTGGCGCAGCCGATGCCGCAAGCGTCAGGAGCCGGGGTGCTGCCGGCCTCGGGCGCCCACGCCGCAAGCGGCAGGAGCCGATGCCACCGGCCTCAGGCGCCGACGGCGCAAGCCTCAGGCGCCGGGGTGCTGCCGCCGCAGCCGCTGCGCCCGCCCCGGCGTCGGGTCCAGATAGACCCGCCGCACCGACGGGAACCGCTCGCGCAACTGCGCCTCCGCCTCCTCGCAGGCCCACTCGACCTCCGTGGCGGTGGCCATGTCCCGGAAGTCGATCTTCGCGGCGATCAGGATCTCGGACGGCCCCTGGATGAGCGTGGTCAGCTCCAGTACGTCCACGATGTGCGGCACCGACAGCAGCTCCTCGCGCACCCCGGACCGCATCGCCGGGGGCAGCGGCCGCCCGATGAGCAGCTGCGCGTTGGTGCGGCCGAGCACCCAGGCCACGTACACGAGCAGCAGGCCGATCAGGCAGGACGCGATCCCGTCCCAGACGCCCGAGCCCGAAAGCTGCCCGCCGAGCAGTCCGCCCGCCGCCAGCAGCAGCCCGATCAGGGCCGCCGAGTCCTCCATCACGACGGCCTTCACCGCCGTGTCCGGGGTGTGGCGCAGGTAGTACGCGTCCGGCACCCGCAGCCGTGACGCCTCACGCCGCACCTGCTTGACCCCGGTGCGCAGCGAGTAGCCCTCCAGGAGGAAGGCGACGCCGAGGACGAGGTAGGAGACGAGCGGGTCGCCCAGCTCCTCGCCCTCGACCAGGGTGTGGATGCCGTCGTAGAGGGAGAAGACGGCTCCGCCGACGAAGGTGGCGATGGAGGCGAGCATCGCCCAGATGTAGCGCTCGGGGCCGTGACCGAGCGGGTGCTCCTCGTCGGCCGGCTTCTCGCTCCGCTTGAGCGCGGCGAGGAGCATGACCTCGGTGACGGTGTCGGCGACCGAGTGGGCCGCCTCGGAGAGCATCGCGCTGGAGCCGCTGATCAGCCCGGCGACGGCCTTCGCCACGGCGATGCCGAGGTTGGCGACGGCCGCCACGATCACCGTGAACGTGGACTCCCCGCCATCCCCGCCATCGGTCGAACTGCCCGCTTCCACGTCACTCATGGTGGGGAGTATGTCCGAAATGGCGCTTCAGTTGGCGCTCATCCCGGGGGACGCGACATCCCCGGAGCCTCCCGGGCCCGTACTCCCCGGGACGCGTCACCCCCGGGGAACACGGACGACGCCTTCCTGGATGACCGTGATCGCGAGGCGTCCGTCGGCGGTGTGGATGCGGGCCTGGCCCAGCCCGCGACCGCCGGAGGCTGAGGGCGACTCCTGGTCGTACAGCAGCCACTCGTCCGCCCGGAACGGCCGGTGGAACCACATCGCGTGGTCCAGGCTCGCGCCGACCACGTCCCCGACCGCCCAGCCGCCCCGCCCATGGGCGAGGAGCACCGAGTCGAGCAGGGTCATGTCGGAGACGTACGTCGCCAGGCAGACGTGCAGCAGCGGGTCGTCCGCGAGCTTGCCGTTCGTGCGGAACCACACCTGGGACCGGGGTTCGCGCGCCTCGCCCACCGTGCCGAACGGCGGCGCGTCCACGTACCGCAGGTCCACCGCGGCCCGCGCCTCGATCAGCCGGTCCACGACCTCCGGATCGCTGAAGCGGTCGGCGTACCGGGGCAGCATCTCGGCGGCCGTCGGCAGGGTCTCCGGGTCGGGCGCGGCGGGCATCGGCGCCTGGTGCTCCATGCCCTCCTCGTGACTCTGGAAGGAGGCGGAGAGGTGGAAGATCGGCTGCCCGTGCTGGACGGCGACGACGCGGCGGGTGGTGAAGGACCGCCCGTCGCGGATGCGGTCGACGCTGTAGACGATGGGCGCGCCGGGGTCGCCCGGCCGCAGGAAGTACGCGTGGAGGGAGTGGGCGGCCCGGTCGGCGGGGACGGTGCGGCCCGCGGCGACGAGCGCCTGGGCCGCGACCTGGCCGCCGAAGACCCGGGGCACGACCGCGCTGCGGCTCACGCCCCGGAAGATGTCCCGCTCGATCCGCTCCAGGTCGAGCAGGTGGAGCAGATCGAGCAGGGGATCGGGACTCTCGTTCATGGAGGGAAGGTAATCCGGTAATCCCTTACAGGCCCATGGACTTGGCGATGATCGACTTCATGACCTCGCTGGTGCCGCCGTAGATGCGGTTGACCCGGTTGTCCGCGTACAGGCGGGCGATCGGGTACTCGTTCATGAAGCCGTAGCCGCCGTGCAGCTGGAGGCAGCGGTCGATGACGCGGTGGGCGACCTCGGTGCAGAACAGCTTCGCGGAGGCGGCCTCGGCCGCCGTCAGCTCTCCGGCGTCCAGGGCCTCCAGCGCGCGGTCGGCGACGGCCTGGGCCGCGTCCACCTCGGCCTGGCACGCGGCCAGCTCGAACTTGGTGTTCTGGAACGAGGCGACCGTCTTGCCGAAGACCGTGCGGTCCTGCACGTACTCCTTGGCGAACCGGACGGCGGCCGCGGCCTGGGCGTACGCGCCGAAGGCGATGCCCCAGCGCTCGGAGGCGAGGTTGGTGCCGAGGTAGCCGAAGCCCTTGTTCTCCTCGCCCATGAGGTCCTCGACCGGGACCTTGACGTCGACGAACGCCAGCTCGGCGGTGTCGGAGACCCGCAGGCCCAGCTTGTCGAGCTTGCGGCCGACCGAGTAGCCCTCGGACTTCGTGTCGACGGCGAAGAGGGAGATGCCGAAGCGGCGGTCGTCATCGCGCGGGGCGGCGGTGCGGGCGCAGACGATCACGCGGTCGGCGTGGACGCCGCCGGTGATGAAGGTCTTGGACCCGTTGAGGACGTAGTGCGTGCCGTCCTCGGAGAGCTTGGCGGTGGTCTTCATGCCCGCGACGTCCGAGCCGGTGCCCGGCTCCGTCATCGCGAGGGCCCACATCTCCTCGCCGCTCGCGAACTTCGGCAGCCAGCGCTTCTTCTGGTCGCCGGTGGCCAGCATCTTGATGTACGGGAGGCCGAGCAGCGTGTGCACGCCGGAGCCTCCGAAGGAGACGCCCGCGCGGGCGGTCTCCTCGTAGATGACGGCCTCGTACTTGTGCGAGTCGATGCCCGCGCCGCCGTACTCCTCGTCGACCTCGATGCCGAAGATGCCCAGCTCGCCCAGCTTGAGGTAGAAGTCGCGCGGCGCCTGGCCCGCGGCGAACCACTCGTCGTAGACCGGCACGACCTCGGCCGCGATGAAGGCGCGGATGGTCTCCCGGAACGCCTCGTGGTCCTCGTTGAATACCGTACGGCGCACGGGATGCCTCCTAGGTCGGCAGTCGATTCGATCGCGTAGTTCTCGTCGTGCTCGGCTAAGCGCTTGCTCAGACTTCCTTCGAAGTTACCCGCCGGTTGTGGCCGCTGTCCAGGGTGATGCTCGGCACGCGGACGCCCGGTCCGCACCGGACCCCCGCCACCCGCGTGCGGCCCGATTGTCAGTGGCGTGGGGGAGTATCGGAACGACGGCGACGGAACGTACGGGACGCATGGGGGAGACCACGGTGACCATCACGAACGAGCAGCTGGCGCAGTACACGTTCCTGGCCCTGCTGTACGAGGACGACTACTTCCCCGACCACCTCCTGGACAAGGGCACGGCGGTCCTGCGCGCCCTCTGCGAGCGGATCGAGGCCGAGGATCCCGCGGACCTCACCGCCCTGTACGCCCTGACAGCCGCGCCGACCCGGGCCTTCAACGACCTGGAGGCGGAGTTCGAGGCGGCGGGCAGCGAGATCGAGACGGTCGCCCGCGAGGAGATAGGCGAGGCCTTCTGGATCATCGCGACGGCGTACGGCTTCGTGGACGCGGACCCGGAGAAGCTGATCGCCGAGCGCGAGTGGTGACCGGCGCCCCGCCTCCTCGGGAGGGGCCGGGCGCCGACGGCCGTGGGAGGGTGAAGAGGCGGGGGAGGGTGAAGGAGTGTGGCTGTGAGGCTGGAGGACCTGGCCCGGTTGCGTCGGGCCCGCGACCGCATGGACCGCGAGTACGCCGAACCGCTCGACGTGCCCTCGCTGGCCCGGGACGCCCTGATGTCGCCCGGCCACTTCTCCCGCAGCTTCCGGGCCGCCTTCGGCGAGACCCCGTACAGCTATCTCATGACCCGCCGCATCGAGCGGGCCAAAGCACTGCTGCGCCGGGGCGACCTGTCGGTCACGGACGTCTGCTTCGCCGTCGGCTGTACGTCGCTCGGCTCGTTCAGCTCCCGCTTCACGGAGCTGGTCGGGGAGAGCCCGAGCGCCTACCGGGCCCGCCCCCACGACGCGGGCGAGACCATCCCGGCATGCGTCGCCAAGATGCTCACCCGACCGGTCAGGAATGGAGAAGCGGATCGCAAGCCCCGCCCGTAGCGTGAAACGCATGAACATCAACCTCTCGCAGTGCTTCATCGCCGTCGACGACCACGACAAGGCGCTCGCCTTCTACCGCGACGCCCTGGGAATGGAGGTGCGCAACGACGTCGGATTCGAAGGCATGCGCTGGGTGACCGTAGGGTCCCCCGCACAGCCGGACGTGGAGATCGTCCTCGAACCTCCGCTCGCGGACCCGAACGCCCCGGAAGCCGACCGCCGGACCATGGCCGAGCTGCTCGCCAAGGGCATGCTGCGCGGCGTCATCCTCTCCTCCGAGGACGTCGACGCGGCCTTCGAGAAGGTCCGCGCGGCGGGCGGCGAGGTGCTCCAGGAGCCGATCGACCAGCCGTACGGCGTCCGCGACTGCGCCTTCCGCGACCCCTCCGGCAACATGCTCCGCATCACCCAGGCCAAGAAGTAGCACCAGCACCAGCCCGTGAGAGGCCGAGGCCGAAAGAGGCCCCGGCCCTCACGCACGACCAGTAGGCTCCGCGCACCAGCGGGCCGCCCGTACCAGCCGCACCACCCGCCACGAGCCGCACCAGCAAGGCCCCCGCACCGCACCCAACGGGCTCCACGCATCAGCAGGTCCCGCGCACCAGTAATGGAGAGACGACGAGCATGGCTCCGCGAACGAAGACCGAGCAGCCGCCCGCGCCGCACGCCGCCGACAGCCACGACCTGATCCGTGTGCACGGTGCGCGGGAGAACAATCTGAAGGACGTCAGCATCGAGCTCCCGAAGCGCCGGCTGACGGTGTTCACCGGGGTCTCCGGCTCGGGCAAGAGCTCGCTGGTCTTCGCCACGATCGCCGCGGAGTCCCAGCGGCTGATCAACGAGACCTACCCCGCCTTCGTCCAGGGCTTCATGCCCACGCAGGCGCGGCCCGACGTCGACGTCCTCGACGGACTGACGACCGCGATCATCGTCGACCAGCAGCGGATGGGCAGCGACCCCCGTTCCACGGTCGGCACCGCCACCGACGCCAACGCCATGCTGCGCATCCTCTTCAGCCGGCTGGGCAAGCCGCACATCGGCCCGCCCGGCGCGTTCGCCTTCAACGTCCCCTCGGTGACGGCGAGCGGCGCGATCACCGTCGAGCGGGGCAACAAGAAGGCGGTCAAGGCGACCTTCAGCCGCACCGGCGGCATGTGCAACCGCTGCGAGGGCCGCGGGTCGGTCTCCGACATCGACCTCACCCAGCTCTACGACGACTCCAAGTCGATCGCCGAGGGCGCGTTCACGATCCCCGGCTGGAAGTCGGACAGCTGGTGGACCGTGCGGACGTACGCGGAGTCGGGCTTCCTGGACCCGGACAAGCCGATCGCCAAGTTCACCAAGAAGGAGATGCAGGACTTCCTCTACCGGGAGCCGACCAAGGTGAAGGTCGAGGGCGCGAACCTCACCTTCGAAGGGCTGATCCCCAAGATCCAGAAGTCGTTCCTCTCCAAGGACCGCGAGTCGATGCAGCCCCACATCCGGGAGTTCGTCGACCGCGCGGTCACCTTCACCACCTGCCCCGAGTGCGAGGGGACCCGGCTCACCGAGGGCGCCCGCTCCTCGAAGATCGACAAGATCTCGATCGCCGACGCCTGCGCGATGGAGATCCGCGACCTCGCCGAATGGGTCCGCGGCCTCGACGAACCCTCGGTCGCCCCGCTCCTCGAAGCCCTCCAGCAGACCCTGGACTCCTTCGTGGAGATCGGCCTCGGCTACCTCGCCCTGGACCGCCCCTCCGGCACCCTGTCCGGCGGCGAGGCCCAGCGCGTCAAGATGATCCGCCACCTCGGCTCCTCGCTCACCGACGTCACCTACGTCTTCGACGAGCCCACCATCGGCCTGCACCCGCACGACATCCAGCGCATGAACGACCTCCTGCTGCGCCTGCGCGACAAGGGCAACACCGTCCTGGTCGTGGAGCACAAGCCCGAGGCCATCGCCATCGCCGACCACGTGGTCGACCTCGGCCCCGGGGCCGGCACGGCGGGCGGCACCGTCTGCTTCGAGGGCACCCTCGAAGGACTCCGCGCCTCCGACACCGTCACCGGCCGCCACCTGGACGACCGGGCCGTCCTCAAGGACGAGGTGCGCAAGTCCACCGGCGCGCTGGAGATCCGCGGCGCGACCTCGCACAACCTCCGCGACGTCGACGTGGACATCCCGCTCGGAGTCCTCACCGTCATCACCGGCGTCGCCGGCTCCGGAAAGAGCTCGCTCGTCCACGGTTCGATCCCGGCGGGCGAGAACGTCATCTCGGTCGACCAGAGCCCCATCAAGGGTTCCCGCCGCAGCAACCCGGCGACGTACACGGGCCTCCTGGAGCCGATCCGCAAGGCCTTCGCCAAGGCCAACGGCGTGAAGCCCGCCCTGTTCAGCGCCAACTCCGAGGGCGCCTGCCCCACCTGCAACGGCGCGGGCGTCATCTTCACCGACCTCGGCATGATGGCGAGCGTCTCCAGCCCCTGCGAGGACTGCGAGGGCAAGCGGTTCCAGGCCTCGGTCCTGGACTACCACCTGGGCGGCCGCGACATCAGCGAGGTCCTCGCGATGTCGGTCGCCCAGGCCGAGGAGTTCTTCGGCTCCGGCGAGGCGGCCATCCCCGCAGCACACAAGATCCTCGACCGCCTCGTGGACGTCGGCCTGGGCTACCTGAGCCTCGGCCAGCCGCTCACCACCCTGTCCGGCGGCGAACGCCAACGCCTGAAGCTGGCCACGCACATGGCCGACAAGGGCGGCGTCTACGTCCTGGACGAGCCGACCACCGGCCTGCACCTCGCCGACGTGGAGCAGCTCCTCGGCCTCCTGGACCGGCTGGTCGACTCCGGAAAGTCGGTGATCGTCATCGAGCACCACCAGGCAGTGATGGCCCACGCCGACTGGATCATCGACCTCGGCCCCGGCGCCGGCCACGACGGCGGCCAGATCGTCTTCGAGGGCACCCCCGCCGACCTGGTCGCGGACCGCTCGACGCTGACGGGCGAGCACCTGGCGGAGTACGTGGGGGCGTGAGACGCCGGGCCCTTTCCGTCTGCCCTTCAGGTCAGGCGGAGAGGGCCCCGCTCTTGACGGCGTCCACGAAGGAGGCCCACCCGGCGGCGGGGACGAGCAGGGCGGGCCCGCCGGGGACCTTGGAGTCGCGGACGGGGACGGCGGTGGGGTGGTGGTCCTGGACTTCGAGGCAGCTGTCTTTGTCGGGGCTGCTGTACGAGGACTTCCGCCAGTTGGGGAGTGGTGTGGCGCGTTCAGTCACGGTATCCGTACTCCTTTGCTGCTGCCCTGAGCGCGTTCAACGACTCGGAGAGGGACAGCGCGTCGCTCATGGCCAGAGAGTAAGCGCCCTGGATTCGCTCGACCAAGTGCGGTGCATCGTGCAACTTGGCCACCTTCGTGCCTTCGGAGTACGCCACCGGTGGCTGATCCGCGAAATGCATCAGCGTCACCATGCTCTGGTGCAGCGTGCAGATGGGGCCGCCCAGAGGCAGCACATGGACGCGGATATGGCCACGCTCGGCCAGCCTCACCACGTGCATGATCTGCTCCGCCATGATGTCCGCGCTTCCCGCCATGCGCCGGAAGACTGCTTCGTCCAGCAGCGCCCAGACTACGGGCGAGGTGGGTCGCTCCAGGATCTTGGCCCGCTCCAACCGTGAGACGACGGCCTCGTCACGTTCCTCGTCACTGTATGGCGGAAAGGCGGTGCCCAGCACAGCATCCGCATACCGGCGGGTCTGGAGGATTCCAGGAAAGTAAGCGACAGCGAACTCGCAGATGAAAGTTGCCAGTTCTTCGAGCTTCCGGGCTCCCTCGAAGTGTTCTGCGACCGAACGGCCATCTTCCTGGGGCCGAAAGGTTGCCAGCACATTCCCCGTGCCCAGCGCCTTGTCCAGCCGCCGGGCATCCTCCTCGCTCGGCATACGACGCCCCGCCTCGATGTGCGAGATATGTGACCGCGTCATCAGAGCCAGGTCCGCGAGCTGCTGCTGCGTCAGCCCGGCGGATTCACGCTGAGCTTTCAACCACTTGCCATAGGTATTACTCACAGCCAACTCCCGTGCGACGAACGCGATGTCACCACAAACCCCCTGGCGAGCCTAGCCGTACCGCTCGCACGCTGTGAGTGGATCGCTACGCAGCGAAGAATTCACCCCCACCGTGCACGGAGTTGACGCCCCCATGAACGAACAGCCCCAGAACACCGCGCGCCTGCTCCCCTGGGCCGGAACGGAAGGCAGGCCCTGCTACGTAGCCGGCGACGGCGACGGCAAGGTCTCGCGTGAGGCCGACAAGGTCGAGGCCATGCAGCTCGACATGGCGTACGAACTCCTCGACCACGCCGACGACATGGTCGCGGACGACGGGTCCACGGCCGTCCAGCTCCGCCATGTCGCCGCCGCCCTGGCGCACTCCCTGCGGGACGTGCACCGGGTCGCCCGGAGCCGGGGCCTCAGGCTGGGGATTCCCGATGCCTTCGAGCCCGGTCACCCGTCGGGCCCAGGGCTGGTCCGGCTGCGGCCGTGAGGCGTCCTGGGGCCCTTTCTCCCCGCTCCGGGAAGCCCCGGTCCGGGGCAGGGACGGAGGAGGGACCGGATCGGGAACGGTAAAGCTCATGGTGGGGCCTGACCGAGTCACCCGACCCGAGAGGGCAGCACCGTGATCTCCACCCTTGCTCCGCCCCCCGCGGATGCGTACGTCGGCCTCCGGGCTGGTCTCGACCAGCTCAGGGCTGACGGTCTCTACCGCGACTTCGTCGCCTGCTCCTATCTCGCGGAGGACCGCGGGCACGCTCTGCACCAGGGGCGCCGCATCCAGGTGTGGTGCACCAACGACTACCTGGGCATGAGCCAGCACCGTGAGGTGATGCAGGCCCAGGTCACCTCCACCCTGCGGCACGGTACGGGCAACGGTGGTTCCCGCAACATCGCTGGAACCAGTGAGGCACATGTGGAGCTGGAGGCGCTACTCGCCGTCTGGCATGCCAAGGAGCGAGCACTGGTCTTCACGAGTGGCTACGTGGCCAACGTGGAGACGCTGGCCACGTTGCTGCGCGCCGAGCCGGAGACGATGGTCTTCTCGGACGCGCTCAACCACCGCTCGCTGATCGAGGGCGTGCGGACCTCCGGCAACGACAAGCACATCTTCGCCCACAACGACCTGATCGACCTGGAACTGGCCCTCGCCGCATCCACAACGGAGACCGGGTCCTCAACGCCCTGGTCGGTGGAGGCCTGTACGGCGGTCTCCTGACGACGTCCAGCGAGCTGACCCGGATGCCGGTGGAGGCGTTCTCCGCCGGCCAGCAGGTCACCGCGGAGCTGATGCTGATGCTGGTCCGCGACTTCTCGGTGAACGTCCTGCTGGGCCAGCCCACCGTGGTCCCGCCCCTGCCCCTGCTCCGGGAGGCCCGGCGACGGGATCCGGGCCTGCGGATCGAGAAGATCGTCTACGGCGGCACCCCGATGACCGAGTCCGACAAGCAGTGGCTGCGCGAGGAGCTCGGAACACGGTCCATCACCAGCATCCTGGCGGCCAACGACGGAGCGCAGATCGGCTACCAGTGCGAGCGGCTCGGCGGCACGCTGCACCACGTCAACGACGACTACAACCTCGTCGAGGTGGTCGACGAGGACGGCGTCCCCGTGCCGGACGGCGAGACCGGTCACCTGCTGATCACGGCCATGCAGAAGTTCGAGGGCCCTCTGATCCGCTACCGCATCGGCGACGTGGGCCGGGTGACCGTACGCGACTGCTCCTGCGGGGTGTCCGGCCGGGTCCTGGAGTACCTCGGACGGAGCGACGGGCTCTTGAAGTTCAAGTCGGCGACCGTGCACCACGGCGACATCCTCGCCGCGCTGGAGCAGTTCCAGGTTTCCCAGCTGCAGGCGGAGCTGACGACCCGGGAGGGCACCGAGACGCTGGTGCTGCGTACCGAGTCACGCGTGGAACTGGATCCGGCCACCCTGCGGGCCGCCCTCGCCGACGCCTTCCCGGCGCTGAGCGACGCTCACCTGTACGACGACGGGCTGCGCATGTTCGAGCTCGTGGTCGAGTGCCGCCCCGAGGGGGGACTGGACCGGAATCCGGTCAGCGGCAAGATCCGGACCGTGATCGATCGCCGGCTGAGCTGACAGCTCCGCCACCGCGACCCCCGCCGTCCGACCGCCCTTCTCCTCTCCTCCCCTCCTGTCTCCCCCTCCTTCCCTTCCGCACTCTCCTGCCTTCCGCACTCTCCTGGAGCCCCCGTGACGTCACAGCCCGCACGCTTCGTCCAGCAGGTGGGCCGCCCCTGTGGCCGGCCCACCGGCGCCGAGTTCCTCTTCACCGAGGAGCCGGTACCGGTCCCGGAGCCGGGCACCGCACTGGTGGAGAACGTCCTGCTCTCCGTCGACCCGTACATGCGGGAGAACATGGACGGCGACTGGGACCTGTCCACCCCGCTGGAGGGCCGGTCCATCGGCCGGGTCATCGACTCCAGGACCGACGCCCTGGCCGAAGGCGACCTGGTCTTCCACCGCCAGGGCTGGCGCACCCACGCCGTCCTCGGGCCGGAGGACGTACGCGTCCTGCCGCGTACACCCGGTGTACCGCCCGAGGCGTACCTGGGCATCCTCGGCGGCACCGGCCTCACCGCCTACGTCGCTCTCACCCGCATCGCCCGGCTCACCCCCGGCGAGACGGTGTACATCTCCGCGGCCGCGGGGGGCGTGGGCAGTGCGGCCGGGCAACTGGCGCGGCTGATGGGGGCGGGCCGGGTGATCGGAAGTGCCGGCTCCCCGGCCAAGGTCCGCTGGCTCAAGGAGGAGCTGGGCTTCGACGCCGCGTTCGACCACCGCGACGGCCGGCTCGCCGAGCAGCTGGCGGAGGCGGCGCCCGACGGCATCGACGTGTACATCGACAACGTGGGCGGTGAGCACCTGGAGGCCGCGATCGGGGCGATGCGTGACTTCGGGCGGATCGCCTGGTGCGGCGCGATCGCCCAGTACGACGCGAGCGAGCCGCCGGCCGCTCCGCGCAACCTGTTCGACGTGGTCGAGAAGAGCATCCGGCTGGAGGGCTTCCTCGTCCGCAACCACCGTGACGCGCAGGACCAGTTGGAGCGACTGCTGCGGCCGGCCCTTGCCTCCGGCGCGGTCACGGACCGACACACCGTCACCGAGGGTTTCGACCGGATCGTCGACGCCTTTCTGGGGATGCTCGACGGCGGGAACACCGGCAAGGCGACGGTCCGGCTGGTGGCGGCATGATTCTGCGGGACACCACCTCGCGCACCATGCTCGGTTCGATGCTCGTGTCGAGCATCGGCATGGGTCTGTACACCTTGGCCCTGGGACAGACGCTGTTCCAGCAGACCGGTGATGCCCAGGCGTTCGCCATGATCTTCGCCCTTCAGGGGCTGGGGGCGGTGGTGGTACTCCCCTTCTCCGGGCCGCTGGTCGACGCCTTCGACTCCAGGACCGTCTACGTGCTCTGCAGTCTCCTGCGGGCCGTGACCGTGGGCGTCATCACGGTGGCCCTCTCCATGGGCGACGGCGGGGAGGTGGCCATCGTGGGCACGGCCGCCGTGTTCCTGGCGGCCTTCGACAACGTGCAACGCACCGCCTTCTTCAAGTTCACCGCGCATCACATCGCCGGAGACCGTGCCGTGGCCTTCAACAGCCTGATCGGCATCGCGATCCAAGCAGGCAGCCTGATCGGCATGGCGGCGCTCGGCCTGGTCCTGATGGTCGGCACGGCCACGCAGGCGCTGCTGGTCGACGTGGTGGTCTCCCTGGTGGCCGCCCTGGTGGTCTCGCGGCTGCGGGCGCCGCGCCAGGAGTCGGTGGGGCGGCTGCGGGACGCCACCCTGCGCTCGGCGCTGCCGGACATGCTGCGGGACTGGGCGGGTCTGTTCCGCCGGCACCGCCACGAGGTGGTGGTCTTCGCGATGGTCCTCATGTGCGCGGGGGACTTCGTGTACTCCTACAGCCTCTCCACTCTGGTGGTGCCCCTCGTCGACGCCTGGCACGGCGGGCAGCCATGGTCGGTGTCGGCCCTGGAGGGAACCCTGGGCGCCGGGATGATCGCGGCGACCTTCTTCACCCGCTGGACGGTCCGCCTGGCGCTGCTGCCGGTCTGGGTGTCGCTGCAGGCTGTGATCGCCGCAGGGCTCGCCTTCACCACCACCCCGGCCCTGCACTACGTCGGGTTCTTCCTGGCCGGCTTCGCCAACCTGAACGCCATCACCCTCCTTCTGACCCTCCTTCAGCAGCAGGCCGGTCCGCTGGACAAGGCGAAGATGGCATCGCTGCGCCTGTTGGCGATCGGCCTGGGCACCGCCGCCCTGATGCCCTTGGTGGGGATGGCCGCCCGGCAGTCCCTCAACGCCGCCTTCCTGGCCGTCGCCGCCCTGCTGGTGCCGTTCGCGGCGTGCGGTCTCTGGGCCGCGCTCCGCTTCCGCCCCCGGACCGCGGACGGGGCGAAGAGCGAGGCCGTGCAGCGGGAGCTGACCTCTGTCTGACCGCCCGCCCCTGCCGCCGTGCCCCCCTCCTTCGCCCAACTTCCCAGGAGACGCCATGATCGCTTTCCAGCCGACCTCTCCCCTGGAGACGGTTCTCTCCCCACCGCTGCGTTTCGCCGACCGCACGTACCGGATGGTGCCCTCCGAGACCAGGGCGCTCTTCTCGATGGCAGCCCGGGAGGATGTCGTCTCCCTTGCCGGAGGGATGCCCAGCCCCGAGGCTCTGCCCGCGGAGGCTCTGCGCGCGGTCCTCCAAGAGGTGCTCGCCACCGAAGGGCCGAGTGTCCTGCAGTACGGCTCCGCGCAGGGCGACCCGGTGCTGCGCGAGCAGATATGCGAGGTCATGGCTGCCGAGGGCGTTACGGCGTCGCCGGACGAGGTCCTGGTCACCGTGGGCTCACAGCAGGCGCTGGACCTGGTGACCCGCGTCTTCGTGAATCCGGGGGACAGTGTGGTGACCGAGGGGCCCACTTACGTCACCGCGCTCAGTACCTTCGCCGCCCACCAGGCTCGGATCGTCGAAGTCGCCATGGACCGCGACGGAGTGATCCCCCAGGCACTGGCCGACACCTTCGCCCTGCTCGCCGGCGAGGGGCGGCCGGCGAAGTTCTACTACACCGTGCCGACCTTTCAGAACCCCACCGGCCGGGTGCTCGGCGCGGACCGGCGGAAGGAGGTGCTCGACATCTGCCGACGCGCCGGCGTCCTGGTCGTCGAGGACAACCCGTACGGACTGCTGCACTTCGGCGAGCAGCCGCACCGGGCGCTGTGCGCCGACGCTCCTGAAGGGGTGGTCTACCTGGGCTCGTTCTCCAAGACCCTCGCGCCGGGACTGCGCGTGGGCTGGGTCCGTGCTCCGCGTACCGTCACCGGCAAGCTGGTCCTCGCCGCGGAGAGCGCGATGCTCTCCGCCTCGGGACTCACCCAGCGGGCTGTGAGCCGGTTCCTGAGCACCACGTCCTGGCAGGGGCACCTCGGTGTCGCCAGGAGCCTGTACCGCGATCGCCGCGACGCCATGCTCGCCGAGTTGGCCGCCACCATGCCCGACGGCGTGTCCTGGACGGTGCCCGACGGGGGGTTCTTCGTCTGGCTGACCCTGCCGGGCGAACTGGACACGCGGGCGATGATGGCCCGCGCGATCGGGGGCGGGGTGGCCTACGTGCCGGGCACCGGGTTCCACACCCGGGGCGGCGAGCGCAACCTGCGGCTCTCCTACTCCTACCCCTCCGTGAGCCAGGTCCGGGAAGGCGTCCGGCGGCTTTCGGACGTGATCCGGGCCGAGGCGGGCGACGGCGCGGTCCGGCTGCGGGAAGCGGTGGCGCGATGACCGGCCGCCCCACCGACGGTCTGCTGGACGACGCGCGAGGCATCCAGGACGACCTGGTCCGGCTGAGGCGGACCCTGCACGCCCGGCCCGAGGTGGGACTGCACCTGCCGCACACCCAGGAGGCGGTGCTCCGGCACCTGGACGGAGTGGGGCTGGAAATCACCACCGGGCGACGGCTCAGCTCCGTGACCGCAGTACTGCGCGGCGCCCGACCCGGCCCGACCGTGCTGCTGCGGGGCAACATGGACGCCCTGCCGGTGGCCGAGCGCACCGGACTGGAGTTCGCCTCGGAGAACGGGGCCATGCACGCCTGCGGACACGACCTGCACACCGCGATGCTGGCCGGTGCCGCCCGGCTGCTCGCCCACCACCGGGACCGGCTGGCCGGCGACGTCGTCCTGATGTTCCAGCCCGGCGAGGAGGGGCACGACGGCGCGCGCCACATGCTGGAGGAGGGGATCCTGGACGCGTCGGGGACCCGGCCAGTGGCCGCTGCAGGACGGGGCCCCGGACGCCGCGGTGGTGCTGGCCACCAACGCCGGTCCCGCCACGCCTCCCGCCACGCCTCCCGCCACCCCCTGATCCGTCGGCCGGCGCCCGGCGTCCGGCGTCCGACTGCGGACTTCCGGCTCAGGCGGAGACGGTCCTCGGACCGCGGACACCCATGAACGTGTAGAGACGGTCCGCCTCGGCACGGTGCCCCTTCGCGGTCTCCCGGTCGCCGAGGGCGTCCAAGGCCCGCGCGAGACCGGTCAGCGCGGACGCCTCCTCCGCCCGGAAGCCCATCTCCACGGCGGCCCGGTGGGCGTGGCGGTGCAAGTCCAAGGCCGACTCGTACGCCCCCAGCCCTGACCGCAAGTGGCCGACGATGTTCTCCACCTCCGTGAGCCGCACCGGAGTCGTCCCGGTACAGGCCAGCTCCAGCGCACGCGCCGCGAAGCTCTCGGCCTGGGCGATCCGCCCCCGCGCGTGCGCCACCCGGGCGGACAGCGCGAGCACCAGGCCGACATCTCCCGGAGCCGTCCGCGTCTCGCTCAGCCCTCGCGCCTCCGCCAGATTCCTGTCGGCTTCCTCCAGCTCCCCAAGACCCACCTGGGCGAAGGCCAGATCCGTCAGCGACATGACCAGGTTTCCGTGGTAACCGATGGTGCGGCTGATCTCCAGGGACCTGCGGGCCGTCTCGGCGGCCTCGGCGTACCGCCCCCACTTCTCGTACAGCGTGCTCAACGTGGACAGCCCCTCCGCCTCGGCGCGGCTGGCGCCCAGCTTGGCGGACCGGGCGACGGCCTCGCTCAACAGGGTCAACGCCTCCTCGTACCGTCCGAGCATCGAGGCGAGGAGGCCGATGGTCGATTCGCTATGGGCCTGGATGCGCCGGTCCCCCAGGGACACGGCGACCTCTCTGGCCTCCTGCGCGGCCTCCAAGCCGCTTTCGAACCGGCCCACCTTCCAACAGGCCACCCCGACGTTCGACAGGGTGACGCAGAGCAGTTGGGGATCGTCCAGTCCGCGGACGGCGGCCAGCGCCGTCCGCCCGACGTTCCACAGGTCGTCGAACTGTCCACGCGCGTTCAGGTGGAAACTGAGGTTGCGCACGAGGCAGACGGTGTGGCGACGCAGACCGTGCAGTTCCGCCAGGGACACGGCCGCCAGCAGACCGCTGTGCTCGCGGTCGAACCAGGCCCGGGCCGCCTCGGCGTCCGGCCAGGCAGGCAGGCTGCCCTCATAGGCCGGTATGCCGGTGCAGCGCTGCTCACGACCGGGGAAGAGCATCTGACAGGCGACGTCCGTCGCCGTGAGGTAGTAGCCGAGCAGCCGCTCCACGGCCGCCGAGTCGTCCTCCGCCGTCGCAGGGCCGAACAAGCTCAGGGCGAAGCTGCGCACCAGGTCGTGCAGGGTGTAGATGCCGAACCCCGGCTGCTGAACCAGCCGCATGTCCAGCAAGATCTCCAGAGTCGACTCGGCGTCGTGCACGTCGGCGCCGAGCAGGGCGGCCGCGGAGTGGACGTCCATGCCGGTGGACGGGTGGAGCCCGAGGATGCGGAAGGCGGCACGCTGCCGCACGTTCAGTGCCATGTAGGACAGGTGCAGGGTCGCGGCGACGCTGCGCTGCGGAGAGCGCAGTTCATCGAGCCTGCGGGTCTCGTCCCGGAGCCGTTCGGCGAGGTAGCGCAGAGTCCACGAGGGCCGGTTGCGCAGCCGGGCGGTGGCGATGCGCAGGGCGAGGGGGAGATGTCCGCAGAGCTCGGCCAGCTCGGCCGCCGACTCGGGCTCGGCTTCGACCCGGTCCGCGCCGAGGGTCGCCACGACCAGGGCGGCGCTGTCCTGAGGCGTCATGAGCCCGACGGGTACCCAGCTGACGCCGTCAAGGTCCAGCAACCGGGAGCGGCTCGTGATCAGGATCAGACAGCCTGGCGATGCGGCGAGCAGAGGGGTCACCTGTTCGGCGTGGGCCACGTTGTCCAGGAGCAGCAGCAGGCGGCGGCCGGCGACGGTGGCCCGCCACAGGTTGGCCCTGGCCTCCGCGTCGCTGGGGATACGGTCGTCGCTGACGCCGAACGAGCGCAGGAGGTAATCGAGCGCAGTGCCGGGCGACACCGGGGGCTGCTCCCCCGGGGTGAACCCGCGCAGATCCACGTAGAGTTGGCCGTCGGGGAACCGCTCGGCGAGGTGGTGGGCAGCCCACACCGCGAGTGAGGTCTTTCCCGAACCGCCCATGCCGTCCACCGCCACGACCCGGGTGGACCGGTCGTCGGATCCGTCGACCGCGTCGGCGCAGGCCAGCAGTTCCGCCAGTTCCTTGTTGCGGCCGGTGAAGTCGGACAGCGCCTGGGGCAGGGTGCAGACCGGGAGCGGCGGGGCCGGGGGCACCGCCTCGACGGCCGGGGGCCGCTGCGGCAGCAACAGCCCGGGGTCGTCACGCAGGATGTCCTCGTAGAGCCCGGTCAGCGGGGGGCCGGGGTCGACGCCGAGCTGGTCGGCGAGGATTTCACGGACCCGGGCGTACTCGTGCAGCGCCTCGGCCTTCCTCCCGTTGCGGTACAGAGCGAGCATGAGGTGGCCGTGGAACGTCTCGCGCAGTGGGTGTTCGGAGACGACGGTCCGGAGGTCGGCCACCAGCTCACTGCCCAGACCCAGGCCCAGGCGCAGGTCGAAGAGGTCCTCCGTGGCGACCAGTCGGCGCTCCTCCAGCACCGTGGCCGCCGACTCGATGACCGCGCCACCTTGGCCGGAAAGGACCGCTCCGCGCCACAGTGCGAGCGCGGCCTCGAACTCCGTCGCGGCCTCGGGCCGCAGGCCCTCGCGCAGGGCCTGCTCAGCGGCCCGTATCCGGTCGTTGAACTCCAGCAGGTCAAGGTGTGCCGCGGTCACGGCGATGCGATAGCCGCTGCCCTCGGTCGAGATGAAAGCGTCGCCGAGCCGACGACGCAGCTCCGAGACGGCCTTGCGGACCTGATGGGAAGCGGTCGCCGGCGGATTGTCCTCCCAGGCCGCTTCGATGAGACGGGGCATGGGAACCACCCGGTCCGGCTCCAGGAGCAGAACGGAAAGGACGCGCTCCTGGACCGCGCCGCCGAGCGAGAACCTCGCCCCGCCGACGGAGGCCTCCAGCGGTCCGAGAATCCGGAAACGCAGACCTCCTGGTTCGGACGTCACTTCTGGTTCGGTGTCTTCTGTGCGCATGCCCATGCCTGCCCCGTATGCGGAGGCCCCCCCCGGGCCGCGGGCTCCGATGATATTGGCTCATTGGTCTGGACATGCGTGAAGCGGGAAATGCTGGCCTGATGCGGTGGGTGCGGAAGAAGGGCAAACGGCCGCGGGGTTACCAACGCTCCAGCGAATCGGCGGTCGCCTCCCGCGCACTCGCGGCGGTCAGCGCGTGGGCGCCGGCCGACATCGGCTTCCACCGGCTGGAGTTGGACCACTCGACGCGTAACCACGCCTCGTGCGGGGTCGCCACGAAGGCCGGTTACCGCCTGGAGGGCACCCAGCGCGACGCGGCCGTGCATGACGACGGCCGGCACGACATGCATCTGCATGCCCGGGTCAGGGGCGACTGATCCTGTCGCGCAGCCAGGAGTGGATGCCTTCGAGCGCCGTCGCGGCCAGGGTGGTGGGGTGACCGGTGAAGCCGTGGGGCGACTCGGGATAGACGCGCAGCTCCACGTCGTTGCCGGCCGCCGACAAGCGGCCGGCCAGCGTCAGGTTGTCCTCCAGCAGTACGTCCTCGCTTCCCACGACCAGCAGGGCCGGGGGCAGCCCGCCCAGGTCGGCGTAGAGGGGCGAGATGTCGGGGAGGGTACGGTCGGCGACCTGGCCGGCGTAGGCCTGGATGAAGTACTCGTCCGCGATGCGGCGGCCGCCGGGGGTCTGTGCGCTCAGGTCGTAGGTGCCGAAGCGCAGCGCGGCCCCTGCGAACCGGTCGACGACACCCCGGTCGCGCAGCCGGAGCAAGGCCGCCAGGGCGAGGGTGGCCCCGGCCGAGCTTCCGCCGATCGCGAGCCGGGAGGTCCCGAAACGGGCCTCGGCCTCCTCGACGAGCCAGAGCGCAACCGCCGCGCAGTCGTCGGGCGCGGCCGGCCAGGGGTGCTCGGGCGCGAGCCGGTAGTCGACCCCGACGACGGCGATGCCCAGGGCGTCCGCGAGCTCGCGGTGGCGTTCGTCGCCCTGTGCCGCGGAGCCCATGTAGAAGCCGCCGCCGTGAATGCCCAGGTAGACAGCGCGGGGCGGGCCGCCGGCAGGGAGGAAGATCCGGACCGGGACCCGTACTCCGGCGGCTTCGACCGTCTCCTCGACGGCAGGCGGCACGGCGGCACGAGGAGCGGGCTTCTTCGCGCGGGCCTCCTTCAGCTCCTCGTACGAGCCGGGCCCCCGGCCTGCCACCCTGGACCGGTAGAAGGCGCGAGCCTCGGCGACCTGCTCGGCCGGCACGTCGACCAGCAGTGCTTCCAGCGCGAATCGCACGCGTCGCTCCTCATCCGTCGTCCTGGCTGACCCCTGCCTGCCGGCAGCCAATGTAGCGGCGGATCGTGGGGCGCGGTTCGTCACCGCCGCGGTGATCGTCACCGCCGCGGTGATCGCCGCTGTCACGGCAGGGCGACCGATCCGGAGGTCAAGCGTCCACCCGCTCCTCCAGGAGGACGGTCACGCTGTCCCCTTCCCCCTTGCCGATCGCCTTGCGTACATCGGCCTTCACCGGCAGCTTGTGCGTGCCGTCGCCCAGGGCCATGAACGAACTGCGGAACGGATGACCGTCGATGCTGCCCCGGACTTTCACGAGGCCGCGGGTGCCGAAGAACTCGGCCGACTCGGGCCACACGACGTAGGTCCAGCCGCCCTTCTCCGGACTCTTCCGCAGGGTCGCGGTGAACTGCTTGTTCAGCTTGCTCATCGTGCTGTTCGTCGTGTTGTTCGTCGTGCTGTTCATCGTTGATACCGCCTGTCCAGGAGCTTGCGCTGAGGAGGGCTGTCGCCGTTGTCGTTCACCAGTTGGACCGGGGCGGGTGGGAAAACTCATCGGGGACACGCGACGCCGACGAGCGCCGGACTGTTCATGACGTCTGTCATGAACAGTGGTGACAGCCCGCACCGCTCTGCCCGCTCTCCGCGGGGCAGGCTTGGGTGGGAGAGCCGGGTACATCCGACGCCGACAGTGGGACACGACCATGCAGACCGAGAACGAGATGCTCATCGTCGAAGACCTGACGCTGCTGATGATGGACGACAGCTCCGGAGCCATCGCGGGGGCGGGCACGCTGTACTACGCGCTGGGCGGCGCGGTCCTCGTCGAGCTGGGACTCGGCGGCCGGATCAGGGCCGACGAGGACGACAAGGGGCTGAACGGCGTGAAGGTCCACGCCGTGGCCGGTCCTGCGCCGTCCGATCCGCTGCTCCGGGCCGCCCACGCGAAGGTCGGGGAGCGCGTGCGGGGCGTACAGACGCTGCTGATCGAGATCGGTACGGGGGTGGTCACACGGGAGACGGTCCTCGACCGGCTCGTCGAGCGGGGCGTGCTGCGCCGGGAGACCAGGAAGACGCTGGGCCTGTTCCGTACGACGGCGACGACGGTCGCGGACACCGGGTACAAGAAGGCCCTGGTGGAGAAGGTCAGGGCCGTCCTGATCGACGGCGCGGAACCCGACGCCCGTACGGCGGCACTGGTCGGACTGCTCTCCGCGAGCGGCACGCTGCCGACCCTGCACCGCTCCATCCCGTGGTCCGGCAAGGTCTACAAGCGGGCGAAGGAACTGGAGCGGAGCAGCTGGGGTGCGGAGGCGGTGAACGCCGCGGTGATGCGGACCGTGGCAGCGGTCTCGGCGGGAACGGTCGTCGCGGTCACCACGTGACGGGAGCGCGCCGCTCTGTTGGAAGCCGCCGCATCCGGGCCCGAGGCTCCTTCTGTGAATCTGCTAGCGTCGTGGTGTGCCGCATCGCATGGCGGTCTTCCCTCCTTTCCCTCCAGAGGATCGCCATGTCTTTTTCACCTGCCGTGCGCACTTTCCGCCGCAGCGACCGTCACCAGCTGACCGACCTGGTGAACCGCCATGTCGCCGCAGTGCTTCCCGGCGTCAGTACCTCGGTCAACACCGTCCTGAGCAGCCTTGAGGCGCGGCCCGACGAGTACGTCGTCGATCCATGGGTCGCTGAGCGCCTCACGCTCGTGACCGAGCAACGCGGCCGCGTCGTCGCGGCGGCCCATCTGCACCGCTACCGCGACGAGCCGGACGTCGGCCCCGACTACCGGGGAGCCGCAGCCATCCAATGGTTCGTGCACCATCCCGGCGACAGCGACAGCGACAGCGACAGCGACAGCGACACCGTCTCCTCGGACGCGGCGGATCTTCTGCTCTCCGCGTGCCTGGCGACCGCCACCCGCTGGGGGGCTCGCAGCGTCCACGCCGACGGAACGCTTCCCTGCCCGGGGGTGTACGGCGTACCCGATGCCTGGCCGCACGTCCGCTCAGCGCTGGAGCGGGCAGGGTTCGTGCACACGGGTGCCACGGAGGTGCTGCTGCTCGCCGAGGTGAGCGACCTTCCCGACACCGGTGAGCAGCCCGGCCGGGAAAGTCCGACCCTTCGGCGCACGCTCGGCTCCCTCGGCACCCGCTTCACCGCCCTCGCCGGTGACCGCGTGCTGGGCCACCTGGAGCTGGACACCACGCTTGACCGCCCCGAACGTGTCGGTCGTGGAGGCGGGTTGGCGGAGTTGGCCGATGTCGATCTGGGCCCCGACGCTCCGGAGGGGGCCGAGAAGACCCTGGCCCGGCTGCTCGCCCAGGCCCGGGACTGGCTGACTCTCTGCGGCATCGATCGTCTCATCACCTGCGCGTACCCCGAGGACCTCGACGAGATCGACGCCCTGCACCGCCACGGTTTCCGCGAGGTCACGCGGACGGCCCGGGGATGGGAGCTGCGCACCGTCTGAGACCTGACCGGGGCCGGACCGGGCCGGACACTGTTGGTAAATGCCGGGCAGGCCCCGGCGTCAGGCGGGGCGGCGGGCCATCCACGTCTCACGGGTGGACCGCACGACGAGGTCGTCCCGGTGGCGTACGTCCTCAGGACCGCCGTCGATGAGCCGGTCGAGCGCGGCCAGGTCCTCCGGCGAGACGCGCCCGACCAGGTTGTCGCGGATGCGCTCGAAGACGAGATGGGCGTACCGGCCCGCCCCCTCGGGCAGCGGGGCACGCAGCTCCCACGGGTCGGCGCGTTCCTGCTCGACGGAGAAGCCGGCGGCCGCCAGCAGGGAGCCCCAGTCGGCTCCCCGGTGCGGCAACTGCTCGGCATGCAGGCCATCGAGGGCCTCCCGGCAGCGGCGCTCCAGCGCACCCGGTTCCCCGCCCTCCGGCAGGAAGGTCGGCATTCCGTCCACCTCCGCGACGGCCAGCAGCCCGCCGGGGCGCAGCGCGGCGCGGATGCCGGCCAGGGCGGTGGCGGGGTCGTCCAGGTGGTGCAGGGACGCCGACGCCCAGACGAGGTCGGCGTTGACGACCCCGGGCAGCCCCGCGCCGGCGTCGGCCTCCAGGGTGTGCACGCGGTCGCCGAGCCCCCGGTCCCGAGCCGCCGAGGCGAGCCGCTCCAGCATCTCGGGGGAGCTGTCGACGGCGGTCACCCGGGCGGTGGGGAACCGCTCCAGCAGGGCGAACGTGCCGGTCCCGGTGCCCGAGCCGAGGTCGACGATGTTGCGGACGTCATCACCGGCGAGGCAGGCGATACGGCCGGTGAGCGCGGTCAGGTGGGGCGCGAAGAGGGCGGCGTCGAGGTCGAGGATCTCGGGGAGACCGTTCGGCGTCGCGGAGGGGTCGTGGGAGTGAGCCGCATGACCGTGCTGGTGCTGGTGCTGGTGTTCGTGAGCCATGAAATCGAGCGTACGGGTTCTTGCGTCAGATGCATGTTGGCTTGCCAATAACGCAAGAAGGTGACGCCGGAACCACCCTCCGACGCAAAAGGATCGGTCCCGGAGTACACAACCATTCGCGGCACGGATGGTCTTTCTCAGCAGTGAGCACGTGCGCACATCAGGGGGATGAACGCGATGAAGACTTCTCGACTCCGCACCGTTTCGGCGATCTTCGTGACGCTCGCGACCACGGCGGCCGCCGCACCGGCCTTCTCCGGTACGGCGGCGGCGGCCGCGCCGGTCGCCGCCGCGCGTCAGCAGGTCGACTTCAACGGGGACGGATACCAGGACATGTACGCCTCGGTGCCGGACGGGACCGTGTCCGGCCTCAAGAAGGCCGGGTACCTGGTGGTCTACCCGGGCGACGCGAAGGGCGTCAGCGCGGCCCGCCACCGGGTGGTCAACCAGAACACGTCCGGGGTTCCCGGCACGGCCGCCGCGAACGCCCGCTTCGGGGCGGGAACGCCCGCGGACATCGACCGCGACGGGTACACCGACCTGCTGGTCTCGGCCGGCAACGGCCCGAAGGTCATCCTGTTCGGCGGCACAAGCGGCCTCGGCACCCGGGCCGTCGAGTTCCGGGGCCAGGGATACGCGCTGGGCGACTTCGACGGCGACGGCCGGACGGACGCGGCCGGCATCGACCGCACCGAGTGGGTCGGAAAGATCGTGTTGGACGAGAACATCGGCGCGGACGGCTCGGTCGGCAGCACGCGCACGGCGCTCACCGCCGACGGCGTCACCGTCTTCGAGCGAGTGCAGGTCGTGGACGTGAACAACGACGGCAAGGACGACCTGCTGGTGAGCAGTGGCTGCGACGACGAGCCGGACTGCGGCGGGCGGTCGCTGTACCTGTCGACGGGTACGGGCTTCACCCACACGCCCATCGTCACCGCGCCTGGGACGTACCTGAAGCACTCCACGGTGACGGTCGGTTCGGTCAACGGCGACGCCTACCCGGACCTGGTCTTCACCCGTCGGCCCACCGGCATGGACAGCGACCTGGACTTCCCGAGCAAGGGTGGCGCGGTGGCGGTCGTCCTCGGAGGCCCCAAGGGCCAGAACACCGCCGTGAAGCCGAAGTGGATCACCCAGGCCACCGCAGGCGTGCCGGGTGCGGACGAGACGGGCGACGACCTGGGCGCGAGCGCCTCGGTGGGAGACCTGGACGGCGACGGCTACGGCGAGGTCGTCGTCGGCCTGCCGGGCGAGGACGTGGGCCCGGCCAAGGACGCCGGCGGGGTCCTGGTCTTCAAGGGCCGCGCCTCGGGCATCACAGCCGCCGGTACGAAGGTGATCGGCCAGTCGACGGCGAACGTCCCCGGAGTCGACGAGAACGGCGACGCGTTCGGCGGCGAGGTCCACGTGGTGGCCCCGGCCAAGGGCGTACCTGCCACGCTGGCGGTGGCGGCCCCCGGGGAGAACACCAACCAGGGAGGCGTCTGGCTCTTCAAGGGCAGCCGCACGGGCCCGGCGGTGAAGGGCAGCGTCTCCTTCGGCGAGTCGAGCCTGGGCGTGAAGCCGGCGGCGGTCCGCTTCGGGGGCTTGTTGGGGTGAGGGACCCACTGTACGAGCCGACGGATAAACGGAGCAGTCTGGGCACCAGCAAGGGTAAAAGAAAGATTCGCTGTCTGGTCTAGCGGGACATGGTGTTCCTGAAGGGCTTTCGGCATCGTCGGAGGCTCCACTGAAACACTAATCACATCACCGTGATCGTCCGGATGCTCGTCCAACCTCACGCGTCAGCGTGAGGTTGGAAAAGACTCATTGATGGGCATCCAGTTGATTCAGGGTGTCCTCGTTCAGTTCTACGACGGGCGAGTCGGAAATGTGATCCTCCCAGTTCGTCAGGCGAACTCTAGAAAAGACGAAATCCGCCACACTGTTCTCTACGACGAAGATTCCGCCGCGTTCATAGAGGGTGATCAGTGGCGCAAAAGGATCTTCCATTTCGGACACCTTCGCGGGTGCTGCTTCCCGCAGTGCCGCCCAATGAACAGAGGCCTGGCACACCCTCTCCGCTCTGGCGCCAGGGACATTGTTTTCCAGAAGGGTTTCCAGTTTCACGGAAAGCTCTTCCGGGATTGAAAAGGAAGGTGCAAGCTCCTTCGCAATGTCAAAGAACGGCCAACTGGTCGATCCGCCCAATTCTCTTGCCCAAAAAGCCGCCCGCCGGAGATACTCTCGAAGTAGCGCCGTGCGTGACTGCGCATGGCTGTCTGCTCTGTCCCAGTCCATCCAATTGATAGCGCTGAGACGTTCCAGCGTGTCGTTCGCCGTTGGGTACTGTTTACTCGTCATAGCCCCAATCCTTTCTTCGCCGCCTCCACTCGTTGGGATCCTTTCTTGACGGGTCAGGCGTGGTTCACTCCTGGCCGGCCGATCCAGGTACGCCAAGTACGGCCTCCTCGATAATCCTGGCAGCGTCTTGGTCGTAGATGCGGACGCAGTCGCCATCTGCCTCCATGGCGGACAGTTGAGTTGTCGGCTGCCATCCCAGGTCTCCACTGAACACCTCATCGTGCTGCCCGCCACCCTGCGGCATAAGCTGCCTGAAGACAGGTCCTCGATTTCTATCAGAGGCGTAGAACGTAACGCGTCCTTCAACGTCCAGAGAGTCGAGAACGGTGCCGTCGAGCGCGACAACTGGGGTGTTGCTCGCATAGCCTTGCAAGCTTCCGTGGCGAAACGAGACACCTGTCAGGTCCAGGGCTCCGAAATTGTCTGTCATGAACTCGCCGCCCCGTTCATACAAGCGAATCAGCGGCTCGTAGAGGTCAGGGAGATCGTCAGTCCCGATTTCAGGGTTATGCAGGCGTAGTTCCGCAAGGCGTACGGTACCACGGCAGGTTACCTTGACGTCCCCGCTCATTCGCGCACGAAGGAATTCCTCCAATTCCTGCGCCGTGTCGGGCGAAAATTTAAATTCTGGATCCATGTATTCCGTGATGTCGAAGAATGGCCAGGCGCTCTCGGCGGAGTATGTCTGGGCCCACAAGGCGGATCGCCTCAAATATTCTCGCATCAGCAGTCGCCGCGACATTGCTTTTCCGAAAACGTCTCCCCAGTCGCGTTCCCATTTTACTGCGCAGAGGCGCTCCATCACCTTGGATGCCGCTCGCTTGCCTGGTCCGTCAGTCACTTCAGATCAATCCCCTTGAACCGCAACTACTGCTTGAAGGCCACGACAACGTCATCAATATTTGCCAGTTGGGCTGCTACCTTGATCCGCGAAGCGTCCATGCTCAATGAACGCCAATGGTCGAACCCACCCGTACCTTCATCCAGAGAAAGGTCGTGAGCTTTCGCGTCGAAGGCATCCCGGGGTCAAACGTATTAGTAATCGACTGTCTTACCGTCATCGTTGGAGAAACACGTCGACTCGCCCTCGCCATCCAAGGCGTCCAGGGTGGTGGGGGACAGCGTGACGAAGGGAGCGGTGGAGGTGTTGCTTTCCACGTTCCGCAACGGAATCATCACGCCGTTGAGGTCGAGGTACTCCTGCAGGTAGAAGCCGCCGCCCCGCTCGTACGTGCGCAGCAGCGGCTCGTACGGGTCTGGCAAGTTCTCTAGCAGGTCAGGGTGGGCGTCGCGCAGTGCCGCCCACCGGGCGGCTCCCCTGCAGGTGGTTCGCAGCGAGGCGGGGGCGAGATCCTTGAGGAGTTGCTCCAGATCCTCGGTGACGTCGAGTGGTGTCGTGATGTTGGCGTCGATGTGGGCGGCAATATCGAAGAACGGCCAGAGCTGCTCGGCTTCGCACGCCCGTGCCCACAGAGCCGCTCGTCGCAGGTATTCCCGCATAAGCAGGACACGTGAGTGAGCGTGCTGGACGGCTGCGGCGTCGTCAGTCCAGCCGATGGCCCGTAGTCGGTTCAATACCTCACGTGAAGGTGTATAACTCACTTCAGGTTCACCCCCCTTTGGCTCGCAGCTCTTGGAAAACATCCTTCACGAAGTCGTCGAGGTTGGACAGAACGGGGACAAGCTTCGCCTGGGGTGCTTCAGGCCGAGCCTTTTCCAGACGCTCCCCAACAGCCGTGCACGGGAGTGCGGCGCCAGGTCGTGGGCTCCAGTTGTGCTGAGACTCTTCCGTGCGTAGCGGCCACCGCCGGCGTACGTTCCGCCAGCTTCTCGCCGCCGGAGGCCTGCCTGGCCCTCGTGAAATATCGCGACCCTGCCCGATCAGAATTCAGACGGTCCTAGTGGATCTCTTCGACAGAAAAGTAGGTTGTCGTCTCTCTGCTGGTCCTCGTCCAACGAGTCGAGATAAGAGGCGCCCAGTGAGGAAAGAGGCTGACGATCGAGATGCTTTTCCCAACCGGACAGGCAGACGCGATAGTCAACAAAATCGATGAACCTATTCTCGACCCAAAATTCTCCGCCTCGCTCGAAAGGAATAGACAACGGTTCGAAAGGGTCTGGAAGGTCAGGGAATTTGGCAGTACTCGGGCCTATAGGTCTCAGTTCGCCTGTATTCTCATACTCTCGCTCAAGATCCAGGTATAAACGGAGGAATTGCATCGTGGAACTGGCGGCGGACCATTCAGGTCCCTACGACACCACGAGTTCAACGTGCAATGTCCTATAGTCATCGGTTCACGGCCCTGCTGCGGTGTCGGACTCGTGCTTCGCGCCGGGTCCTGACATCATGGCTTCGATGATCCGAGCGGCCTCGCTGGGAGTTATCTGAGTTTAGCTGGCACCCTCTGCTCCTTTTTCCTGAGTGTGGATGGCCCCTGTCGTGTCCCAATTGAGCTGATCGCTGAACACTTCGTACCGCTCCTCACCTTCCGGTAGCAACCGGCGCCTCAGGATCGGTTCATCGCCGGCGTCTTCGCGAAGAAAGTGACCCGTCCTTCTGTATCCAAAGCATCGAGTACAGACGCACGGATCGTCACAATTGGAGTGTCTCCGAGGTAGTCCCGCATAGTCCCGGGGCGGAACGAAACGCCCGTCAGGTCGAGAGCTCCTGAGTTGTCCCTCATGAACTCGCCGCCGCGCTCGTACATGACAAGTAGCGGTTCATAAAGTTCGGGGAGGCTGAGTTTTTCCGTTGCGGGGTCCTGCGTGCGGAGTTCCGCCAGGCGCACGGCTCCAGCACAGGTGGTCTTGACGAGTCCAACCCTTCGGGTGCGGAGGAACTCGTTCAAGTCTATGGAAAGACTCTGAGGTAGTTTGAGTTCTGGTGCAACGCAATTCGTGATGTCAAAGAATGGCCATGCTTCTTCGGCAGAATAGGCTTCGGCCCACAACGCGGATCGTCTCAAATATTCTCGCATCAGCAGCTGACGCGAGAATACATGAGCGTAGGCGTCGTCCCAGTCGGCATCCCACTCTATTGTGCGGAGGCGATTCAAGACCCTGAGGCCACCCTGGTTGGCCACGTCATCCATTGTTCAGCTCGATTCGTTTTTATCGCAGCTCCTGTTTGAGCAGTGCGACGACCTCTTCGCGTCCTCACCCCGCGGTGAGGCTATCGTGTACTTTCTGGGCGAGCCTCCTGAGTTCCGGCTCGTTCTCGGCAGGCATAAGGTACTGTTTCTCTCTCATGCGCGAAAGAAATTCTTCAGGTAGACGAACGTTGTATTTCCTTACATAGAAACAGAGGTCGCCTCGCCAGATCCATTCGCCGTCGCTGTAGATCGAGTCCCCGCCGAGTACAGTCTCCCCTGAACCCATCACGTCCTCAGAAGATCCCATCACGCTGAACAGGTCGTGCCCTGACAAGAGGTACTGGGTAATTTCTTCGACATCGCTGTAGCGATTTGATGTAACGTTATCTTTTATGCTCCCGACTGGGGTCCCGAAAGATGGCAGCCATAGTTCCTCGAAAAAATCGGCAATTTTCATGGTTTGGCTCCTCGTTAGTGCGCCAGCGGTAGAAAAGTCCGCCAATACCCGCCGTCGAATATTGTAGGAACTTGTCCGGGTCCGAGCCTCGAGCTAACGCCGACCTTATTTGTGGGAGCAGTTACTGGGACCCCCAGTTCGTTGGCGATTGCCTGAGCGGCAGGGATGTCCAGTGCGCCCTGGGAGGTGTTCCCCGTGTGACAGGAAACTAGTCGAACGGGTCCGCCGCTATAGCTAGGGTTAGCCCGAATAGCTTCGGCGATATGAGAAGGATGGGTATCGCCGGCGGAGAAGCCTTGTTCAGCGTGGTTTACCCGACCGGGTTCGAAGAACCCTTGGGCATTGCCATGCACGACGACATCATGGTAACCGTCAAGAGGGCGCACACGGTCGAAGTTCACCATGGTGCTCCTATCGTAACCAATAGCGGTTCTTCCTTCTCGAAAGTACACGGGATCGCCTGTGCTTAGTACGAGATCTCCGGGCTCCTTGGGTGGGTGTGGAATTCTGGATTCGGGAGCGATCCGCGCTTCGTAGCCGCGACGGGTTCCCATGTCGCTAACGTGACGATATGGGGAACCGTCCGGTTGTGCGCCAGGCGGTCCACCGGCGTCCTCCCCATGCCCAGCCGGGCTGCCGCCATCGTGGCCCCCTGCCTGCGTTTCGGAGCCCTCTGGCCTATAGGGCGACGACGGTGGGGCTGATGAGCCGCCTCCGCGGTGCGCGTCGCCGTTTGTGTCGTCCAGATTGTGTGCCAGCCTCTCGTGGCCGACACCCCCGGCGGTGATCGCCCCCCGCCCGTGACCTGCCGGCGTCAGTTGTTCGGCAGGCGCGAAGCTGCCTGCGGGTAGGTTCTCGTGTTTAGAGGCGGTGTGGTGCTGCTTGAGCGTGCCGTCTTCCCCGAGGATGTTGCCCTCGCGGTCCAGGTGGACGATGTTGCCGTCTGTGTCGGTGCCCCGGAGGATGCCCTCGGGCAGGGCGGTGGTGCCTTCGGGGAGTTTCAGGGCCCCTTCCTGGATCGGCAGGGAGCCTGCGGGCGGGGCCACGCCTTCGGGGAGGCGGACCACGCCGTCGCCCAGGTCGATCGCTCCGGCGGGGATCTCCGCGCCGTCCGGGAGCTTGACCGAGTTCCTCGGGATCTCGAACGCGCCGTCCGGGAGTGCTGCGCCCTCCGGCAGGTGCAGGGTGCCGTCGGCGAGTTTGAAGCCGCCGTCCGGCAAAGTGATTGCGCCCGGCGGCAGTGGGGGGATCTCGACGTTGCCCGTGCCCTTGAGGCCGGCCATGACGTCGCTGATCTTGGTGAGGCCGGTGCTCGCGCCCTTGAAGAGGTACGTCGTCGGGTCGGCGTAGCGGCCCGCCTTGTTCGCGAATGACAGGGCCTTTGCCGCGACCGCCGCCTTGCCCGCGCCGGAGACCGCGCCTCCGGTGCCGCCGGTGAAGATTGTCGTCAGGGCGTTGAAGGTGACCGCTCCTCCGGCGCGGGCCGGGTTCTCGCCCCACTGGTCGTAGGCGATGAGGGCCTTGCCGGTCTCCGTCATCGCCTTGCGTGCGTCGCGGGCGAAGCCCGGCAGCTTGTCCTCCGGGGTGAGCCACAGGACGTGGGGTGCGGCGACGGTGAGGATGACGCCGGTGGCGAGGTTGCCCAGGCCGGTCCATGCCTGCTTCATGGAGTCCCAGCCCTCGGTGCCGACCAGAGTGCCCAGGCCCTTGACCGTGGCCCAGACGCCGTCCACGACGAAGCCCTTGCCGAAGTCCCAGGCGTGTTCGTGGATCTGCCACCACGGTGTGGATTCCTTGACCGGGTCGCCCCACGGCAGGCCCTTGGCCTGCTTCAGGGCCTCGGCGTCGTACCCGTACATGCCCTTGCCGCCGGAGCCGTCGTCGGTCTTGAGCGGCTTGCCGTCGGGCACCAGCGTGATGATCTTGTTGTAGCAGGCGCGCTCCACCGCCTGGAATGCCGCCCAGGTCTCGGCGATCTCGTCGCGGCGGCGGTTGTTCTCCTCGACCAGGTCGCCGTCCTCGCGCCACTTGTCGTCCGCGTTCGCCTCGTCCAGGAAGGCCGAAGCCTCCCGCTTGAGCCGCCGCAACTTCGCCACCAGCGGCTGCGCGTCGTCCGCGTACGCGCCGAGCGCGCCGGTGATCCTCGTCAGGTCCCCCTTCAGCGCGGCCCCGCGGTGTGCGACCGGTTGTGTCGTCGCGAACAGCTGATCGGCCTCCGGGGCCTTGTAGAACGCCTGGAGTCCGCCGAAGCTGCTGTGGATGTCACCGGCGGCCGTCGCGATGTTCTCCCCGTCCCCGGCCAGGGCGGTCACCTTCTGGTCCAGCACCGCCAGGTCCCCGGTGAACACCGGAATGCCGGACGGGTCGATCGGCTCCTTGTCGCTCACTTCCCACCCCGCAGGTCCTTCAGCACGTCCAGACGGACGGCCTGCGCCGCGTTCTGCGCCTGCTTCGCCGTGTCGAGGTCGCCCTCCACGTACTCGTTCGTCGCCGTCGCCGCACCCAGCACCGCCGCCTGGATCCGCTCCGACATCGACTTCAGCTGCGCCTGCCGAGCCTGCGCGTACGCGCCCAGCGCCGCTGCCACCGGGCCCGTCGCCGTCGGGGCGCTGACGAGCGCCGCGACCGGGCCGGCCTGCCGGTGCGGAATCACCGGGCCCACCGGCTGCCCCGTCTCCGTACCCCCCGGCACCGCGGTTCCCGCCGCTGTCGCCGCCTCGGACAGGTGCGTCATCAGCGCGTTGAGCGCCTTCTCCAGCTCACCGGCATGCCCGCCGACCACCTTCAACTGGCCCTGCACACCCTGCGGTTTGATATCCCACGCAACCATCCACGCCCCCGTACGCACAACACGACCGGCCCACCCCGCACGGGGTGGGCGCATTCATGAACCCCCCGGCGGTCAGCCGATGCCGTCGACCGCGGCCTTCGCCCGCGCCAGCGTCTGCGCGGCCGTGCCGTCGTTCTTCTCCAACGTCGTCCGCAGCAGCCGGATGATGTTCCGCACCTCCTGCGACGTCGCGTTCCACCGCAGTTCCTTGCCGTGGTACTCGTCCGCCACGCCATCGGCCGCGAAGTCGTTCATCGCCGCTCTCACCTGCGCGTCCCGCGCCGTGATCACCTGCTCCAGGCGGCCGATCACCACCTGGAGAGCCGCCTGTACCTCCGTCGAAGCCCCCGTGTCGTACGAACGCCGGTCCGTGCTGCCCGCCATCAGTCCTTCAACTCCCCGTCAGACAGAAATGTGTGGCCGAGCCGGTCACCATGACCGGTGTCAGCGGCCGCCGAAACGCGCCGCGTCGAAATTCGCCGACGCCATCTGCGACTTCGCGTTCTCGTCCTGCTCCTGGTCACCCGAGCCGAACGCCGCGTCCATCCCCGACTGACCGCCCAGGATCCCCGACAACGACGCGTTCAACGCCTTCGTGATCTCGTCCGAACGTGTCTTGAAATCGTCGAACGCGACCTTCCCCGCCCCGTTGAACTTTCCCTCCAACGGCTCCGCCGCCGCGATCAGCTGCTGGATCAGCGTCCCCAGATCCGTACTCGCACTCTGCGAATCCGACAGCAGCCTCGACAGGACCGACGCCCCCATGTCGAACTTCATGACATCCCCCGTTACATCGAAACAGCGAGCAGCGAAGCAGCGAAGCTGCGAAACATCTAACGCATCGACTACAACGACCGAACGCACGCCTACTTGTGCGCACATCCTTGTCTATCAACCTCGGCATCACTACTGCAATCTGCAATCAGCCAGATTGCGGGGGGAGTCCGGGAAGTCCCTACGCCCCTTTGAGGTGCCGCATCAGCCTCTCGAACTCCTGCCACCCCGCCAGGTCCGAGGGGTTCCCCGGCAGCGGGTAGTACAGCGCCGGCCTGGTTCTCGGGCCGAGCCGCACCGGCTGCTCGGCCAGGGGTGTGCGTCGCGCCCGGTCTCCCGGCAGCGCGCGGACCTCCTCCGCGCCCAGCACGAAGGCCAACGGGACCCCGGGGCCCTCGAAGCGCGGCGGTACGGCCACATCGCGGCGCGCTTTGCGAAGTTGTACGAGCATCGACTGGAGGTGGTGGCGCGTGGCGAGCGTCTCGGCGGCCGCGGGCAGGGCGTCCAGCGGAGGCTCCTCGTCGGCGCCGTAGCCGAAGGCGAGGGTGACCTCCTCCTCCACGCCCGCCTTCGTCCGGGTGACGCGTACGGTCGCGATGGCCGGTCGCGAGCGGGTGCCGACCACGACGAACCACGTGGGCTCCGGTGCCCGTTCGAACGCGACGTCGGTCAGCCGGCCCGGGGACCAGGGGAGGGTCGCCGGTTCCGACGTGCCCCAGCCGGCCGGCGGTTCGCCCGTCAGCTCCCGCCACACCGTCTCCAGACCGCCGCCCAGCACCAGCCGCTCGTCCGCCGGGTGCACCATGCGGAAGGTCAGGCCCAGTTGGCGGTCGCCGGTGTCGTGGACCCGCTGGTAGGCAGCCGCCACCGGGGTGCGCGGGTCGTCCTCCGTCGCGTCGGGGGAGAGCACCGGGTCGAACGCGCCGTCCTGCCAGCGCAGTACGGCCCCGGTCAGGCCGTCGTAGTAGCCGTCCCGTTCGTCCTGGACGATCCAGCGGGACGGCCAGCCGCCCAAAGCGTCCCGTACGGCGGGGGAGAGCGTGGTGCCCGCCGGGCTGACGATCTGGATGCCGAGACCCGCCTTCGCCGCCGCCCGGAAGGCGTCGGACAGCCAGGCCGTCATCGCCACCACCGGGCGGTCCTGGATGACCACCGCGACCTTGCCGGTGAGCACGTCGATGGCCGGCTGGGCGGCGGCGGGTTCCGGCGCGACGCTCACGCCGTCGGTCTTCACCACGGCGAGCGATCCCGCCGCGTCCGGCGGCCAGGCGGAGCCGCCCACCAACGCGGCGAGCCGGGTCGCGAAGACCCCCGCGAGTTGCTCCGCCTCCGCGACGCCCGTGGTGGCGCGGGCCTCCGTCCACCAGTACGGGACCGGCGGGGCCGTGGTGCCGAGCAGCCGCTCGGCTTCACCCTCGACGGAGACCAGCAGCGGGGCCTCCACGGAGACGAGCGGGCGGCCCTCCGTGTCGCAGAGCTGGATCACCGCGCCCTCGCCCCGCGTGCCTACCAGCCTGTCCGGGCCTCCGGAGAGCAGGCCCGCCAGTACGGCCCACGGGTCGGGCATACGAGAGGTGAGAGCGATGACGTCCTTGGTCATGGAGTGGTCGTCCGGTCCTTTCGGTCCTTCGTCGTTCCGCGGTGGTCATGCACGGGCGGGCGCTGTTCCGCACCGAGGAGTTTCACATCGGCGCGTACACCGTGTGGATCAGGCGGTTGGGCTGCCCACGGCGGACGAACACGCCTCGTCCGGGAGCTTGTTGGGATGCGTACACGCCGGGGAACAACTGGCCCTCGCTGCGGTCGCCCGCCATCAGGAGCGCCGAGGCGCCCGACTCCCGCAGACCCTGTACCAGCGGCTCGTACATGCCCCGTGAGGCGCCGGCGACCCGGCGCGTCAGAACGAAGTGGAGGCCGATGTCGACCGCCGAGGGGATGTACGGAAGGAACGCGGACAGCGGTGACTGTCCGGCGGTCGTGAGGACGTCGTAGTCGTCGACGAGGACGACGATCCGCGGGCCCGCGCCCCAGTTGCCGGGCTCCAGGTCCTCCAGCCGGGCGTTCTCGTCGGGCAGGCGCTTCTCCAACTCGGTGGCGATGCCCGCCGAAAGCCCGGCGCACAGCTTGGCGTTGTACGCGTACCCGCCGTTGAACTCCTCCGGGACCACGCCGCGCAGTGAGCGCCGCGGGTCCATCACGGCGAACACCAACTCGTCTTCCCCGTAGCGGTCGATGAGACCGTGTGCGACGGTCCGCAGCAGGTTCGTCTTGCCGCACTCGCTGTCCCCCAGCACCAGCAGGTGCTGATCGTGCTGGAACAGGTCGAGCAGTACGGGCGCGAGCGCCGACTGGTCGAGCCCGATCGGTACGCGCGTGGGCTCGGCCGCCGGCCCCGGCAGCGAGTGCGGCTCAAGAAGGTGCGGCAACACGCGCACTGGCTGCGCCACTTCGCCGCTCCAGGTCGCCCGGACCGTACGCGCCGTACGCTCCAGGACCGCGCCGAGGTCCGGTGTGTCGGCGACCCCGTCCGTACGGGGGAGCGCCACCTGGGCGAAGAGCCTCCCGTCGGTGAGGACCCGCCCCGGCTCGTCGGGTGACAGGGTCTCGGCGAGCTTGCGGTCGATGCTGGACTCGCCGGGGTCGTTGAGGCGCAGTTCGACGCGGGTGCCGAAGTTGGACTGGATGGCGATGCGTACGTCGTTCCAGCGCAGCATGGACGCGACGACGTGGATGCCGTAACCGCCGCCGCGCTTGAGGATGTCGGCGATCGTGTCGTCCAGCTCGTCGAAGTCGTCGCGCAGCGCGCCGAATCCGTCGATGGCGAGGAGGACCTCGGCCGACGCGAGTTCGGGCAGTCGGCCGGCCGCGTGCAGGGTGCGCAGCTGCTCGACCGAGTCGATGCCGTGCTCGCGGAAGAGGTCCTCGCGCAGGGCGAGCATCGTGCGGACCTCCTCGACGGTGCGGGCCGCCCGTTCCCGGTCGGCGCGGCCCGCGATACCGCCGACGTGCGGCAGACCCGAGAGCGCTTGGAGGCCGCCGCCGACCAGGTCCAGTCCGTAGACGCCGATCTCGCGTGGCGTGTGGGTGAGCGCGAGGGAGAGGACGAGTGTGCGCAGCAGCGTCGTCTTGCCCGACTGGGGGCCGCCGATGACCGCCGCGTGGCCGCCCGCCGTCGTGAGGTCCAGGAACCACTGCCCCTGCCACTGCCTGGCCGGGTCGTCGAGCAGCCCGACGGGAACGCGGAGGGGCCGCCGGCGCCCGTCCGCGACCGCCCCGGTCAGCCGCATCCCACGCGGTCCGATGTCCAGAGGACCGGCGACGGTGTCCAGCGCGGTGGCCGTCGGCAGGGGCGGCAGCCAGATGCTTCGTACGGGCGGTGCCGCCCCGGTCAACTGGGCGACCATGACGCCTAGTTCGGTCGGCCCGGTCTCGCGGCGACGGGACGCCGGCTCCGCTGACTGCCGCGCCTCGTCCGGTCCGGCCAGGGTGTTGTACGCCTCGTACGGCAGCGCCAGCGGGCCGGTCTCCTCCTCGTCGGTGCCGCGGACCGGGCCGCGGTAGCCGCCCGAGACATAGCCCGCCTTGAACCGGGCGTAGTGGCTCGTGTCGACCTTCAGATAGCCGAACCCGGGCAGCGGAGGCAGGTGGAAGGCGTCCGTCGTGTCCAGGACGGTGCGCGACTCGTCGGCGGAGAAGGTCCGCAGGCCGAGACGGTAGGAGAGGTAGGTGTCCAGGCCCTTGAGCTTGCCGCCCTCGATGCGCTGGCTGGAGAGCAGCAGATGCACGCCGATGGAGCGGCCGATTCGGCCGACGGAGAGGAACAGATCGATGAAGTCCGGCTTCGCGGTGAGTAGTTCGCCGAACTCGTCGATCACCACGAACAGGTGCGGCAGCGGATCCAGGTCCGGCCGCTTCTCGGCGCGCAGAGCCGCGTAGTCCCCGATGTCCGCGACGTTCCCCGCGTCCTTGAGGGCCTGCTGGCGGCGCTTGACCTCCCCGGCGAGGGAGGAGTGGACCCGTTCGACGAGCCCCGCCTGGTTCTCCAGGTTGGTGATGACCCCGGCCACGTGCGGCAGGTCCGCGAACGGCGCGAACGTCGCCCCGCCCTTGTAGTCGACCAGCACGAGCGCCAGGTCCTCCGGCGGATGGGTGGCCACCAGGGCGAGGACCAGGGTCCGCAGCAGCTCCGACTTGCCCGAGCCCGTCGCGCCCACGCACAGCCCGTGCGGGCCCATCCCCAGCTCCGAGGACTCCTTGAGGTCCAGCAGCACCGGCTCGTGGGAGTCGCTGATGCCGATCGGGACGCGCAGGAAGGCGCGCTCGCCGCGCGGCGCCCACAGCCGTTCCAGGTCGAGCCGGGCCACGTCGTCGACGCCGAGCATCGCCGCGAACCCCACCGGTCCGGAGAGCGGGGCGTCCGCCAGGGACTCGGCGGACAGCCGCAGCGGCGCGAGCATCCGGGCCAGACCCTCGGCGAACGGGGCGCCCGCCTCGTCCACCGTGCCGTACGCCTCCACGGGCTCCGGCGTCCGCAGGTCCTCGATGGTCACGTCCGTGCCGTCGACCGTGATCCGTACGCTGACGTGTCCCGGTTCCTGCACCCGTCGCTCCAGCAGATGCAGCACGGTGACGCCCATCTCGCGCAGGCCGACGGCCTCGTCCGGGCGCGGCAGGTCCACGGCGTCCTCGCCGTGCCCGTCGGTGACGACGAGCAGCCGGGAGTTCATGGACAGCGCGTCCCGGCCGGCCAGGCCCCGGCGGACCTCGGCCGCGTACGAGGCCCGGCGGCGCAGCTCCGCCCCGATCTGCCGGGCGAGCTGCGGGGCGGACGGGGCGATACGGCGGGCGGCCACGGGCCCGTCGAACTGCTCGGTGTCGAGCAGGTGCGGCAGCCACTTGGCCCATTCCCAGTCGGTCATGCGATCACCCGGCGCCGCGACGGCGATGGCCACGTCGTCGGGTGCGTGCAGGGCCGCCGTCTGGACCAGCAGGGCACGGGCCACCCGCAGACAGTCCTCGCGCGGGCCGATCACACTGACGTTGCCGATCCGGTCCAGCGGGACGGTGAGGGGCAGTTCGGTGCCGTTGCGGAACCGGTTCACCAGCGCCGAGGCCTCGTTGAGCATGAACAGGTCGGGCGGTGTGAGGACCGTCGAGCCCGGCTCGGCGATTCCCAGATCCCGTACGGGCATCTCGCCGGTGCCGACCCGCACCCGTAGGAAGTCGTCGTCGACCCTGCGCCGCTCCCAGAGGCGCGCCGGGTCCCGCACGATGTCGTACAGAGCGTACGGCGGGGGGTTCAGGACATCGGCGCGCTCACGCCGTACGCGCTCCTCGCCCGACAACTCCTCCCGCAGGTCCTCCACATAGGCGAGATACGCCTCGCGCTGCGTGCGTCGGGTGCGCTGGGCCTTGCCCCGCTGCGAGAAGAGCAGCGCCACGGAGCCGATGACGGTGACCACGAGGATGATCGCGCCGAGGGCGGCGAACTGGCTGTTGCGGACGACCGTCATCATCACGACGGACGACATGACCCCGGCGACCGGCAGCAGCGACATCGCGATGTTGCCCGCCTTCCCCTCGGGGAGGTTGGGCGGGGCCTCGATGGTGCGGGGCGCGGGCGCGGCCGGGGGGCGGGTGGTCCGGGCGGGGCGGTGGATCAGTCGGGTGCTCATGGGCGTGGTCCGGCGTTCACGGTGGCGGAAGTGGCGGAAGTGGCGGGTGCGGCGGGTATGGCAGGTGTGGCGGGTGTGGCGCAAGCGGCGGAAGCGGCTGCTGCGACGGCTGCGACTGTGGCTTTGACTGTGGCGGTCGTAACGCCCCGCATCGCGGTCACCGGCGCTTCTGGGAGAGCTGGAAGACCTCGGCGGCCAGCCGGGTGGCCGCCAGCCGCGTCGGCCGGGCGAGCAGTTCGGTGCGGAGTGCTCCGCCTGCCGCCAGATGCCGGTCGTGGGGCAGCACGTGGACGGTCGCGCCGGTGGACCGCAGCTTCTCGGCGGCCGCCTCCACATCGATCCCGGGGCGGGACGTGGTGCTCGTGAGCGCCACCACGGTCCCGGCGATCATGTGGCGCGGCAGCCCCTGCATCCACTGGAGGACCGCGTACGTGCTGGTGATGCCGTCGAGCGTGGCGGGCGCGGCCAGGACCCGGGCCTGGGCGGCGGAGAGCGCGACCCGGGCGACCTCGGCGGGCAGCGTCTCGCAGTCGACGACGGTCACCCCGAAGTAGCGGCGGAGCGCGACCATGACCCGCTCGTACGCCGCTGTGTCCAGCATCGCCCCGATCCGCCCCTGGCTGCCGGGCAGCAGCCAGGCGTTGTCGGGGAGTTGGACGAGGTATCCGGTGATGTCGAGCAGCGACATCTGCGGTTCCACGATGTCCGCCAGGTCGGCCGTGGTCCAGCGCAGCGTCTCGGCACCGAGACGCAGGGGCAGCGAGCCGAGCGCCGGGTCGGCCTCGACGAGGAGGACCGGGTCCTGGCGGTAGTGCGCGTACGCCGTGCCGAGCAGGGCGGCCACCGTCGTCTTGCCCGCGCCGCCCCGGATGGAGGTGACGGCGATCTGCCGGCCGGTCGTCACCGGCTGCTGGATCCGCTCGGCGGTGCGGGTGATCTCGGCGACCTCGCGGGCCGCCGACGAGGAGACGATCCGGCGTACCGCGCGTGATACCCGCGCTGCGGCCGGCTCACCCTGCCGGGGGCGGCGTGCCGTACCGGACAGCGCGCTGTCGATCACGGGCCGTGAGTCGGGGGACCGGGCGGGCTGTCGCGCACGTGCCGGGGGAGGGGCGGGAGCGGGGGACGATGCGGGGGTGTTCGGGCCCGGCGCTCGCGCACCCGTACGCGGCTGCGGCTGCTCCGGCGGCTGTGGCTGTGGCTGTGGGTGCGGTTGCGGCTGCTCCTGCGGAGGCTGCTGCTGTTCCTGTGCCGGATGGTCGCCGTGTGCCGCACTGTGGCTCTGCGCGCGCCGCGGAGGAGGGGTTCCCCTCAGATCGCGCAGCACATCACCCTGCCAGTTGTCCGCGTTCGGCATGTCTGCCCTCCTCCTCCGCTCCGATGCCCCGACCGGAGACGCCCGCGCATGAATGTCAGAACTTGTCGAGCAACTGGCCGTAGATGCCGAACACACCGATAGCGAGCGGGAACAGCCCCACCATGCCGATGGACTCGATCAGGTCGGCGGTGCGCCGGAGCCTCACCCGCACGTGCTCGGGAGGCTCCACCGCCAGGGCGAGCAGGGGCAGCAGCGCCGCCACGCCGAGCACCACGACGGGGCCCGCACCGGCGGACGGCTGCTCCATCCACAGCATCACGAGGCGTACGAGCAGGACCGCCGCGCCGGCGAACAGGGCCACCACCTCGGCCACCAGGGGGAACGCGCGAGCCCTCGACAGCAGCACCACCGCTACCAGCGAGGGCAGGAGCACCGTCCACACGGTCGGCCGGGCAGTCAGAGTGAGGAGCCAGCCCGCCGCCGTCGCCGACGCCGTGGTGACCACGGTGGCGAGGACGAGTCCGCGGTGCGTGGCGGTCAGCGCGTCGGCCACGTCGTGGCGGCTGACCGATGCCCCGCCCGACCGCCGGTCATCCAGCGCGGTGAGGCCGGACGCCATCAGCGCGAGCCGGGGCAGCACGCCGAGCAGCACCACGGAGAACACCGCCATCACCGCGCCCAGCCGGGCCGGATCCGGTTCCACGGCGGCGACGGCCTCCCACACCGCGGTGACCGCGGCAGTGGCACCGGCGCCGATCAGGCCACCGCGGCCGAGCGGCGAGAAGAACCCGAGCAGCAGCAGGGCCAGGGCCACCGCCGTCGCCACCGCGGCGAGCCGGGCCGGGCCCGACCAGTCGTACGCGTCGGCGGCGGTCCAGGCCGTGAGAACGCCGAGGCCGCCCGAGACGAACAGCAGCGCGGTCGCCAGGCCGCGATTGCCCGTTCCGATCCGGGCGCACAGCGCGCCGCCCACCAGCAGGACGACGGTGGCGACCGCCAGCGCGACGGCCAGGGCGCCGAGCGGGAATTCGCGCCGGGCCAACAGGGCGGCGATCACCGCGAAGGCCACGGTCGACGCCCCGGCGGTGACCCTGCGAGCGGCCGGACGCCAGCGCCAGGCCTGTAGGTCGAGGCTGTCGGCCACCTGGTCCGTGACGTCGTGGACGACCGGGGCGGGCGGAGCCGCGTGGGTCCTGACCAGGCGCAGCACGGCGCCGTCGCTGACGCCGGCCGAGGCGAGCGTGCTGTCGTGCGGCAGGGCCGAACCGTCGGAGGTGATCAACTGCCGGGTCAACGGCCGTGAAGCCGCGCGGTCGTCCAGCAACTGCAGTATGTCCGGCAGTAGTTGACCGATGGGTGTGTCCGAGGGCAGCACGATGTCCGCCCGGCGCCGCTCGCCGACCAGGGTCACCCGGCTCAGTTCCGATCGGGACGTCATTGCTGTGCTCACCACTTACGGAAACCTATCATCGTGATGTTCCGAAATGTCGGGCCAATTAGGCATAGTGCATGGCGTGGTTGGCGCATTTCCGATCTCGGCGAAATCTCGCCTGCGATAGGTGCCCGCCTGGTGAATTCCCGGCCACTTCGTCGTTTCTCGGCCGGAGTTGATCAGGGGCTCTTCGCCGGGCCGGAAGAATGCGTCGGCGGTTCGTAATGCTGCGCCTGCCGCTGCTGTTTCTCCTGCTCGGCCTTCTGTCTGTCCAGCGTGTGCTGGAGGAAGGACCAGCCGACGCACCCGGCGCAGAGCACGGCGGTGATGGCGATGCCCGCGAATACCTTCCCGAGCCGCTCGTCGGCGGTGCGCCGTGCGCGCCCCGCGCCGAAGAGCAGGGCGTCCCGCGTCCTGCGGCGGCGTACCCCCACCGATTCCAGCAGTTGACTGTCGTAATCCCGTGCCACACCATCCCCCTTTGCCACTGCAACATACCGAGGGGTAGCTGTGGAGTACACACCAGGGGGACGTGACGTGACGTGACGTGACGTGACGTGAGGGGAAGCGGTGTTCACACCCGGCCGGGACGCGTCCAGTCGTGGTTCTCGCGTACGAGGGCGAATCCGGCCGACCGGTAGAGCGCTGCCGCCGCCTCGTTGCCGGCCGGCGTCAGGACGGCCACCGCGCTCGCGCCCCGGTCGACGAGCGCCGCGCACGCGCCCCGTACGGCGTCGCGCCCGTAGCCGTGACCTCGGTGGTCCGGATGGGTGCCGACCGGTTCGAGCAGTCCGCATCGGCCCGTGCCCCCGAACCAGCCGGTCGCGGCGGCGGCGGGGTCCCCGGCGGGCGTGCGGACGAGCGTCTCCACGGCGAGGTGGCCCGCGGGGGACCCCTTCATCCTGCGCCAGTGGTCGACGGAGAACGTGGATCCCGCGAAGGCGGCCCGGTGCACCAGTACCCGGTCGGCGGCGTCGGGCCCGGTCACCTGTACCGCGCGGCTCGACACCGGCCCCGGGGTCCAGGAGAAGACGAGCCAGGGCTCCTCCGTGTCCGGCTCCCAGCCGGGCACGGGGAGGCCGTCGGTCGCGTCGTTGCCGGGTACGAGCAGGTCCTCCGCGTCCGCCGCGAGCGCTCCGAGGTCGGCGTCGGGCGCGGCGGTCACGCGCAGCACGGGGCCGTCGAGGAAGCCGACTGCGACGGGTGCCGCCTTTGCAGCATCGCTGCTGGCCCGGACCTCGGCCCGGACCTCGGCCCGTGCGTCGGTCCAGAGGTAGACGGTCGCGTCGTCCAGTCGCAGGAGCCAGCCCACGTCCCCGGGGTGCAGGCTCCCGGCCGGGGCGTCGGGCGGTGTCCACGCGCGCAGGGCGCGCAGCGCCGGGCCGGTGTCGGCAGGGGACAGACGGTGCCGCGCGAGTGAGGCCATGCGCGGAGACTAGTCAGCGCGCCACGGAGGCGCGAAGGCTTTTGTGCCCGGGGTGCCCGGGGTGCCCGGGGTGCCCGGGGTGCCCGGGGTACCCGGGGTGCCCGGGGTGCCCGGGGTACCCGGGGTGCCCGGGGTGCCTGTGGGCCCGGGTCGTGGTCATGTCTGCCGCAGCGCGAACCACAACTCCGTCCGTACGTCCATGTCGTCCAGGTCCGCGCCCAGCAACTCCCCGCACCGCCCGATGCGTTGGCGGACGGTGTTGCGGTGGACGCCGAGGGCCACCGCCGTACGGTCCCAACTGCCGTGGAGGGAGAGCCAGCAGCGCAGGGTGTCGGCCAGTGACGCGGTGAGCGGGGCGAGGAGGGCGCGGGCATGGGCGGCCGCCCGTTCGGGCGGTACCAGCGCGGCGAGGCCGCTCGTGAGGGCGTCCACCGTCAACGGGGCGCGGGTCGCCCGCGCGTGGGCCAGGGCGCGGGCGGCCAGGGTGTCGGCGGCGGCGAGAGCGGTGACGGGGGTGGGCGCGGACGCGCCGAGCGTCCAGCCGAGCCTCGGGGTGAGCCGGGCGGGACGGGGTGATGGGCCCGTCCCCGCAGGACCGTCGGTCAGCGGCTCCCCGCCCTCCGCCGAGCCTGCCTCGCCGCCGCCCGGGCCCAGCAGCAGCCGGACCGCCTCGCCCGCCCCGCGTCCCGCGTCGACCAGGGCCGTGCCCAGCGACGCGCCCAGGGCCTCCGCCGTCAGAACGTCCGCCGGGGTGCCGTCCGTGCGCAGGGCGTGGATCACCGTCCAGGGGCCGGTGGAGCCGAGGAGCGGCGCCACCTCGGCGGGGGAGGCCCCCAGGAGCATGCGGACCAGGGCCGCCGAACGGCCCGCCGCGTCCGCGCCTTGGTGGGGGGCGGCCAGGAGGGAGAGGAGGACCACCGCGATGCCCGCCACCGTGTGGTCGCCGGACTCCCGTCGCCGGGTCGCCAGCGCCAGGACCAAGCCCTCGTTGCCGCCCAGCGCGTACGCGGACAGGTGGGTGCCGCCGTGGGTGTCGGTGGCCGAGGAGGGGGAGCCGGGGCGTTCGCGGGCGACCACCCGGGCCAGCCGGGTCAGGGCCCCCGCCGCCTCCGGGGCCGGGCGGCGGCCCGCCGCGTGGACCTCCTCGCCCCGCGCCGTCAGCAGGACCGCCCGGCCGCCGAGCCGCGTCGCGAGCTGGTGCAGGACCGCCGGTACGGGGTCGGGGCGGGCCGCCGCCGTCGCCAGCGCCTGCTGGGCGCGGGTCACCCGGCGCAGCTCGCGGTGGCGCGCCTCGGCCATCAGCCGCCATACCGCCCGAGAGATCGCGGTGAACGGGGTCTCCGGAGGCACCTCCAGCAGCGGCAGGCCCTCACGGTCGCACGCCTCGACCAGAGCCCGGGGCACCGTCTCGTGCACCGGCCGCACCCCGAAACCGAGCGCTGCCGCCCCCGCCTCCACCAGCCGGCCGACGTAGTGGTCCGGGTCCGTCAGCAGCACGCCCGCGCTCAGCAGCAGTTCGCCGCCGAGCAGATACGGAAACGGGTCGGCCATCTCCGAGGTGTGGACCCAGAGCAGATCGGCGTCGGCGGGGCCGGCGATCCGGCGCAGGCCCAGCTCCTCGCGCGCCAGGAGCTCGGCCAGCGGGACGGGCGGGGTCGGCGGGCCGGCCGGCGGAGTCGCCCGCGGGGCGCCCGCGGAAGGGTTCGGCATGTTCGGGGTGTTCGGCATGGATGGTTCATCCATTCAGTGCGTCGCGAATGGAGGAAACGTACACTTCAGAGTTGGCTTTCGGTCACATACCGTCTTCCGGGGGTCTGGGCCGGACGGGCTGGGAGGCCCGCACACTCGACACCGTACGAACCCGAAGGAAAGGCACACCCCCATGAGCAGCACCGAGTCGCCGCGCGGCCCCATCGACTCCTCCCGCGTCCCGCGGTACGCCGGGCCCGCGACGTTCGCCCGGCTGCCCCGGCTCGACGAGGTCGGCCGTACCGACGTCGCCGTGGTCGGCGTGCCCTTCGACTCCGGAGTCTCCTACCGGCCCGGCGCCCGCTTCGGCGGCAACGCCATCCGTGAGGCCTCTCGGCTGCTGCGCCCGTACAACCCGGCGCAGGACGCCTCCCCGTTCGCCCTTGCGCAGGTCGCCGACGCCGGGGACATCGCGGCGAACCCGTTCAACATCAACGAGGCCGTCGAGACCATCGAGGGCGCGGCCGACGACCTCCTGGGCACCGGCGCACGCCTGATGACCCTCGGCGGCGACCACACCATCGCCCTGCCCCTCCTGCGCTCCGTCGCCAAGAAGCACGGGCCCGTCGCCCTGCTCCACTTCGACGCGCACCTGGACACCTGGGACACCTACTTCGGCGCCGAGTACACCCACGGCACCCCGTTCCGCCGGGCCGTCGAGGAGGGCATCCTCGACACCTCCGCCCTCTCCCACGTCGGCACCCGCGGCCCGCTCTACGGCAAGCAGGACCTGACCGACGACGAGAAAATGGGCTTCGGGATCGTCACCTCCGCCGACGTCATGCGGCGCGGCGTCGACGAGATCGCCGACCAGCTGCGGCAGCGCATCGGCGACCGGCCGCTGTACATCTCCATCGACATCGACGTCCTGGACCCGGCGCACGCCCCTGGCACCGGCACCCCCGAGGCCGGCGGCCTCACCTCCCGCGAGCTGCTGGAGATCCTGCGCGGCCTCTCCTCCTGCCACCTGGTCTCCGCCGACCTGGTCGAGGTCGCCCCCGCGTACGACCACGCCGAGATCACCTCCGTGGCCGCCTCGCACGCCGCGTACGAGCTGACGACGATCATGTCCCGCCAGATCGCGGCGGAGAAGGAGACGAAGGAGGGCGCGGCCAAGTGAGCCACGACCACGACGACCGGCCGCGGCTCACCGCCGCCCAGGCCGCCGCCGTCCTGAACCCGCCGGCCGGGCGCAACGGCGGCGACCTCGTCGTCGAGTCCCTCCAGGGGCTCGGCGCGACCACCGTCTTCGGGCTGCCCGGCCAGCACGCGCTCGGCATGTTCGACGCGCTGCGCCGCTCCTCCCTCCGTTACGTCGGGCTCCGCGTCGAGAACAACGCGGGCTTCGCCGCCGACGCGTACGGCCGGATCACCGGCGAGGTCGCGCCGCTGCTCCTGTCCACCGGGCCCGGCGCGCTGACCTCGCTCGCCGCGCTCCAGGAGGCGGCCGCAGCCTCCGCGCCCGTCCTCGCGATCTCCAGCCAGATCCCCACGGCGGGGCTCGGCGGCGGGCGGCACGGCTACCTCCACGAGCTGCGCGACCAGCAGGCCTCCGTCCGCGACATCGTGAAGTCCGTGCACACCGTGCGGTCCGCCTCGCAGATCCCCTCCGCGATCGCCGCCGCCTGGGAGTCCGCGCTGTCCGCCCCGCCCGGGCCGGTCTGGGTGGAGATCCCGCAGGACGTGCTGCTCGCCGGGACGACCCTGCCGGTCGTCAGCGCCATGGACGCCACCCCGCGCGACCTCTACCCGCGCCCCGAGCTGGCGATCGCCGCGGCCCACCTGCTGTCGAACGCCGAACGCCCGGTGATCATCGCGGGTGGCGGAGTCGTCCGCTCCGACGCCTCCGGCAAGCTGCGCGCGCTGGCCGAGAAGATCGACGCCCCCGTCGTCACCACCTTCGGCGGCAAGGGCGCGTTCCCGTGGGAGCACCCGCTCTCGCTCCGCTCCTGGCTGGAGGACCGGCACACGACCGACTTCCTGGAGGACGCGGACGTCCTCCTCGTCGTCGGCTCGGGGCTCGGGGAACTCTCCTCGAACTACCACACCTTCCGCCCGCGCGGCCGGGTGATCCAGATCGAGGCGGACGCCGGGAAGCTGGAGTCCAACCACCCCGCGCTCGGCATCCACTCCGACGCCCGCGAGGCCCTGGCCGACCTCCTGGAGGCCGTCGAGCCCCGCGAGGACCCGGGCGCCACCGAGCGCGTACGTACCGTGCTGGAGAAGGTACGGGCCCGGATCGACGCCCAGGACCTGACCCTGGAGCAGCAGGTCCTCGCCGCCGTCCGCGAGGCGCTGCCCGACACCGCGCCCAGCTTCTGGGACATGACGATCCTGGCGTACTGGGCATGGTCCGCGTTCGACGCCCGCCGCCCCAACACCATGCACTCCGCCCAGGGCGCGGGCGGCCTCGGCTACGGCTTCCCGGCGGCCATCGGCGCGGCAGTCGCCGACCCGACGAAGCCCGTGCTCGCGGTCTCCGGCGACGGCGGCGCGATGTACTCCATCGCGGAGCTGGCCACCGCCCGCCAGTACGACCTGCCGCTGACCTGGCTGATCGTCGACGACGGCGGCTACGGCATTCTGCGCGAGTACATGACGGACGCCTTCGGCGAGGGCACGGCCACGGCCACCGAGCTCTCCCGCCCGGACTTCGTCGCGCTCGCCGAGTCCTTCGGCGTACCGGCCGTCGTGACGACACCGGAGTCCCTCGCCGCCGACCTCGGCAAGGCGCTGACGGCCCCGGGCCCGTCCGTCGTCGTGCTCCCGGCCCTGCTGCGGATGTTCGAGCCGACGCACCTGTAGGCCGCGCGCAGAGGCCGTACGCAGGCCGTACGGGCAGGCCGTACAGGCAGGCCGCACGCAGGCCGTACGCGTCCGGAGCGCGGAGAGATGGGCCGGACCGACGGCGACCCCGGCCCGGCCCGGCCCGATCCGGTCCGGCCCATCCCTCTCACAGCTCCGCGAGCGCCTTCTCGATCGCGGCCTCCTGCGCCTGGACACCCTCCTGGAACCGGGCCCGCTCCGCCGGGTCCCGGATCTCCCCGGGCAGCTCACGGCCAAGTGGCAGAAGGTCCGGCAGCTGCCGGAACACCACCGCGGCGGCGGGCCCCTCGCCCCGGTTGGCGGCGTCGGCCAGATACCGGCCCGCCTGCCGCAGGTGCACGGTGAGGTGCTTGCGCGGTTCGGTGGACACCTGCCGCCGCGTCCCGGGCCTCCCCAGGGAGTGGTGCGTGCCCACGCCGAGGCGCTCCAGCGCGGCGAGCGCCGCGTAGAGCTGTCCGCAGCGGTAAGCCTCGTTGAGCCGGTCGGTCGCCATGGTTCCTGCCCCCTTCGGCGGCCCTTCCGACGGCCTTCCGACGAGGAGGCCGCCCATGCCGCTGCGGATGACTACCCGCCCGGCCGGGGCTCCGAACCGCTCCCAGGGCCCGGGCCGGGGCCCCCGGGCCGGGGCCTGGGACCCCGGGGCCGGGCGCCCCGACCATCGGCCCCGTTCGCCGCCCCCTTTTGTTGCGGCGGGATGAAATCCGCAGCCCCGGGCGTTGGTGCCTTCCGGTAGGCCAGGGGGAACAAGTGGAACAACTGGATCAGCCGGATCAGCTGGATCAGCGGACAGGCCGAGGTGAAGGCCGCGACGGGAGGCAACGCGTGACGGGCGCAGAGCAACAGGGGTGGGGCCGGCGGCTGACCGGGTACGCGTGGCGGTACCGGCGCAACGTCGTGCTCGCTCTCGGCTCGTCGCTCGCCGGAATGGCCGTCATGGCCCTCGTTCCGCTCATCACCAAGGTGATCATCGACGACGTGGTCACCGACCACACCCGCTCCCTCGCCGTCTGGACCGGACTGCTCATCGGCGCGGCCGTCCTCGTGTACGTAGCCACCTACATCCGCCGGTACTACGGCGGCCGGCTCGCCCTGGACGTCCAGCACGACCTGCGTACGGACATGTACACGACGATCAGCCGGCTCGACGGGAAACGCCAGGACGAGCTGTCCACCGGGCAGGTCGTCGGCCGGGCCACCAGCGACCTCCAGCTGATCCAGGGGCTGCTGTTCATGCTCCCGATGACCATCGGGAACGTGCTGCTCTTCGTCATCTCCCTGGTGATCATGGCGTGGCTCTCGCTGCCTTTGACCCTCGTCGCGCTCGCCGTCGCCCCCGCCCTCTGGTTCATCGCCCGCCGCTCCCGCACCCGGCTCTTCCCCGCCACCTGGTACGCCCAGAGCCAGGCCGCCGCCGTCGCCGGAGTCGTCGACGGGGCCGTCTCCGGGGTCCGGGTCGTCAAGGGCTTCGGCCAGGAGGACCAGGAGACCGGCAAGCTCCGCGAGGTCGGACGCCGGCTGTTCGCCGGGCGGCTGCGCACCATCCGGCTGAACTCCCGCTACACCCCCGCCCTCCAGGCGGTGCCCGCGCTCGGCCAGGTCGCCATGCTCGCCCTCGGCGGCTGGCTGGCCACCCGGGGCGAGATCACCCTCGGCACGTTCGTCGCCTTCTCCACCTACCTCGCCCAGCTCGTCGGCCCCGTCCGGATGCTCGCCATGGTCCTCACCGTCGGCCAGCAGGCCCGGGCCGGTGTGGAGCGCGTCCTGGAACTCATCGACACCGAGCCCTCCATGCAGGACGGTACGAAGGAGCTGCCCGCCGACGCCCCGGCCGGCATCGAGTTCGACGACGTACGGTTCGGCTATGACGACGAGCGCCCCGTCCTCGACGGGTTCTCGCTCACCGTCGAACCCGGCGAGACCGTCGCCGTCGTCGGCGCGTCCGGCAGCGGCAAGTCCACCGTCTCGCTCCTGCTGCCCCGCTTCTACGACGTCTCCTACGGGGCCGTCCTCATCGGCGGCCACGACGTCCGCGAGCTGACCCAGGCGTCCCTGCGCTCCGCCATCGGGCTCGTCCCCGAGGACAGCTTCCTGTTCTCCGACACCATCCGCGCCAACATCGCCTACGGCCTCCCCGGCGCCACCCAGGAGCAGATCGAACAGGCCGCCCGCGCCGCCCAGGCCGACCGGTTCATCGCCGACCTGCCGAAGGGGTACGACACCACCGTCGGCGAACACGGGCTCACCCTCTCCGGAGGCCAGCGCCAGCGCGTCGCCCTCGCCCGCGCCATCCTCACCGACCCCCGGCTCCTCCTCCTCGACGACGCGACCTCCGCCGTCGACGCCCGCGTCGAGCACGAGATCCACGAGGCCCTCAAGCAGGTGATGGCGGGCCGTACGACGCTCCTCATCGCCCACCGCCGCTCCACCCTCCAGCTCGCCGACCGCATCGCCGTCCTGGACGGCGGGAAGCTCGCCGCGATCGGCACCCACGAAGAACTGGAGCGCACCTCCGCGCTCTACCGCCGCCTCCTCACCGACCCCGACGAGCTGGGCGGCACCTCGCCCGGCCACCGGCCGACGCTCCCGGAGGCCGGCCCCGAGGACGACCGCGCGCTCCAGGAGGAGCTGGACGCCGAGTTCGACGCGGAGCGCGGCATCACCCCCGCGCTCTGGATCCGCGAGGAGGAGGAGCGGGACACCACCGCCGCCGGCATGCCCGCGACACCCGAGCTGCTCGCCCAGGTCGAGGCCCTGCCGCCCGCCACCGACACCCCCGAGGTCGACGAGACCGCCGCCTTGCGGGCGGAGGACTCCTACGGGCTGCGCCGGCTGCTGCGCGGCTTCGGCGCGGTCCTGCTGATCAGCCTCGGGCTCGTCGCCGTCGACGCGGGCATGGGCCTGCTGCTGCCGGTCCTGATCCGCCACGGCATCGACGAGGGCGTCTCCCAGCTCTCCACCGGCGCGGTGTGGGCGGCGTCCGCGATCGCGCTCGTCGTCGTGCTCGTCCAATGGGTCGCGCAGACCGGCGAGATCCGGATGACCGGCCGGACCGGCGAGCGGATCCTCTACGCGCTCCGCCTGAAGATCTTCGCCCAGCTCCAGCGGCTCGGCCTCGACTACTACGAGCGGGAGCTGACCGGCCGGATCATGACCCGGATGACGACGGACGTGGACGCGCTCGCCACGTTCCTCCAGACCGGGCTCGTCACCGCGTTCGTCTCCGTCGTCACCTTCTTCGGCATCATGGCCGCACTGCTCGTCCTGGACGTCCAGCTCGCCCTGGTCGTCTTCGCCACCCTGCCCGTGCTGATCATCGGCACCGTCTTCTTCCGGCGCAGCAGCGTCAAGGCGTACGAGCTGGCCCGGACCCGCATCAGCGCCGTCAACGCCGACCTCCAGGAGTCCGTCTCCGGCCTCCGGATCGTCCAGGCCTTCGGCCGCGAGCACGACGGGGCCGTCCGCTTCGCCGAGCACAGCGACTACTACCGCCAGGCCCGGGTACGCGGCCAGTGGCTGATCTCCGTCTACTTCCCGTTCGTCCAGCTGCTGGCCTCGATCGCCGCCGCCGCCGTGATCATCGTCGGAGCGGGCCGGGTCGACAACGGCACGCTGACCGTCGGCGCCCTGGTCGCCTACCTCCTCTACATCGAACTGTTCTTCGCTCCCGTCCAGCAGCTCTCCCAGGTCTTCGACGGCTACCAGCAGGCGACCGTCTCCCTGGGCCGCATCCAGGAGCTGCTGCGCGAGCCCACCTCGACCGCCGACCCGGACGAGCCGCTCGACGTGCTCTCGCTGCGCGGCGAGATCGCGTTCGAGGACGTCTCCTTCGCGTACGGCTCCGACGAGGAGGCCCTGACCGGTGTCGACCTGCGTATTCCGGCGGGCCAGACGGTGGCGTTCGTCGGGGAGACGGGGGCCGGGAAGTCGACCCTCGTGAAGCTCGTCGCCCGGTACTACGACCCCACGGGCGGCCGGGTCACCGCCGACGGAGCCGATCTGCGCACCCTCGACATGACCGCCTACCGGCACCGCCTGGGCGTCGTCCCGCAGGAGGCGTACCTCTTCGCCGGCACGGTCCGCGACGCGATCGCCTACGGGCTGCCCGACGCCACCGACGCCCGGGTGGAGGCCGCCGCCCGCGCGGTCGGCGCGCACGAGATGATCGCCACGCTGGAGGACGGCTACCTCCACGAGGTCGCCGAGCGCGGCCGCAACCTCTCCGCCGGGCAGCGCCAGCTCATCGCGCTGGCCCGCGCCGAACTCGTCGACCCGGACATCCTGCTCCTGGACGAGGCCACCGCCGCCCTGGACCTCGCCACCGAGGCCCTGGTGAACCAGGCCACCGACCGCCTCGCCGGCCGCCGCACCACGCTGGTGGTGGCCCACCGGCTGACCACCGCCGCCCGTGCCGACCGGGTCGTGGTCATGGACCACGGGCGCGTCGTCGAGGACGGCACGCACGACGAGCTGCTCGCCCGGGGCGGGCGGTACGCCCGGCTGTGGCGCACCTTCATCGGCGAGGGCATAGGGGAGGACGAGCCGGCGGGCGTCTGAGAGGCGGCGGCGGCCCCGCGTGCAACCTCCCGCCCGTCTGCCGCGTCGTAGCCAGAGACGCACGGGTGCGTACAGACGTCAGGTGGGGGCGAAGGTGTTCGACAGGGCCGCGGAGCCGGTGAGACCCATGAGACCGACAGGATCGGCAGGGCCGGCGGGATCGGCGGGATCGGCAAGGCAGACAGGGCCGGTGGGATCGGCGGGATCGGCAAGGCAGACAGGCTCGCCAGGGACGGCGGGACGGCCCTCGCTGGTGCGCCTCCTCGTCCTGCTCCTGCTGGCCGGACTCGTGCCGCTTCTCGGCGCCCCCGGCGTCGCGCGGGCCGCCTCCGGCTGCTCCGGCCGCCCCGCGAAGACCGTCGAGTTCTCCACGGGAGAACTGCGCGTCTACAAGAGCCGCGCGCAGGCGTGCGCGGTGACCGTCGCCAAGAAGCCCGGCAAGCGGCGGACGATGAGCGTCACGCTCCAGGCGCGCGGCGGCCGCGCCGTCACCGACAAGGGCTCGTACACGAAGATGGCCGGCCCGGTCACGGTCAACGCGCTCAACCGCTGCGTACGGGCCACCGGCGCGATCGGCAGGAAATCCGCCTCCACCGGATGGATTCTCTGCTGACCTTTCTGCCGACTCCTCCCCTTCTCCTCCTTCTCCTCCCTCTCCTCCCCTTCTCGGCCGACTTCTCCACTGACACGGACAACCAGGTCTGGCGTGGCGTGTGTTGCCCCGATAAGTTCACGGCGACTGTCGTGAATCAAGGGGAGCGTGCATGCGCAAGTCACTCACAGGGGTTCTCTCGCTCGCCGTGCTCATAGGCACGGTCGGAGCCACGGGGGCCTCGGCCGGTGCGGCCACCGCCGCGGAGCCGGCCGCGCAGCGGAGCAGCGGCGCCGCCCAGGGCGGCGAAGCGAGCAACGAGGACATCAAGGACCGCATCCTGGCCATCCCGGGCATGAGTCTGATCGAGGAGAAGCCCTACGCGGGCTACCGCTACTTCGTCCTCGACTACACCCAGCCGGTCGACCACCGACGCCCGTCCAAGGGCACGTTCCAGCAGCGCCTGACGCTGCTGCACAAGGACGTGAGCCGCCCGACGGTCTTCTTCACCAGCGGCTACAACGTCTCCACCAACCCCAGCCGCAGCGAGCCGACGCAGATCATCGACGGCAACCAGGTCTCGCTGGAGTACCGCTACTTCACCCCGTCCCGGCCGGCCCCCGCCGACTGGTCGAAGCTGGACATCTGGCAGGCCGCCAGCGACCAGCACCGGGTGTTCACGGCGCTGAAGAAGATCTACGACAAGAAGTGGCTGGCCACCGGCGGGTCCAAGGGCGGCATGACCGCCACGTACTTCGAGCGCTTCTACCCGAAGGACATGGACGGCGTCGTCGCCTACGTCGCGCCCAACGACGTCGTGAACGACGAGGACTCGGCGTACGACCGGTTCTTCGAGAACGTCGGCACCGAGGAGTGCCGCGACAAACTGGCCGGTGTGCAGCGCGAGGCGCTGATCCGCCGGGCCCCGCTCCAGAAGAAGTACAAGGAGCTGGCCGCCGCCCAGGGCTGGACCTTCAACACCATCGGCTCCCTCGACCACGCCTACGAGGCCACGGTCATGGACTACGGGTGGGCCTTCTGGCAGTACAGCCTGGTCGCCGACTGCGTGGACATCCCGGCCGACGCCGAGGAGGCGACCGACGAGGACATCTGGAACTCGGTCGACGCCATCTCCGGCTTCTCCGCCTACGTCGACCAGGGCCTGGAGAGGTACACCCCGTACTACTACCAGGCGGGCACCCAGCTCGGGTCGCCGGACATCAAGCAGCCCTGGCTGAGCGACCTGAGCCGCTACGGCTACCAGCCCCCGCGCAACTTCGTGCCCCGCTCCATCCCCATGAAGTTCGACCGGGGCGCGATGCGGGACATCGACCGCTGGGTCAAGCGCAACGCCCGGCAGATGATGTACGTCAACGGCGAGAACGACCCGTGGAGCGCGGAGCCGTTCCGTCTCGGACGCGGTGCGAAGGACAGCTACGTCTACACCGTCCCCGGCGGCAACCACGGCGCGAAGGTCTCCGGTCTCGTCGCCGACGAGAAGGCGAAGGCCACCGCCGCGATCCTGCGCTGGGCGGGCGTCGCCCCGGCGGCCGTCGAGGCGGACCCGGCCAAGGCGAAGCCGCTGGCGAAGTTCGACAAGAAGCTGGACAAGCGCAACGGCGAGATCGAGCGCGACGAGGCCACGCTGCGCCCGTAGCGGCGGCCCACGCGCGGTTCTCGTCGCCGCCGTCCCCAGGGGGCTGCGTCCTTCGGTCACTCTCCCGGTGACCGGCGGGCGCGGCCCCGTACACCCGGTGCGGGCCACGCCAGGTGTACGGGGCGCGGTGCCGTCCGGTCGCCGTAGGGCTGGGGCCTCGCGGACGAAAGGCCCTAGTACGACAGCCCGTGGCCCATCGGATACAGCACCTGCGTCGGGTCGTCCGCGCGCTGCACCGGGACCGGGAGGGTGCCCTCCGGATCGGCGTGGCCCGCGATCACCCGGGCGGCGGCGCGCAGTTCGACGTCGGTCCAGGAGTACGCGGCGAGGCTCGCGGCGACTCCGGTCCCGGTGAGGTGGGCGACGTCGTAGGGGTTGCGGACCGCGACGGTGACCACCGGGACGCCGGTCGCCACGAGGGCCGTGACCAGGGTGCGCTGCGGGCTGGTCGCCGTGACGTTGTACGTCGCCACGACCACCGCGTCCCTGCCCTCGGCGGCGGCGACCGCTTCGGCGATCTTCGCCTGGCTGGGAGCCGTACCGGTGGACAACGCCGTCGCGGCGAAGCCCAGTTCGCCGAAGGCGTCGCGCAGGGTGCTGGTCGGCGGGCCCGTGGTCCCGGAGGGGGAGGCCGGATCGGCCCCCACCACCAGCAGGTCGCGGTGGCTGCGGCGGGAGAGCGGCAGCAGGGCGCCCGGATCGGCGAGCAGGGTCGTCGTGCGCTCGGCGATCCGGTCGGCGGCGGCCCGGTGGGCGCGGCTCCCGACCGTGCGCTCGACGCCCCGCCGGCTGACGAACGGGTCGCGGAACAGGCCCAGTCGGCTCTTCAGCCGCAGAATCCGCAGGATCGATTCATCGACTCTCGCCTCGCTGATCTCGCCGCCCCGTACCGCCTCCAGCACGGCGTTCCAGGCGACGGAGAGGTTCGGCGGGTTCAGCAGCTGGTCCACGCCCGCCAGCAGCGCGAGGACCGGCACGCGGTCGTCGCCGTACTTCGTGCGCACCCCCTCCATGCCGAGCGAGTCGGTGACCACCACCCCGTCGTAGCCCAGCTCCTCGCGGAGGATGCCGGTGAGGATCGGCCGGGAGAGCGTGGCCGGGTCCTCGGACGGGTCGAGTGCGGGGACCACGATGTGCGCGGTCATGATCGAGTCGATACGGGCCCGGATCGCGGCGCGGAACGGCGGGGCGTCCAGCTCCTCCCACTGGGCGCGGGTGTGGTTGATGACGGGCAGCCCGGTGTGGCTGTCGGTGCTGGTGTCGCCGTGGCCGGGGAAGTGCTTGGCGGTCGACGCGATGCCCGCGCCCTGGTAGCCCTTCACCTGCTCGGCGACCAGGGCGGCGACTGCGGTGGGGTCGGAGCCGAAGGAGCGTACGCCGATGACCGGGTTGGCCGGGTTGACGTTGACGTCGGCGTTCGGCGCGTAGTTCTGGTTGACGCCGAGCGCGGCCAGTTCGGCGCCCGCGATCCAGGCCGCCCGGCGGGTGTCGGAGCGTGAGCCGCCCGCGCCGAGCGCCATCGCGCCGGGCAGGAGGGTGGCGGGTTCGCCGACCCGGCAGACGATGCCGTGTTCCTGGTCGGTGGAGACGAGCAGCGGCAGCCGGGAGCGCTCGGCGAGCGCGGCGCGCTGGAGGCCGTTGGAGAGGTCGGCGATCTGGAGGGGGTCGCGGGTGTTGTGCGCCCAGGTGAAGTAGATGATGCCGCCGACGTGGTACGTGGAGATCAACTCGGCGGCCGTACGGACCCCGATCTCCTTGAGGTTCGCGTCGATGTCGGCCTGGTCGGGGTCGGTGGCGGAGTGCCCGTAGACCCGCGTCACGAAGAGCTGGCCGGCCTTCTCCTCCAGGCTCATCCCGGCGATGATCCGTCGCAGCCGGCGGTCGGTGGAGGCGTTCGTGGTGGGCGCGGACGCGGCGGAGGGGGTGGCGGCGAGGGCGCCGGTGGCCGCCGCCGCCGTGGCGGCAGCGGTGGCGGTGAGGAGGGTGCGTCTTGAGGTGCGGTGGGGCACGTGAGCTCCTTCCCGGGGTGAAAGAAACTTCCAAGTGAGTACGCTTATATGGAAAATAACTTCCGGTCAAGGGTCCCGGCCGCCCGCGTCACGACCCGCACGCGAACGGAGGGACGAGAACGGACGGGCCGGAAGCAGGGGCGCGCCGCCCGCCCGGACACGGAAGCGCACGGGCGTACACCGTCCGCGCGCACGCGAAGGCGCGGGGTGCGCCGCCCCGCGCCGGCCCCCGCGCCCTCGTACGGCCCCGCCGCTGCCGCTCTGCCGCTACTGCTTGGGCGCTCCGAGCCGCAGCAGGTACTCGCGTCCCGCGCCCAGCAGCCCCGGCAGCTCCGCCGCCCCCGGGTGCCAGCGCTTCTCGTACTCCCAGCACACCCACGTGTCCGGACCGAGCCCGTCCAGGCAGTCCGCCAGCGGAACCACCCCGGAGCCCAGCGCCACCGGGGTGAGGTCGTCCGCCGACGCGACGTCCTTCACCTGGACGTAGCCCAGGTGCGGAGCGAGGACCGCCTGACTGGCGGTCGGCTCCTCACCGGCGAGCCAGGTGTGCAGCACGTCCCAGATCGCGCCGACCCGGGGGTGCCCGACCGCGGCGACGATCCGGGCGACGTCGAGGCCCGCCCGGTGCGAGTCATGGGTCTCCAGCAGGATGCTCACACCCATGTCGGCGGCGGCCGGCGCCACCGCACCGAGCCGCCGGGCAGCCGTCGCGTCGGCCTCCGACTGCTCCTGGTCGCCGCCGCCCGGGAAGACCCGGACGTAGGACGCGCCCAGGTCCCGGGCGAGCTTCACCAGCTCGGACAGCTCCGCCAGGACCGGCTCGTCGTCCCCCTCGGCAGCCGCCTTCACATACCCGGCGAGGGCCAGGATCTCCACCCCGCCGGCCTTGAACGCCTCGACCACATCGGCCCGTTCCAGCGACGAGAGCCCCAGGTGCACCGGCTCCTCGGGGTGGACGCGCAGCTCCACCCCGCCATAGCCGTTCCCGGCGGCGAGCCGGACGACCTCGGATACCGGCGTTCCCGGCACTCCGAGGGTGGAGAATGCGAGCTTCATCGTTCGGGTCCCTTTCCTTGTGCCGACGCCCCGCTCCTGCCCGCCGGGCCGGTGGCTACTCCCGTACGGACGACGGGTGCGGCCGCCGGCCTTCTCAGCCGACGCCCCGCAGCAGTCGCTCCAGGCTACCCAGCAGCTTCAGCGCGTCCTCGCGCCGCGCACCCTCCAGCAGGCCCGCGCCGGACGCCGCGCGCTGCTCGGCCTCCCGCACCCGCTCCGGGGTGACCACCCGCAGCGCCGCGGCGGCCTGCCGGGCGAACATCGCGAGCAGGTCCAGCTCCCGGAGGCCCGACCTGGCCTGCGGGGACGGGTCCAGCACCTCCAGCACGCCGAGGATCCGGGAGTCGCTGATGAGCGGGGCCGCCATCAGGGCGTTCGGCACGTACGCGGTCGACTCGGCCAGCGAGCGGTCGAAGGACGCATCCGCGCTCAGGTCGTCCACCACCATCGGCTCGCCGGAGGTCGCCACCCATCCGGCGATCCCGCGGCCGGCCGGGAAGCGGCGGCCCACGAGGAACTCCTCGCCCTGCCCGGACACGGCCTGGAAGACCAGCTCGTCCGCCTCCTCGTCGAGCAGGAAGACCGAACTGGCCTCGGCCCCGAAGATGGCCCGGGCCACGTCGACCACCGACTGGAGCAACTCGCGGCGCGGCGCGTCGGCGATCCTGGCGTCGGCGTCGGCGACCGGGGCGGCGGTGGGGGAGAGGGAGGGAGCGGGATCAGTTCTCGGAGTCATCACGGATATCTCCTGCCGCAGTGGAAGGACGCGGCGTGTGGCGCACATTGGCCGCGGACAGATAGAGGGCGTTCTTGAGCTGGAAGGCCGTCATCCGCGGATGCGCGGACAGGACGCGGGCGCAGAGCCCGGCGACGTACGGCGTGGCGAAGCTGTTCCCCGTGGTGCGGATCGTCCGGCCGCCCAGCCACGGCACGGTCACGTTCTGGCCGGGACCGAAGAACTCCACCGGGGGCTCCGGGTTGTACAGGTGCAGTTCGGGGTCGTCCTCCTGGTGGCTGCCCACCGAGATGACCGACGCGAACCGCCAGGGGAAGCTCTCCACCGGGGTGTTGTGGGCCGAGGCGACGATCACCGTACGGGCGAAGTAGGCGTTGTCGGCCAGGCTGTGCAGCTCCTGCGCGAACCGTGTGCGGGTGGTCGACAGGCTGAGGTTGACCACGTCGAAGCCCTGCTCCACCGCCCAGCGCAGCCCGGCCATCAGGACGTCGCCGGTGCCGGAGAACCGCTCCCCGAGCACCCGCACACTGTGGATCTCGCACTCCGGGGCGGTCCGGCGGACGATGCCCGCGCACGCGGTGCCGTGCCCGCAGGTGTCCCCGGTGGTCGTCGGCTCGACCGTGATCTCCCCACTCTCCGCGTCCTTGACGACCACCCAGGAACCGGCCAGCGGTCCGATCAGCGGATGGTCCCGCTCGACGCCCGAATCCACCACGCACACGCGTACGCCGCGCCCGGTGGCGGGCCCGGCGGGGCGGCCGAGCGGCGGCCCGGGGTCCGCCAGCACCGGTACGTCCTCCGGACCACGGCCGCGCAGACTCCAGGTCAGCCCCTGCCCCGGGGCCCTGCGCGCTCCCGGGGCCCCGCGCGCTCCCGGGGCCGTCCTCGGCTGTCGCGCCTCCGTTCGGGGTCGTTCGGGTTCCGTCCCCGGCTGTTCCGTCCCCGCCCGCCGCCGTTCCGGTTCCGCCCGCCGCCGTTCCGGTTCCGCCCGCCGCCGTTCCGGTTCCGTGGTCGTCATCGGTCAGCTCCTCTCCCTCGTCGTGGTCAGGGGCCGGGGCGGGTGCGCGAGGAAGCCGGAGACCCGGCGCGTCCCCGGCAGATGCCCCTTGCCCGTGAAGTGCGCCCCGGCCGACCGGGCCGAGGCCACGGCCTCCGGCCACCGGCCCAGGGCGGCGAGCGCCTGCGCCCGGTCCAGCTCTGCGGTCGCCTGCACCAGCGGGGAGTCCGTGAGCAGTGAGGCCCGGACCGCCCGGTCCGCGTGCTCCGCCGCCTCCTCCGGGCGGTCCCGCACCGTCAGCCGGGCCCGCAGCCCCGCCAGGTCCACCGCGTCCGCACGGCTCAGCCCCGGCGTGTCGCCGACGCCCGCCAGCCGGGCGGCCGCCGGAGCCTCCCGGCCCGCGTCCAGTTCCAGGCGGGCCGCGTCCAGCGCCACCGCCGTCCGCATCCCGGCCGCCCCCGTACGCCGGGCCGCCGCGTCCGCCCGGGCCAGCAGGTCCAGGGCCTCCGTGCCGTTGCCGAGCAGCCCCTCGACCGTCGCCCGGAACACCGGGAGGAAGACCTCCGCCTCGGCGAACCCCAGCTTCCCGGCCAGCCGTTCCGCCTCGGCCAGGCAGCGGTATGCCTCGTCGGCCCGCTCCTGGAGCGCGTACAGCACCGCCAGCGGGCAGTTGAGGGTGACCCGGACCGTGGGCCGGCCCGCCCCGTGCGCCGCCAGCAGCGACCGGCAGCGGACCACCGCGGCGGGCACCGGAACCGGCCCCCGCCACAGGGAGACGCCGATCGCGCCGAGCGCCCCGGCCCGCTCCGGCTCCGCACCGGCCAGCACCGCGTGCTCCAGGGCGCGCGCCTGGTCCCGCTCCGCCTCCTCGTGCCGCCCGGACCGCTGGAACTGCTGGGCGAGCCGCAGATGGGCCCGGGCCCGGCCCGCCGAGTCCCCGGCCCGTTCGAACACCGGCAGCACGGCCCGGGCCACGGCGGCGGGGCCGGTACCCGGGCCGCCCGGATCCAGCACGGCGAGCGCGAGGCGGGCATGCGCGGCCTCCACCGGGTCGGCCCCCGAGTCCCGTACGAGGCGCAGCAGTTCGGCTCCCTCACCGGTTCGGCCGAGCGCCACCCGTACCTCGCCGAGCCGCCGTGTCGCCGCCGGGTCCCCGGGGCACAGGTCCACCGCCCGTTCCAGCAGACCGTGCGCCCAGTGCAGGTCGGACCGGGCGGCGGCCTGCGCCCCGGCCCGGCCCAGCGCGGCGGCGGCCCGCTCGCGCAGCCGCCGGGCCGGATCGTCCAGCAGACCCAGCTCCGCGCGGTAGCGGTAGGCACGCTCCAGATGGCCGCCGACCGCGCCGTCGCCGCTCCGCAGCACGCTGGGCAGCTCCGCGGCCCAGGCATGGCGTTCCGCCTTGGCCCGCTTGGACAGCGAGGCGTACGCGACCTCGTGCACCAGTCCGCTGCTGAACCGGTACGGTGCCGACTCCCGGCCCCCCGGGCCCCCCGACTCCACCAGTCGGCGCCGGCCCAGCACCGCCAACGCCTCCTCGACACGCCGCCGGTGCTCCGGGGCCGCCCCGGCGGCGCCGGTCGCCCCGGCGAGCTGCCCGGCGTCGTGGCCCTCCCCGGCCCGTACGGACAGTTCCAGCCGGACCAGCTCCGGCGCGGTGAACTCCCGGCCGATCACCGCGGCCAGGTCCACCACCCCGCGCTCCGCACGGGCCAGAGCCCCGATGCGCGCGCCCAGCAGGGCCTGGAGCGTGGGCGGCAGATCCTCCTCGGCGGCCGGTTCCCCCGGGCGGGCGGCGACCGCCGGGTCCGCCCGGTCGCCGACCAACAGCTGTTCCAGGTAGAGCGGATTGCCCCCGGCCCGCGCCAGGAGCCGGTCGTCCACCGGGGCCGTCCCGGCGTCCGGCCCCGCGAGACCGGCGGCGAGCCGCGCCGCCTCCTCGGGCGGCAGGCCGGTGAGCTGGAGACGTCCCGCACCGGCGGAGGACGACTCGTTCCCCTCGGCTCCCTCGTCCGGTCCACCCGGCCCGTCCGGACCCTCCGCCCTGTCCGAACCGTCCGGCCCGTCGGGCCGCCCGGCGCAGAGCACCAGTACCCCCGCGCACCCCGAGCCGTCGGTCAGCCGGCGAACCGTGCGGACCAGCAAGGGGGCCGCAGCGTGCCAGTCGTCCAGCACCAGGACGACCGGGCGGGTCCTGGCGGCCCGCTCCAGTGCCGCCGTCAGGGCCGCGCACATGTCCTCGAAGGGCGCGTTCGGCGTACCGTCGCGCAGCAGGCCCCCGGACAGCAAGGCCATCGCGTCGTCGACCGCGAGACCGCCGGCCGTGTCCTTCCCGCCGTCCACGGCACCCTGGCCGGACGCCGCTTCGGGATCAGGAACCGCCCCGGAATCAGGTACCACCCCGGAATCAGACACCTGCCCGGGATCAGACTCCGGCCCGGCGCCGGGCTGCCCGGGACCCGCCCCGGACGTGGGCGTGGACCCCGGCGCCACCAGCGCGCGCACCGCGTCGGCCAGCGGGGCGAGGGTGCCGTGGTCCCCGTAACTGCGGCACCGCCCCGCGCCGTACGTGAGTGAGCCGGACGCCGACCGCCGCGCCAGCCACTCCCGTACCAGCCGGGTTTTGCCGATGCCCGCCTCCCCGGTGACCCGCAGCAGCCCGGCCCCGCCGGCCCGGACGGCCTGCTCCAGAGCGGCGTCCAGTGCCCGCTGTTCGGCGTCGCGGCCGACGAAGGGGACGTCGAAGCGGCGCAGCAGCTCGGGGTCGTCCGCGCCCAGAGCCAGCAGCCGGTGGGCCTCCACGCTGTCCCGTTTGCCCTTCAGCCGCAGCGGCCCGGTGGGTTCGGCCCGCACGGTCGGGCCGGCGGCGAGCAGGGTTTCCGGACCGATCAGGATCTCGCCGGGGCCCGCGTTCTGCTCCAGCCGGGCGGCGATGTTGACGGTCTCCCCGGAGACCAGCGCCTGCCGGGCCGTCGTGTCCGAACCCGCCACCACCTGACCGGTGTTGACACCGATCCGGGTGGTCAGCTCGATGCCCAGGGTGGCGTCCAGCTCCTCGTTCAGCCGGGCCAGCGCCCGGCGCATCCCGAGCGCCGCCGCCAGCGCCCGGCGGGCGTCGTCGTCACGGACCACCGGTACGCCGAACACCGCCATCACCGCGTCCCCGATGAACTTCTCCGGGGTGCCGCCCCGCGCCACGATCTCCGCGCTCATCGCCTCGAAGTACCGCAGGGTCACCGCGCGCAGCGTCTCCGGGTCGAGCACCCCCGACAGCGCGGTCGACCCGACGAGATCGCAGAACAGCACGGTCACCGGCTTGCGTTCGTCACCGGGCGGTGCGGCGGGGGCCGGTCCGGTCCCGGCGGCCCCGGTGGTCGCGCACGGCGTCCCGCAGGACGAACAGAACCGGGCCGTCGGCGGCAGATCCTGCTGGCACGAGGAGCAGTTCATGGCGGGTCCTTCTCTCCCGGGGGCCGTGCGGTCGGGGACGAGCGGTCGGAGTGCCGTGCGGTCAGGGGCGGCGGGCGGTCGCACCGGACGCTCGCGCCCCGGCGGGTACGGCCCCGACGGCGGTGCACCCGCCGCCGGGCCCGTAACGGTGATCGGTCACCGCCCGCCGGTCAGAACAGAGCGCCGGTCGGAACGGAGCGCCGGTCGGAACGGAGCGCCGGTCGGAACGGAGCGCCAAGTCAGAACAGGGCGCCGGTCAGAACAGGGCGCCGCCGGCGATCTCGCCGTGTGCCTGGACCTCCGGCCCCACGGCGTCCAGTCGGCCCTTGACGTCCAGCAGCACCGCCAGTTCCTCCGGCGTCAGCCCGCACAGCACCTCGCGCTGCTCCTCGGTGAGCAGATCCACGGGGAAGCCCGCCTCGTACAACGCGGCGGGCAGCTCGGGCCGTTCGCCGTTCTCGGGTGGTCCGGTCATGGTGTGACTCCCATCGGTGGGACGAGTCCGGCTCTCCGCAGCGACGGCGCCGGTGCGGAGCGCCCGAGCCGGACGAACAGCTTGGTGAGCGCGTCGAGGGAGTGCAGTGCGCTGACCGCCACGGCCGCTTCCGGCCCCCGGTCGAGCGGCAGCCGGTCCAGCAGCGCGTACAGCTCGTCCAGGTGCTCCGTGTCGATCACCGAGTGTTCCCGTACGGTCCGCAGCGCGGCGGCGGGCAGCCCGGTCAGCCGGGCGATGCGGGCGGTGAGGCCGGGGGCGGGGGCGTAGCCCTCCAGTACGGCGATGTAGCCGAGCAGGGCGACCGGATGGTGGTGCTCGATCCAGTAGTACTGGGACCCGACGAGCGCGGCGACCAGGGGAGAGGGCAGCGGACCGAGCGCGTCCTCGGGCGTGCCGCCCGCCGCCCGGAGGTCCTCCAGCAGCCAGGCGTCATGGCCCTCCTCCTCCCGGATGTGCTCCTCCAGGTACGCGGCGAGCGGCGCCGCCAGCGGATCGCCGGACGCGGCCAGGGAGCGGGCGCGGTCGAGAGCCAGCTCCATCAGCGGGACCGAGGCGCGGATGACGGCGTGCATCGTGCACAGATACGTCCGGTAGCGCGGCAACAGCCCGTCAGCACGCCACATGTGGTGCGTGGCGTCCCGGAACTCCGGCTCCAGCAGAAGGAGTTTGACCCGCAGCCGCGCGGAGGCCCCCGCGCGCCCGAGCCGCGTACCGTCGGTCGCCGTGCTCATCGGACATCCCGCCCGTCGGTCGCCGTGTTCATCGGACGTCCTGCCCGTCGGTCTCCGGCAGCGGCGGCCCGCCCGTGACGACCAGGGGCGCGTACGCCGCGCAGCCGTGACGGCGCACGACGCCCTGCGCGCCCTCCCGGGAGCCGCGCACCGCGGCCGTCAGGTCCAGCAACGCCCCGGCCGCCCCGCCCGCCACGGCGAGGGCCCCGGCCGCCGCCGCCTCGTCGCCGCCCAGTGCCCGGCAGCCGTCGCAGTAGGAGCCCGTCCCGGGGCCGGAGCCGTACCGGGCGGCCAGATGCGTGGGCCCGACCGTGCGGAGCATGCGCAGCACCGGGGACTCCAGCGACCGGCCGCGTACGGTCGCCCAGTCGTCGACGCCGATGTGCCCGAGGTCCAGGTGGGCCGGGACGGGCCGCTTGTCGACGGTGTCCTGGTTGCAGCAGGCCAGCACCCGCCCGTCGAAGGCGACCACCGGCCAGGCGGCCATCGAGCACGGTGACGCCGCCGCCGGGTCGGGGCCGGTGCGGGCGGGCCTGGCCCAGGAGGCGGCCCGGCCGAACGGCCGCACCTCGTTGACCAGACAGGGGACCCGGCCGCCGAACTCCCGCTCCACCGCCCGGGTGATGTCGGCCAGATACGGATCGGACGCGCCGGTCCCGGTGAGGTGGAAGCTCACCGCCACGCCCTCGTCCCGGATCCGGTGCAGGGCGCGGAACACGTCGGCGCGCGGAACCTCGCGCTCGTGGTGGACGTCGAGGGAGGCGGAGAAGTGGTCGACGGAGCGGATCGCGCGCAGGATCGCGGGAGGAATCGCGGCGCCTCTTCGGCCTCGCCTGCTCCCGGACCGGGCGAAGAACATGCCGCTGAGCAGCGCGGTACGGGACCCGGCGCGGCGCGCCAGTGTGCTCAGCCGTTCGGCGAGCGCGGGCAGCAGCAGCGGTTCCCCGCCGGTGAGCATGACGACGTCGGGCCGGTTCTCCGCGCTGAACGAGCCCACGAAGCGCTCCAGTTGACCGCCGTCCGGCTCTTCCCGGGTGAACAGGTCCGACCCGGTCGAGCAGTGCGCGCAGCTCAGCGGGCAGCGCCGGGTGAGGCCGAGGAGCAGGCCGGCGGCCGGGAAGGGCCGCCGTGCGACGAGTTCGGCGAGTTCCATGCGGGCCGCCTCCTTCGGGGCCGGGGCGCGTCGGGCGCGTACCCAGGCTGCGCGCCACCGGTTCGGGGACGGTCCGGCGGCGCTTCGGCGGCGGTATGGGCCCAGGCCGGGGCGGGTGCCCGGGCCCGCCGCCGAGGCCCGGGGACGGTGCTCCGTACGCCGTCAACTGGCCCGATACCGGGGCCATACCGCCGCCGAAGCGATCGCCAGGCCCGGCTTCCTAACTTTCTCGGCAACGGCAGGCACCGGCCGGCCGCACCGGACACCGAGGGGCGATCCCCGACGGAACCCGGCCCCGCTGTGACGAGTGGATGGAGACCACCATGTCCGAGAACACCAAGCCCGCAGCCGGCGACGCCGAGGAGACCCCCGAGGTCGAGGCGCACTCCGTCCTGGACCTCCAGGAGACGGCCAACAACCACGACATCATCCAGCCTCCCGGCAACTGCGTCAGCACCGTGAGCCTCGTCCTGGGCTGATCGGACGGACCACCCGGTCGTAGCGCCGCAGTCGCGGCGCCGGCCGAAGCCGGGGCGGCCTCCGCGCACCACGGAGGCCGCCCCGTCCCGCGCGTCCGACGGCCACTGACGACAGGAGCCCCGATGGCTGAGCCGCTCCGTTCCAACCGGGATTTCCGGCTGCTCTGGCTGAGCGGCCTCTTCGCCGCCCTGGGCGGCCAGATGAGCGCCATCGCGCTGCCCCTGCTGATCCTCAAGGAGACCGGCTCCGCCGTGCAGGCCGGCGCTGTGGGAACCGTGGCCGTCTGCGCCGTGCTGATCACGATGCTGCCCGGCGGGGTCATGGCCGACCGGGTCGAACGCCGCCGTCTGATGCGGCTGTGCGACGCGGGCAGCCTGGCGGCCGTCACCGCCCTGGCCGTCGCCGTGTGGAACGGGCACGCCCCGATGGTCCTCGTCCTGCTGGTCGCGACCTCCGCCGCCGTACTGAACAGCTTCTACGCCCCCGCCGCCTTCGGTCTGATGCGCGCGGTCGTGCCGCCGGACCAGATGGGCACGGCGACCGCCCGGCTCCAGGCGCGGACCTCCACGGCCCGGCTGGTCGGCCCGCTCGTCGGCGGCGCGCTGTTCGGCGTGCACCAGGCCCTGCCCTTCACCGCCCAGTTCCTCGGACTGTTCCTCTCGACCGTCTGTGTGGCGCTCGTGCGGACCCGCTCGGAGGCCAGGACCAGGGCGGGTTCGGTGTTCAGCCGCCGGGAACTCACCGCGGGGCTCTCCTTCCTGTGGGAACTGCCGTACTTGCGGACGGTGTTGCTCGTCTTCGGGCTGGGCATGAACTTCTCCTTCGGCGCCCTCACCTTCACGGCGCTCGCCGTCTTCTCCGACAGCGGGCGCTCCGGCCTCGGCGGCGGTTTCGTCATCACCTGCGTCTCGGCGGGCGCCCTCGCCGGCGCCCTGATCGCGCCCCGGTTCGCGGCGGAGCGCCATGTCCGGACGCTCATCGTCCTCACCTGCTGGAGCTGCGTGGGGACGGCCGCCGTGCTGGCCTGGCTCAGCAGCCCGCTGGTGGCCGGACTGCTCTGCGCGCTCTGCATGGGCCTCTCGACGGTCGCCAGCATCGGCTTCCTCTCGACCCTGCTGGTCGTCACCCCCGAGGACCGGATCGGGCGGGTGCAGAGCGCCGCGGGCTTCCTCTCCTCGATCGTCCAGCCGTTCGGACCGCTCGTCGGCGGCTTCCTGCTGACCACACTGGGCGGCAGCGCCGCCTTCGTCGTGATCGGCTGCGTCCTGGCCGTCTCGGCGGCCGTCGTGACGCTCGCCCCCTCCGTCCGCGCCGGGGCGGGCGCGTCCCGGGAGAAGCCGGAGGCGGCTGCCGGGGAGCCGGAGAGGGCCGGGACACCGGAGCCGCCGGGGAGGGCCGGGTCACCTCAGCTGCCGGAGAAGGCCGGGTCACCTGAGCCGTGGGAGAAGGCCGGTACACCTGAGCCGGCGGACGAGACGTCGGCGCCACAGACGCCCCAGACGCCCCAGACGCCCCAGACGCCACAGGCGCCCCAGACGCCACAGGCGCCCCAGACGCCACAGGCGCCGCCGACGCCCGACGAGCCGGACCACCCGCAACCGGCCGGCACTGTCTCCACCCGCCCGGCGACCGCCCCGGAGCGGACCACGGCCGGGTCGGCCCCCGACGCCGCGGGTCCCGGCGCACCCTGAGGAGGAACCCGTGCCCGGTCTCCACCAGACCCAGCTCTACTGCCTCGCCGACCGCACGTACTACGAGACCCCCGCCCGGCTGAAGGACGCGGGCACCCGCTACCCGCTGGACTCCGAACCGCCGGCCGACGGCTGGCGCCGGGTCGCCGGCGGCCTGTGGACCTCCCTGCTCCCCGAGGGCCGCGAACCGGCCGGGCAGGGCTGGAAGATCCATGTGTCCACCGTCCCCGAGGAGGCCGAGGAGACCCTGCTCGACACCGCCCGGATCTGCCGGGCCCACGGGGTGCCGTTCAAGTTCCTCCGCAGCGAGCGGGCGCTCCTGCTGATGTCCGGCAAGTACATGTCCCGTGCGGGCGCCGGGAAGTTCATCACCCTCTACCCACCGGACGAGACCGTCTTCCTGCGGGTGCTGGACGAGTTGACCCGCGCCCTCGCCGGCCGCCGCGGGCCCTACATCCTCAGCGACCTGCGGATCGGCGACGCCCCGGTGTACGTCCGGTACGGGGCGTTCGTCTCCCGCTGGTGCCTCGACGAGGACGGCGAACGGGTGCTGGCCCTGCGCCACCCGTCCGGCGAGCTGGTGCCCGACGAGCGCGGGGTGGTGTTCCGGGTGCCGCCGTGGGTCACCGTCCCCGACGAACTGCGCCCGCACCTGGCGGCCCGCGCCGCCGCCGGGGACGCCGCCTTCCCCTACGACGTGTCCGAAGCCCTCCAGTTCTCCAACGCGGGCGGCATCTACCTGGCCCGGCACCGGGAGACCGGCCGTCAGGTGGTGCTCCGCGAGGCCCGGCCGCACAGCGGTCTCGACGAGGCGGGCGACGACGCGGTGACACGGCTGCACCGCGAGCACCGCGCCCTGACCGCGCTGGCCGGGCTGGACTGCGTTCCCGAGGTGTACGGCGTACGGACCGTGTGGGAGCACCACTTCCTGATCGAGGAGCACATCGAGGGGACCACCCTCCTGGAGGAGATCGTCGGCCGCTTCGCCCTGCTCCACACCACCGGCACGGCCGCCGAACTCGCCCCGTACATCGCCTGGGTGGACGCGGTGACCGAGCGGCTGACCGAGGCGCTGGCCGCCGTCCACGGGCGCGGGCTGCGCTTCGGTGACCTCCACCCCTCCAACATCATCGTGCGGCCCGACGGCCGCGTGGCCCTGATCGACTTCGAGTACGCCACGGCCCTCGACGACCGGGACACGCCGGTGGCGGGCGCCCCGGGGCTCCAGGCGCCCGCCGGGACCATCGGCGCGGAGGCCGACGCCTACGCCCTCTGGGCGACCTGGCTCTACATGCTGATGCCCATCATGGAGATGGCCGGCCACGACCGGGCCAAGGCCCTGACCCTGGAACGGTGGGCCCGCCGGAGGTACGGCCTCGACGCCGGAGCGGGACCGCGCCGGCCGGCCGCGCTGCGGGCCGCGGAGAGCGCCGACGGCCGCGAGAGGGAGACCGCCGCGCTGCTCGACGGCTCCGAGCCGGACTGGGCCGGGCTGCGGGACCGGCTGCTGCGGGGCATCCACGCGGGGGCTACGCCCGACCGCACCGACCGCCTCTTCCCCGGAGATCCCGACGTCTTCTCGACCGGCGGGAGCGACGTCGCGCACGGGGCGGCCGGGGTGCTCCACGCCCTGCACCGCATCGGCGCCCCGGTGCCGCGCGCCTGGACCGACTGGCTCCTCGACACGGCCCGGCGGCGGGACCCCGCGGCGCCGGGCGGCCTCTACGGCGGGCTGCCGGGCACGGCGGTGGTGCTGTCCGCGCTGGGCCGCCGGGAGGAGGGCCGGGAACTCTTCGAGCGGTCCGCCGCCGCGCCCCCGTCCGCCTCGGCCGACCTGATGAACGGTCGCGCGGGCATCGCGCTCGCCGCGCTGCGCCTGGCCCGGCCGGACCGTACGGGGGACGGATCACCCGACGCCAAGACCGACCACGACCTCGTCGACGCCGCGGCCCGCACCGCCCACGACCTGGACCGGCTGGTGCGGGGCGAGTCCGTGCCGGGGCTGCGCGCACCCGCGTCGGCGGGTCTGCTGCGCGGGCTGAGCGGAGCGGCCCTGCTCCACCTCGAACTGCACGCCCTTACCGGCGACGAGCAGTTCCTGGCGGCCGCGGGGCGGGCCCTGGCGGCGGAGGCGGCCCACTGCGTGACCATGCCGGACGGCACCGTCCAGGTGAAGGACGGCCGGCGGCACTTCCTCTACCTGGACCAGGGGAGTAGCGGTTTCGCCCTGGTGGCCCGGGCCTATCTGGCCCGCCGCGCCGAGAGCACGCACCTGACGCCGCCCCCTGCCGGGCAAACCTCGGCCGACGCGGCACTGGCCGCCCTGCTGCCCGGGGTGGCCAAGGGCTGCGCCTTCGAATTCGTCCGCGAGCCGGGCCTGTTCACCGGCCGGGCGGGGCTCATGGCCGTGGCGGGCGCCCTGTCGCCGGAGGGCCGCAAGGCCCCCGAGGTCCTGGCCTCTGTACGCAACCTGTCCTGGCACCTGGTCGCCGACGAGGACCGGCTGCTCGTCCCGGGGGCTGGGCTGCTGCGCTGCTCCGCCGACCTGGCCACCGGCGCGGCTGGGCTGCTGATGGCCCTGCACCACCTGGCCGGCGCGGAAGCCGGCGGGGCCTCCCACGGGACCCCCGCCGGCGACCGGCCGCACGGTCTGCTGGAGCTGCTCACCCTGGGATGAGCGCGGAAGCCGGTACGCCGGGCCGGTCGGGGGCTTCGCGCTCGGCTTGTCGTCCCGGGCGGTCCGAAGCCTCCCCCCGCCCGGCCGGTACGCCGGCCCGGCCCGGGGCCTCGCACTCGGCCGGTCCTCCCGGGAGGTCGGGGGTCTCCTCCCGCCCGGCCGGTACGCCGGGCCGGTGGGAGGCCTCGCGCCCGGCCTGTCCTCCCGGGAGGTCCGAAGCCTCCTTCTCTCTGGCCGATACGCCCGGCCGGTCCGGTGCGGCCTCCCGCTCGCGGGCGTACAGGCCGAGCAGCCTCGGCACCTCGTACAGCGCGGCGTGCGCGGTGACCTCCCCGGCGGGCGAGGTCACCGCACCGGCGCCGATGAGCGACTCGACGGCCCGGATCGCCGCCCGCTCCCCGCAGCCCAGCGCCGCCGTGGCCCGGTCCAGGGTGAAGCCCCCGTCCTCGGTGAACCCCGCCAGCCGCCCCAGCACCCGCCGGTCGCCGTTCGCGAGATCCCGCCAGCCGGACGCGATCCGGTCCCGTACGGAGACGTCCCCGGCGACCAGTTCGTCCAGTGCGGCCGACGGGTCGCCGAGTCGGGCCGCGTACTCCGCCAGCGGCAGATGCCGCAGCACCGCCAGCCGCATCCCGCTCACCTCCACCGCGAGCGGCAGCGCCCCGCAGGCCCGGACGATCAGCAACGCCGCCCCCGGGTCGGTCCGCAGCCGCCCGGCCCCGATCAGCTTCCCCAGCAGCTCCAGTGCCTCACCGTCCGCCAGCGCGGGCAACGCGATCCGGTGCACCGGGGCGAGCCCCGCCAACTGCCCCCGGGCGGTGACCAGTACGGAACACTTCCCGGAGCGGGGCAGCAAGCCCCGTACGGCCGCTTCGTCCGGGACGTCGTCCAGGACGACCAGCGCCCGGTGCCGGGCCAGCCACCCCTGCCAGGCGTCCGCGAGGGCGGCCGTCGCCACCCGGATGCCCGCCGGCCCGCCCTCCGGCTCAGCGGGGGCGCCGCCCGCCACCCCGCACAGCCTTCCCAGCTCCGCCAGCACCTCCGCCCGGCTCCGCGCCGTACCGTCCTCCCGGCGCGCCCGGACATGGACGCGGCCGTCGGGGAAGCGGTCGGCGAGCAGATGCGCCGCCCGGACCGCGAGCGCCGACTTCCCCGCCCCGGCCGGGCCCGAGACGACCACCACACGCTCCTCGCCGCCGCCCAGCACGTCGAGCAGGTCCCGCAGTTCGTCGCGGCGGCCGGTGAAGGCCCCCGTACAGGCGGGCAGCGCCTCCGCGCGCCCCGCCTCCCGGGGAGCGGCGGGCCGCCGGGCCTCGCGCCCCCGGCCGAGCATCGAGCGGTACTGCGCCGCCATCGCCGGGCTCGGCTCCAGCCCCAGCTCCCGCGACATCAGCTGCCGGTAGTCGTCGTACACCGCCAGCGCCTCGGCCTGCCGGCCCGACTGGTGCAGGGAGGTCATCCAGGCGGCCCGGAGCCGCTCCCGCAGCGGATGGCGCTCCACCAGATCCCGCAGTCCGTCCACCGCGACGGCGGCCCGGCCCAGCTCGATCTCGGTCTCCGCCCAGTCCTCGAACACCGTCAGACAACGGGCCTCCAGCCGGTCGGCCTCCTCGGCGACCTCGGCGGAGTCCCGCAGATCGTTCAGCGGCGGCCCCTCCCACAGGTCCAGTGCCTCACGCAGGAGCCGGGCCGCGCCCGGCAGATCGCCCCGACCGGCCGCCGCTCGCCCCGCGCGGGCCAGCGCCCCGAACCGCAGGGTGTCCAGCTCGTCCTCGGCGATCCGCAGGAGGTAGCCCCCGCAGCCGTGCACCACCCGGTCCCGCCCCCCGTCCCCGGCGGGCCCCAGGAGGGCACGGACGGCACTGACGTAGACCTGGAGGTTCTTGCGGGCGGTACGGGGCGGGTCGTCCGGCCACACCGCGTCGGTCAACAGGCCTACCGGTACGGGGGTGTTGGGGCGGGCCAGCAGCGTGGCGAGGACCAGGCGCTGCTTTCGCGGGCCGAGCGGCAGCTCACGGCCGTCCAGCCGCGCCGTGAGCGGGCCGAGCAGCGAGACGTACACCGCACCTGCGGAACCGGTACGGGCGGGAGGCCGGGTCATCAGCGGGCCGGCGGAACGGGGACGGGCGGGAGGTCGGGTCATCAGCGGGCCTCCGGAACGGGGACGGGCGGCGGACTGGGCCGTACGTACGCCCCGATCCTGCTGCCGCCCCGGCCCCCGCACATCGGGGCCCTGTACGCATTTTCCGCCCGGCCACCCGACCGAAACCGCCCGGCGCCCCCATGTTGCCCGCCCCGGCCCCCACGGCCCCGGAGAGGACCCGCCCCGGGCCGGTTCGGTCGGGCTCTGCGTCGGGCCGGTTCGGTCGGGCCCGGCGTCCAGCTGGTTCGGGTGGGCCTTGCGCTGGGCCGGTTCGGGTGGGCCCTGCCTCGGGCCGGCTCGGGCGGGCCCCGCCTCAGGCCGGTTCGGCGGCGCACTCGGCGGCGAACTCGCACAGCGCGGCCCGGTCCGCGCGCCCGGTCTTGCTCAGCAGACTGGCCATGTGCTTCTCCACCGTGCGGGGCGAGATGGACAGCCGCCGGGCGATCTGCTGGTTCCCGGGCCGCTCGGGCAGCAGCACGAACACCTCGTACTCGCGCGGGGTCACCCCGCCGGCCCGTAGCGGCGACGGGATCCGGTCCCAGCCGCCCCGGTGCTGGCCCACGCTGGCCCCGGCCTGCCGCAGCGCCGCCCGGCACGCGGAGGCGACCGGCTGCACCCCGGCCGTGTAGAAGTACTCCTCGGCGGACCGCAGCCACGCCACCGGCTCGCCCCACCCGTCCGCGCGGGCCGCGTCCGCGACCAGCCGCAGACCCAGGTGGCGGGCGACCGGGAAGGGCGCTGACCGCACATCGAACGACGCCATCAGCCGGGCGGCCCCGGCCTGATCCCCCTCCCGGCCCAGCAGCACCGCGTCCGCCAGCTCCAGGAACTGCCGGTTCCAGGCGAGACACCCCCCGGGAGCCGCCCGCGCCTCCGCCAGCTCCGCCCGGTCCGCGTCGCCCGCCAGCACCCGCAGCAGCGGGCGCAGCCCGTACCGCCCGCTCAGGTAGTAGTAGCTCGGGTGGTCCGCCTCCCAGGCCAGCGCCTCGTCGAGCCCCGCCGCCGCCCGCCCCCGGTCCTCCTCCAGGAGCGCCCCGAACGCCCGGCACAGACCCGACCGGAGCGGCACCAGCAGCGACTGCTCGCCCCCGGCCCGCCGGAACGCGGCCAGCGCCCGGTCCATGTCCCGCCGCCGCCCCCGGTGCGCGGCCATCGTCGCCCCGGCCAGCAGCAGATAACGGTGGGCGGACCGGTCACCGACCCGGGCGCTGGCCTCCGCCGAGCGGTCGATGATCTCCTGCGCCTCCTCCCACCGGGCGCACATCACCGCGTTCATCGCGAGCAGCCCGTCGACCGTACGGGTCAACAGCAGCGCCCCCAGCTCGGTGGCCGCCGCCCGCGCGGAGAGCAGCCTGGCCGCGTCCCCGGTCCGCATGAAGGCGTTCGCCCCGAGCCGCACCAGCGCCTCCACCCGCCAGACCGGCAGGGCGTGTTCGGTGGAGATCGACAGCATCCGCTCCAGTGCCGCGTCCGCCGCGTCGAAACCCTCCTCGCGCCGCAGCAGCGCCAGCAGCTGCCAGGCCTGACAGGCCACCACGGGCAGCCCCTCGGCCTCGGCGGTCTCCGCGGCCTCCCGCACGGCCCGCTCGGCATCCGCCGGATCCCGGGGCTTCTGCCCGTGCCCGGGGAGCAGCGCCAGATACCCGTCGACCACCACGAGCGCGGCCCGGCGGCCCGCCGGCGGCGACGGGCCCAGCAGGACGCGGGCCGACTCGACCTGGAGCGCCGCGTCGGCGGTGCGCTCCGCCATGACCGCCGCCCAGGCGAGCTCGATGTGGATCAGGCCGCGCCGGGCGGCGGCCTCGGAACGCGCCGGAACCGGCGGCAGCGCGTCCGCCAGCGCCAGGGCGCCGTCCAGATCGCCGCCCTCGGCGCGGGCGACCGCCAACGACTCGGCGACGGCGGCGCGGTCGCTCTCGGCGGCCAGCGGGTGCGCCCGCTCCAGCAGCACCACGGCGGAGCCGTGCGCCCCCGAAGCGAGCATCCGTCTTCCCGCCTCCGCGAACTGGCGGGCCGCCCCGGCCCGGTTGCCCGCGGCCAGTTGCAGCGCGGCCACGAGCTGCCGGCCGTCCTCGTCCAGCGGCTGCCCCGCGTGCTCGATGGCCCCGGCGGCACGGCGGGCCAGCGAGGCCCGCTCGGCCGGCGCCAGCGAGGAGATCAGGGCCTCGGCGGTCAGCGAGTGCCGGAAGGTGTAGCGGTCGGGGGCCGCGCCGTCCGGGGCGATGACACCGGCCTCCACCGCCGACCGCAGATGCGTGAACAGGGCCCGGTCCTCGAAACCGGTGACGGTCTGGAGCACGGTCACCGAGAACTGGCTGCCCAGGGTGGCCGACGCCAGTAAGAGGTCCCGCACCGGCTCGTCCAGCCGCTCCAGCCTGCGGGCCCAGCTGCGGACGATGTCCGAGGGGACCGAACCGCCCGGCTGCTCCACCGCCTCCCACCCGTCGTCCGTCCGCCGGAGCCGGCCGGTCTCCAGCAGGTCCGCCAGGAGCACTTCCAGCAAGTACGGGTTGCCCGCGGCGCGTTCGGCCAGCCGGCGGTGCACCGCATCGGGTATCTCCTCCGGCCGCGCCTCCAGACACGCGCCCGTCAGCGCCCGCACGCGGTCCTCGCGGAGCGGACCCAGCTCCCGTACGGTCGCGGCGTGCCGGCGCTCGACGGAGCGTACGAGGTCCAGGGCGGCGCCCGGTTCCGGACGCAGGGTGCCCAGGAACAGGATGGGCAGATCGGCCAGGTTGTCGATGACGTACTCGACGACCGCGACGGTCTCCGTGTCGCAGTCGTGCAGATCCTCCAGCAGGATCGCGCAGCCCGCCTCCCGGCCCAGCACGGACAGCAGCCGCAGCAGGGCCTCGGCCAGCTCCACGACCGTCTCCGGATAGCCGGGGGACCCGTCCTTGCGCCACTCCGGGACCAGCCGGGCCAGCGCCGGGTGGTAGGGCGCGAGCTCCGGATCGGTCGGGGTGCCCGCGGCCCGGAACCGGGACGCCAGCGCCTCCGCGAGCGGACGGAAGGGCACGACGAGCCCGGTCGAGGTGGCCCGGCCGCGCAGCACGGGCATGCCGAGCCCGTACGCCCGGTAGGCGCACTCGCCCACCAGCCGGGACTTGCCGATACCGGCTTCCCCGAGGAGGAACAGCGCGCGCCCCGAACGCCGTCGTACGGCGTCCAGGGCGCTGCTCAGCAGTCCGATCTCCTCGTCCCGCCCGACGATGACCGGCGAAGTGGCTCGCATGGCCGCAGGCTACTGGAGCCCCAACCCCTACGACAGCGGGCCAATTCGGCTCATTTACCGTTGAGTTGGCCGAAATCGCTCACCACGGGGCCGTCATGGTGGTCCACGGCAGGTCGTGGCTGTAGCCGCTCTCGCCCTCGGAGGCGCTGAGAAGTCTGCCGCGCGCACCGAGGCCTCCGGTGGACCCCAAGGAGATCTGCCCCGCCGGGTGCTCGGGTGTGCCCTCGTGCGCGATCTCGCCGGACGCCTGCAGGGCCGATTCGCCGAACTGCTTCATCTCTGCCTCATCCTCTCGGTGGTGATGGTGGTGGTGCCCGTGATGCTGGTCGTGCTCGTGATGGTGGTGATGTGGTCGTCGTCGTCAAAGCCGTGGTTCGGTTCGGTCAAGGGGTCCCGGAGAGGCGCAGGAGCAGCGCGGACCCGATCCGGTCGGGGAACCCGGCCCGCAGCAGCGCGTGCCCGATCCCCGAGAGTCCGGTGAGCAGCCCCGGGTGCGGTACGCGGCCGGGCGTCCCGCACTGCGGGCCCGCCCGGTCCGCCGAGGCCAGCAGCGTCCCGGCCCGGCGCATCCACGCGGGCCGCGCCGCGGGGAGCGCGCTGTGGCCGAGGAGTTCGAGCAGCCCTGACTCCCCGTGGCACAGGCTGTCGTCGGCGAGCGGGCCGATGCCCGCCAGCTCGCCGGAGCGCGCCGCGAGCCAGCCGGACAGCTCCGGGTCCGCCAGCGCGTCGGGGCTGTCCGCGATCGCCAGCGCGATGCCGGCCACCCCGTCGCACCAGGCCGGCCCCGCCGATGGCCCGGCCGCCGTTCCGTGAACCGGCCCGGCGGTCGCTCCGTGCGGCGCTCCGGCGCTGGTCACGCGGTTCGCTCCGGCCGTCGCCAGGCGCAGGGCGTCCAGTCCGGCGCTCCGGTGGCGGGCGCCGCCCCCGGCCCCGGCGAAGCGCAGCAGCGCCCAGCCGATCCCCGCCGCCCCGTCGGCGAAGCCCCCGGTGTCGGGGAGCGGGGCGGCGGCGATCCGCTCGGCGCAGCGCTCGGCGCCACGCCAGGCCTCGGGGCGGCCGGTGGCGCGGTGCACCGCGAGCAGCGAGACGAGCCCGCCCGCCGCCCCGCCGCGCACCCCGTACCCGTCCTCGGCCGCGCTCGCCGCGCAGCTCAGCCGGACGGCCGGACCGGCCTGGTCCAGCACCTCCCGGTCGCCCAGCAGCGTGCCCACCTCGGTCAGCGCGTACGCGATGCCGCCGAGGCCCGCGAAGGCGCCGGAGCCCAGGGACCCGAGTTCGTCGGCCCGCCCGTGCAACGCGTCCAGCAGCCCCGGGACCGGGGCGAGCGCTTCACGGGCCGCCTCCGCGTACCGGGAGGCGCCGGTGAGCGCGGCCAGCTGCGCCAGGAAGAGCGCGGGCCCCGTGTATCCGCCCGCGAGGTCCGCCGCCATCGGGGTGAGCCGCCAGTAGCGCTCGCCGAGCAGTTCGAGCCCGATCCAGTTGGTGCGGCGCTCGTGCCGGTAGGCGAGGGAGACGAGCTGGTCGCCCACCGACCGTGCGGCGGACAGCAGTTGCTCGGGCTCCGGCGCGGTCGCCGCGCTCCGCGACCGGCCACCCGGCGTCGCCCGGTGCGGCGGCTCGGGCGAGGTGCTCACCATGGCGGCCCGGATGATCCGTTCCTGGTCCTGGCGGTCCACGGTGTCCATCGCGCGCACCTTCGCCTCGACGCGAGCCAGTCCGGTGGGGCCGACGGGGCCGCTGCCGGCCGGCCCCGGAACCGTACGGCCGGTGCCGCTCCACAACGCCGTGTCTCCCGGCCGGGTGCCGAACACCGGCACGTCACCGCGCCACAGCTCCGCAACCTCCTCGTCCTCCACGCCGGGCAGCGCGGGCATGCCCAGGAGCGGGGTGCGCAGCAGCGAGAGGACCTGGTGGCGTTCGGTGGCGTCCCGCATCAGATCGGGGTGGGTCGACTCGTCCAGCAGCGTCGTGTACGTCCAGGTCGGCCGGGGTACGACGCGCACCTCGTCCCGCGCGAAGAGCCTCAACAGCCCCTCGTCGCCAAGGATTTCGTCCCGGTGCTTGCTGATCGCGGTGTATCCGGCGCGGAAGCCGCCGCACAGGACCTCGGTGTAGGCGGAGGGGTCTGCCGCCACTCCGTCCAGCCGGGGCCGGTTGGCGGACTCGGTGAACCGGCCGGCCCGCCGCACCAGCCGCATGCGGTCGGTACCGGCGTCCGCCCAGTCGGCGGTCTCGATCGGCGACGACGCGGCGCGGCCCCCACCGATCGCCGACATGTCGAGCGCGGTGGTGTCCCCGACGAGCAACTGGGGCAGCAGGCCCACCCGGTGGACCGAGTCGTGCAGGGCCCGGGCGGCCGGATCGGCGGACCGCGCGGGTCCCAGCGGCGGGTGGAACAGCGTCTCCACATCGACCAGCACCGGGTGCGGGCCACAGGCAATGAGGTTCTCGTGGTGCAGATCCGTACCGTCCAGCGTGTGCAGCAGCGCCAGCAGCGCACCCTGGCGCCGGTAGAACTGCCGGGTCTCCGCGGCCGAGGCACAGGGCCGCTCCTCGACGAACTCGGCCCACCCGTACTCCCCCCGGTCCAGGACCCGCAGCACCCGCAGCTCCGGGGCACCGGACAGCGAACCGAACCACTCGGCCAGGGCGTTGAAGTGCCGGTGAGCCGCGATCGGGCGCGGCTTGTAGACCAGCCGGGCGCCGTCGGCGAACCGCAGCAGCATCACCGACCGGCCGCCGCGGTGGCTGTCGCCCGCCCCGGCCTCGACCCCGGTGAGCGCCCCGGGCCCCGCGCTCCCGCCGCGCCCGCCCTCCGGGGAACCGGCCCGGTCGCCGAGCACCCCCGAGGGGGTCAGCAGGTGCCGGTCGGCGGCGAGCCGTGCGGCCATCTCCGCGAACGCGTCCCCCGCGTTCAAGCAGGCCGTCGCGAGGAGGCGGGCCAGCACGGGATAGCCGGTGACGAGCAGGACGAGACCGTCGCGGCGGGCGGTCCGCCGTACGAAGTCCCGGAAGCGTTCCTCGGGCCCCTCGCCGCTCAGCCGGCCCAGCCGCCGGGCCTCGTGCAGTTCCGTGACGAGGGTGCGCGCCGCGATCCGGGACAGCCGGCGCGTCAGCTGCCGCCGGAAGTCCGCCAGGAGGGGGGAGGGGCCCTCTGCCGCCGGGCCGGCCGCTCGGCCGTTCCCCGAGCCGTTGATCGGGCTGCCGTTGACCGGTTCGCCAGCCGCTGGGCCGCCGACCGTCCGACCGTCCTTCGCGAGTGCGTCCCGGAGCTGCCGGACCGCCGCCTCGACGAACGGTGCGACGACCGGCCCGAAGCCGCTGAGCCCGGGGTACGCCCGGTCGGGGACCACCACGTCACGCGGCGCCGAGGCGACGGCCTCCCGGGCGAAGACCGCCCAGCCGGGTTCGTCGGCGGGGCTGCCGCCGACGACACCGGGGAGCCACCACGGCGCTCCTGCCGTGTCCCTGAACGCGACGGAAGCGGCGGGAGCGGACGCCACGGGAACGGCAGGGGCCGGCTCGACGGATACAGCAGGGGCAGGGCGACGGCTCGCGCCTCTGTCGATCAGATCCTTCTTCGCCACAGCTCCGCACCTCCCCGGTCCCGGGCCGGCCCCGGTCGGGCCGCCCGCATCCATCGTGGCGGGGGAGCGGGTGGGGCGCATGGGGGAGTCGCCCCCATCTTTCGCCCTTCGGCCCCGCAGACGTCGCTAACGCGTCGCCGTGGCACCGGAATTGGCGGTTTCTCGCCTGCCGCTCAGGGGCGGGCTGATGCTTAATAGGGCTCCCGCGCATGCGGGGGGAGAGACGAGTGCACGGGGGAACGCATGAACACCACGGGCAACTTCGGGCCGCCATCGACGCCGACGCCACCGTCTGGACCGCCTGCCTCACCACCACCGAACCCTCCGGCCGGACCTCCCTCGCAGCCACCGCCGCTACCGCCGCTGCCGCGTCCGGGAGGCATCCTGGAGATCTCGGTCAAGCGCCGGATGCTCTGGATAGGTGCGGCGGCCCTGCCGCTGCACAACCTCACCCGGGTCGAGGCGATCAAGATCAAACCGGAGCGGAACGTGATCCGCTTCCTGGTGGGACTGGGGGTGGTCGCCTTCGTCTATTCGATGACCGACTGGGCGCCGGTTCTCGTCCTGCTGATCGTCCTGGTCGTCTTTTTCGTCAAGGCGCTCATCGCGCCGGAGAGGCCGGTCCTGGTCGTGGAGACGGCCGGCGGCTCCTTGGTGCTCGTGACCCTGCCGAGTGTGGACGAACTGCGGGTGATCGCCGGGCAGATAGTGCACGCGATCGACCATCCGGAAGCCGAGTTCACGGCACACGTGCACCAGTTGAACAACTACAACGGCCCCGTGTTCAACCAGAACGGTGGTCAGAACACGGGGATCAGGCTATGACCGAACCGACGCACCACTCGACCTACAACGGCCCCGTCTTCAACCAGCGGGGAGAGCAGGTGATCGGAATCAACTACGGCATCGTCGGAGCCGCCACCCAGGACCCTGAACTCCGCGCCGCAGTAGTGGAGTTGACCGCCCGGCTCCGCGACCTCACCGCCCACCTCACCCCGGACCAGGCCCGTACGGTCGAAGAGACCCTGCCCGTGCTCGCCCTGGACCGCGAGGGCATGACCGAGCGTGGCCTCACCCTGGCGCGGCTCGGCCAGATCGCGAACAGCCTGGGGCCCGTGGCCCAGCCGGTCGCGGACGCGCTGGGACGGCTGCTCGGACTGCTGGGCTGAGGGCTGCCCCGCAGGCCCCCGGCCCCGCGCCCCGCAGGCCCCCGGCCCCCGCCGGGCCGCCCGCTCACCCCCGGGGCGCCGCCGTGGACCCCCGGATCATCAGCTCGGCCGCGATGGTCGCGATGCCGCCGGGCGGCGGGTTCTCCTTGCCCATCGCCAGCCGCCCGGCCCGGGCGCCCGCCTCGAAGAGCGGCAGCCGCACCGTCGTGAGGGCCGGCACCGCGTCCACCGAGAACGGCAGGTCGTCGAAGCCCGCGACCGAGATGTCCTGGGGGATGCGCATTCCCTGGTCCCGGACGGCCGCGCACGCGCCCAGCGCCACGGTGTCGTTGGCGGCCACGATCGCGGTCACGTCCGGTGCCCTGCGCAGGAGTTCGAGCGTGGCCTCGTAGCCGGAGCGCCGGTCGTAGGGGCCGTGCACGGTGAGCAGCTCCTGATCGTCGGAGCCCTGGCCTCTCCCGTCGGCCTCGCCCGGGGCGGCGGCCAGGCCGGCGGCGCGCAGCGCCTCCCGGTGGCCCTCCAGCCGGTGCCGGGTGGTGGTGCGCTCCGGGGGCCCGGCGACGTAACCGATCCTGCGGTGGCCGAGCGAGATCAGGTGCTCGGCGAGCCGGCGTCCGCCGCCCCGGTTGTCGAACGTGAGCGCGGCGACGAGCGCGTCGCCCTCGGGCAGCGGGGGCCGCCCGCAGAAGACGATCCGGGTGCCCGCGTCCGCGAGCTTCGCCAGCTTCGCGGACATCGCGGCCTGGTGGGCCGGGTTCTCGACCGCGCCGCCGGTGAGGACGACGGCGGCGGCGCGCTGGCGCTGGAGGAGGGTGAGATAGGTGAGTTCGCGCTCCGGGGAGCCGCCGGTGTTGCAGATGACGGCCAGCTTCTCGCCGCCCGCCCGTCCGGAACCGTCCCCGGGGCCGCCGATCTGCGTCTGGGCCGCCCCCGCCATGATCCCGAAGAACGGGTCGGCGATGTCGTTGACCAGGATGCCGACCAGGTCCGAGGTGGCCGCGGCGAGCGAGCTCGCGGGCCCGTTGAGCACGTAGTCCAGGTCGTCCACCGCGCGCAGGACCCGCTCCCGGGTCGACGCCGCCACCGGGTAGTTGCCGTTCAGCACACGCGAGACGGTGGCCGGGGACACCCGGGCGCGGGCCGCCACATCCGCCAGGGTGACTGTCATCGCTGTCCTCCGTGAGATCACGTGCGGCCCCCTCTTGTCCGGCCGCTGTCGGCAGGCTAGCGTCATCTCCGATAGAAAGCGCTTGCTACGGCTGTATGGAGGGACTTTCGTGACACGCAGGACAGTGCGCATCGCCATGAACGGCGTCACGGGACGCATGGGATACCGGCAGCACCTGGTGCGCTCGATCCTCGCGATCCGCGAGCAGGGAGGCCTGGATCTCGGCGACGGCGATGTGCTGTGGCCCGAGCCCGTGCTCGTCGGCCGCCGCGCCCACGCCCTGGAACAGCTCGCCGAGCGCCACGGCCTGACCGAGTGGTCGACCGACCTGGACGCGGTCCTCGCGGACGACACGATCGACGTCTACTTCGACGCCCAGGTCACCATGGCCCGGGTGGAGGCGATCAAGAAGGCGATCGCGGCGGGCAAGCACGTCTACACCGAGAAGCCGACCGCCACGGACGTCGAGGGCGCCCTCGACCTGGCCCGGCTCGCCCGGGACGCGGGCATCAAGCACGGCGTCGTCCAGGACAAGATCTTCCTGCCGGGCCTGCTGAAGCTGAAGCGCCTGATCGACGGCGGCTTCTTCGGCGAGATCCTTTCCGTGCGCGGGGAGTTCGGCTACTGGGTCTTCGAGGGCGACTGGCAGGAGGCCCAGCGCCCCTCGTGGAACTACCGCGCCGAGGACGGCGGCGGCATCGTCGTCGACATGTTCCCGCACTGGGAGTACGTGCTCCACGAGCTCTTCGGTCGGGTCACCTCCGTAACGGCCCATGTGCAGACGCACGTTCCGCGCCGCTGGGACGAGCGGGGCAAGCCGTACGAGGCGACCGCCGACGACGCCGCGTACGGCATCTTCCAACTGGCGGGCGGGGCCGTCGCGCAGATCAACTCCTCCTGGACGGTACGGGTCAACCGCGACGAGCTGGTGGAGTTCCAGGTCGACGGCACCCACGGTTCCGCCGTCGCGGGCCTGCGCAACTGCCGTGTCCAGCACCGCTCGTCGACCCCCAAGCCGGTCTGGAACCCGGACCTCCCGGTCACCGAGTCGTTCCGCGACCAGTGGCAGGAGGTCCCCGACAACCAGGAGTTCGACAACGGCTTCAAGGCGCAGTGGGAGCTGTTCCTGCGCCACGTGGCCCTGGACGAGCCGTACGGCTGGGACCTGCTGGCCGGCGCCCGGGGCGTCCAACTCGCCGAGCTGGGGCTGAAGTCGTCCGCCGAGGGCCGCCGCTTCGACGTCCCGGAGCTGACCCTGTGACCCGCGCGACCGCCTCGCGGCGCCGCCGGAGGCCGCTGACATGACGATCCACGCGACCGCCTCGGGGCGCCGCCGGAGGCCGCTGACATGACGATCCACCTCCCGCAGGGCCCCTACACGCCCCGCGCCACACCGCTCGACCTCGCTCCGGGAGCGCCGGCCCCCACCTCCCGTACGGTCTTCTCGGCGGCGCACGTGGTCGCCGACCCGTACGCGGACATCAGCCCGGACGACCCGGCCGCCGTCGACTGGGAGTCCACCCTCGCCTTCCGCCGCCACCTGTGGGCGCACGGCCTGGGCGTCGCGGAGGCCATGGACACCGCGCAGCGCGGCATGGGCCTGGACTGGGCGGGCGCCGCCGAACTGATCCGCCGCTCGGCCGCCGAAGCGAAGGCGGTGGGCGGCAGGATCGCCTGCGGTGTCGGCACCGACCAACTGCCCGCCGGCCCGGCGCCCGCCCTGGCCGAGGTCACGGCGGCGTACGAGGAGCAGCTGGCCCTGGCCGAGGAGAACGGCGTCCAGCCGATCCTCATGGCCTCCCGCGCGCTGGTCCGTGCCGCGCGGGGCCCGGAGGACTACCTCGCCACCTACGCCCATCTCCTGCGCCAGGCGTCGGAGCCGGTGATCCTGCACTGGCTGGGCCCGATGTTCGATCCGGCCCTGGAGGGCTACTGGGGCAGCGCCGGCCTCGACGAGGCCACGGACACCTTCCTCAAGGTCATCGCCGAACACCCCGACAAGGTCGACGGGATCAAGATCTCCCTCCTGGACGCGGCGCGTGAGATCGACGTACGCCGCCGCCTCCCGGGCGGGGTGCGCTGCTACACGGGCGACGACTTCAACTATCCGGAGCTCATCGCGGGCGACGAACGCGGCTTCAGCCACGCCTTGCTGGGCATCTTCGACCCGCTGGGGCCGCTGGCGGCACACGCGGTACGGGTGCTGGACACGGGAGACGTGGACGGCTTCCGGGCGCTCCTGGACCCCACGGTCGAGCTGTCCCGCCACCTCTTCCGGCCGCCGACCCGCTTCTACAAGACGGGTGTGGTGTTCCTGGCCTGGCTCTCCGGCCACCAGGACCATTTCACGATGGTGGGCGGACTCCAGTCGGCGCGCTCGCTCCCGCATCTGGCGAAGGCGTACGAACTGGCCGACGGGCTGGGCCTGTTCCCGGACCCGGAGCTGGCCGAACACCGGATGCGCTCCCTGCTCGCGGTCCACGGAGGCGCACGATGAGCCACGACCACCTCTCCCGGCTCTCGCTCAACCAGGAGACCCTCAAGCAGTGGTCGCTGCCCGAGCTGACCGAGGGCTGCGTGAAGGCGGGCATCGGCATGGTGGGCCTGTGGCGGGCCCCGGTGCAGGAGTACGGCGTCGAGCGCACGGCCAGGCTCCTGGCCGATGCCGGGCTCTCCGTCACCAGCCTCTGCCGGGGCGGCTTCTTCACCGCGCTCGACCCGGGGACACGCGCCCGCGCCCTGGACGACAACCGAGCGGCGATCGACGAGGCGGCGGCCCTGTCCACCGACACCCTGGTACTGGTCTCCGGCGGCCTCCCGCCCGGCAGCCGCGATCTGTACGGGGCCCGGGAGCGGGTCGCCGACGCGCTGGCGGAACTGGCCCCGTACGCGGCGACGCGCGGCGTACGCCTGGCGATCGAACCGCTGCACCCGATGTACGCCTCCGACCGCTGCGTCGTCTCCACGCTCGGCCAGGCCCTGGACATCGCGGAACGCTTCCCGGCCGAGCAGGTCGGGGTGGTCGTCGACACGTACCACCTCTGGTGGGACGACCGGGCCCCGGCCGAGATCGCCCGCGCGGGTGCGGGCGGCCGCATCCACTCCTTCCAGCTGGCCGACTGGATCACCCCGCTCCCGGCGGGCGTCCTGCTCGGCCGGGGCCAACTGGGCGACGGCAGCGTGGACTTCCGCGCGTTCCGCCGCCAGGTGGAGGCCGCCGGCTTCGACGGCCCGATCGAGGTGGAGATCTTCAACGAGGCGCTGTGGGCCCGGGACGGGGCGGAGGCTTTGGCGGAAGTCGCGGAGCGCTTTGTGCGACATGCCTGCTGAGAGCCGCGCGCGGGGCCTCGGGTAAAGAGATCGTCAAGGGGTGCAACCTTTGCGTACCCTCCCGTGTCACACATGGCGTCGGGACTTCCGGGGAGGGGTCCGGGGGGAACGGGAAGGCCCGACGGGAGGGGAAAGCGAGGGGGTCCGGCCGCGAGGCCGGGCCCCATTTCGCTTCTCCGGCCCCGCGTTACCGTTCTGCCATGACGGTGAAGACAGCGGAAGCCACGACGGAGAACGCGGCGAAAGCCATGACCGAGCGCGCGGCGGAAGCCATGCCGGAGAAGACAGCGAAAGCCATGGCGGAGAGCGCGGCGGAAGTCTGGCCCGAGCCGCCCCTCGCCGGCACCGAGGCGGCAGCCGTCCTCGGCGCCCTGGAGCGGCAGCGGGCCACGCTCGCCTGGAAGTGCTCCGGCCTGGACGCCGCCGGACTGAACACCACGGTCGGCGCGTCCGCCGTCACGCTGGGCGGCCTGCTCAAGCACCTGGCCCACGTGGAGGACAGCCACTTCGCCCGCCTGTGGCTCGGCACTCCGGTCGGCGCCCCCTGGGACGCGGTGGACTGGGACAGTGATCCCGACTGGGCCTACCGCTCCGCCGCCCAGGACACCCCCGAGCAACTGCGCGCGCTCTGGCGGGAATCGGCGGCCCGCTCCCGGGCCGTCGTCGACGCGGCACTGAGCGCGGGCGGTGGCCTGGACCGGCTCGGCGCCCACGTCACGCGCGGCGGCGAACGCCCGAACCTCCGCCGCATCCTCCTGGACCTCATCGAGGAGTACGCCCGCCACGTCGGCCACGCCGACCTCATCCGCGAGTCGGTCGACGGCCTGACGGGCGAGGACCCGCCGAGGTGAGCCGGGGCGCGGAGCGGGCAGGCCTCGGCCGGCCGCGCGCCGCACGGACCGCGGAGCCCCCGCCCGGCCGGGGCGTCAGCTCCGCAGTTCGGCGAGCCTGGACAGGGTGTCGGCGGCGGCCTCCCGTTCCTCGGCCCCGAGGCGGATCCCCGCAGCCTCTTCGAGCAGCCCCGCCGCCCGCTCCCCGTCCCCCGTCCGCTGCGCGATGTCCCCGCGCAGGACGAGCAGCCGCAGCCTCTGCACCGGAGTCGGGTGCTCGTCCGTCAGCCCGAGCGCCCGGTCGATGATCTTCGCCGCGCCCGGCAGATCCTGCTTGGAGTCCGCGAAGAGGTCCGCCATGTGCAGGGCGCGGGCGAAGGTCTCCTTCGGTGCGGGCCGGTGGTTCAGGTCCTCGCTGATCGGCTGCCCGATCCGGATCGTGTTCCCGGTCGGGTCGGTCACCAGGAACTGCCGCACCCCGTACGACATGTCCTTCAGCGGACCGATGCGCGGCAGCCCCCGCGCCGGGACGCGCCCGTAGGCCTCCTTGAGACCCGCCCGGAAGGCCGCATGCAAGCCGTCCACGTCATCGGTGAGGACATAACACCCGGAGTGGGAGGACGCCGGTTCGTACTCCTTCATGCCGTACAGCTGGAGCTCGACCGATCCCCGCTCGACGACGGCGTACGCGTACGGGCTCTTCTGGAGGGATGTCGTCTTGAAGCCAAGGGCGGTGTAGAAGTCGACGGTGGTCTCGATCAGCGAGGTACGGCAGGGCAGCATCGGGATGGTCGTCTCGGTCATGCGCGCAGCGTAGTCAAATTTGAATACTGGGGCAAGGAGTGGTCGGCGTCCGGCCGTCGCACCTACGTGTCCTGATGTGCCTGCGGGGCAGGGCCGGGCACCGGGGCCTTCAGGAGTGAAAGTTCTCGCCGCTCCGGCGACGTTTTCGCAGTTGGGGCGTGGCGACACAGGTCTAGACCGAACGGCCTCTTTACGCCCCTCTCCGCCCGTGCGTTACTCATGTCATGTCCATGGCGTCCGGTAATCGGATGGCAAGCGGATGCCGTGGATCTCTTCCCGTCAACGTGCCCGGAGGTTGCTATGCCCGCGTACCGTTCTCCGTCCCGTCGGCTCCGGAGATCCAGAGGGGCGCTGCTGGCAGCAGGAGCTCTCGGCAGCGCCGCGGCGCTGATCCTGTCCGCCACGGGCACGGCCGCCGCCGCGCCTCCCGCACCCGATGAGCCGGTCCGGTCCGGGCAGGCGTGGATGGGCGCGGGGACCCGCATCGAGCAGGGCCCGTCGTCCTCGGCGGCGGGCGGCGTGACGCCGATGGACACCAGCGGCGTCCAGGGCATCGACGTGTCCCACTGGCAGGGGGCGATCAACTGGGGCTCGGTGAAGGCCGCGGGTATCGACTTCGCCTACATGAAGGCCACCGAGGGCACGTCCTTCAAGGACAGCCGCTTCAGCGCGAACTACACCGGTTCCTACAACGCCGGCCTGATCCGGGGCGCCTACCACTTCGCCCGCCCCGACGTCTCCAACGGCGCGACGCAGGCCGGCTACTTCGCGGGCAACGGCGGAGGATGGTCCAAGGACGGCAAGACCCTCCCCGGGGTGCTGGACATCGAGCACAACCCGTACGGCGCCATGTGCTACGGGCTCTCCACGACCCAGATGCGCACATGGATCAACGACTTCTACAACACGTACAAGGCGCGCACCACCCGGGACGTCGTCATCTACACGACGGCCAGCTGGTGGAACACCTGCACCGGAAGCTGGACCGGTATGGCAGCCAAGTCGCCCCTCTGGGTGGCCCATTGGGGCACCAGCAGCCCGAACATCCCCAGCGGCTTCCCCACCTGGACGATCTGGCAGTACACGGCCACCGGCCGGGTCGCCGGGATATCCGGCGACGTGGACCGCAACAAGTTCAACGGCTCCATGACCCGGCTCCAGGCGCTCGCCAACAACACGGCGTAGAGGCCCCGCCCTCGGTACGGCCGGGTGAGCACGGCGGCTCACCCGGCCGTACCGCCGACACCCGTCGCAGTCACCGCCGTTGTCACTCCTACTGCCCGCACACGCCAGGAGCCCGCCGTGAACCTTCCACAGCCGTCCCGCCGCCACGTCCTGCTCGCCGGTGCCGGCGGCCTGGCGGCAGTCGCCCTACCCGGCACAGCCCATGCCCTCGACGCCGTCGAACCGGACATCGACGGCACGACCCGGTGGAACGCCCGCCCGCCACGGAGCCCGGTCGAGCTGGTGGGAAAGCGGCCGACCATGATCGTCGTCCACCACACGGTCAGCGCCAACACCTCCGACGTCTCCCGCGCCCAGGCCCACGAACACGCCCACTGGGTCCAGGACCTGCACATGGACAAGAACGGCTGGACCGACACCGGCTACCACTTCCTCGTCAGCCGGGGCGGCTGGATCACCGAGGGCCGCCACCAGAGCCTCAGCACGCTGCGCGCCGGCCGGGACTTCGTCCTGGGCGCGCACACCGCCGGCCAGAACGGAACGGGCATCGGGATCGCCAACGAAGGCGCGTACCACGACGGCGCACAGCCGCCCCGGGCGCAGTGGGAGGTCCTGGTGGCGCTCTGCGCGTACACCTGCGACCAGTACGGCATCGCGCCGAGCCGCATCTACGGGCACAAGGACTTCGGCGACACCCTCTGCCCGGGCGTACTCCACGACAAGCTGCCGCAGCTCCGTAGCGAGGTCGCGGCGAGCATGGGCTGAGCGGCGGCCCGTGCCGCATCACGTCTCGTAGACTCGACCGCCTGAGCGATCCGAACGGCGGCGGCAACGGGGTGGGAACACCATGGACGAGTAGCTGCCGACGCGGAACCGGAACAGCCCGCCCCGCACCTCCCACACCGGACGGAACCGCCATCCATGTACGTCTCCCGTGTGTACGTCGAGAACATCAAGTCGTTCCACGGCCCGCGCGTCGTCGACCTGACCCTGACCCGCCCGGACGGTTCGCACGCCGGCTGGACGGTCCTCGCGGGACGGAACGGCTCGGGAAAGACGACGCTGCTCCGGGCGCTGGTCCTGGCCCTCAGCGGGCCGGTCGCGGCGCGTGGCCTTGTCCAGGGGTTCGAGAACTGGATGTCGCGGGGGCAGGCCACCGGCTCGGCCCGAGCGAAGATCGTCAGGAACGCGAGCTTCGACAAGTTCAGCTCCTCCGGACGGACCCAGACCAACTTCTGGGCGGGGCTGCGCTGGACCGCCCCGGCGGAAGGCATGAGCAGCCGTAAGAGCGCCCAGCCGGCCCTGGAAGGCATCCGGCAGGACCCCAACACCACCAGCGCCACCCCCGCTCAACGCGGCCCCTGGGCGGACAACCCGGTGGGCTGGTTCTGCGCCGCGTACGGGCCTTTCCGGCGCATGGCCGGGGGCTCGGGAGAGGTCCAGCGGTTGATGCTGGCATCGGGTCCGGTGGCCAGGCAGGCAAGCCTGTTCCACGAGGACGCCTCGCTCGCCGAAGGCGTCGCCTGGCTGATCGAGCAGCACCTGCGCGCGCTGGAGAACCGGGAAGGGGCCGCAGCACTCAAACAGGCAGCGTTGTCGGTCCTCGGCCACGGACTGCTCCCCGACGGCTACCGGGTGGAGGACGTCGACTCCGAAGGACTGTGGGTCACCCGCGACGGCCACAGGTATCCGTTGCGGGAGATGAGCGACGGATTCCGTACAGTGGCCGCGCTCGTCGTCGACCTGCTCAAGCAGATCCATGACGCGTTCGGCGACGACGCGTTCGTCGGGGCTGATGGCGGCGACGGCCCCAGCCCTCTCCAGGTGCCCGGTGTCGTGATCATCGACGAGATCGATGCCCACCTCCACGTCTCCTGGCAGCGCCGCATCGGCCCCTGGCTGACCGAGCACTTCCCGAACATCCAGTTCATCGTGACGACCCACAGCCCGTACATCTGCCAGGCCGCTGATCCCGGTGGCCTGATCCGTCTGCCCGGGGTGGAGGAGAACGCCGCTCCCGAGGTCGTGTCGGAAGACCTTTACGAGCGAGTGGTCTACGGAAGCGGCGACGACGCGGTGCTCTCCGACCTGTTCGGGCTCGACACTCCGTACTCCGAGCAGGCCGAGCGCCGACGTGCCGAGTTCATGACGCTGGAGTCCCGCGTGTACGAGGGCGACACCGCACCGGAGACGGTCGAGCGCTACAAGAAGCTCAAGGACCTGCTCACCAGTTCTCCGGCCGCACGTGTCCACGAGGTGTCCGCGCAACTCCACCGGATCGCCGAGGAGATCAGGGACGGCGAGGGCGGCGAGGCGGGGTGATCCGACTGGAACGGGCACAACTGCCCCCCGATACGACGGCTCATCTCAAGACCTGCACCGAACAGATCGAGCAGGCGAGCGAAGTCGACCGCAAGGAGAAAGCCGCCGAGCTGTGGGCCCACACCACCGTCCGCCGACGGGTACGTGAGGGGCTTCTGGGCACCCTTGCGGACATGGCCCCCGGCCACCAGCGCTGCATGTACTGCGGTGACAGCCAAGGCACGGACATTGACCACTTCGAACCCAAGAGCCTCGCCCCGCTGCGTACCTTCGAGTGGCTCAACCATCTGTTGGCCTGCGCGTACTGCAACAGTAATCAGAAGCGGAACATCTTTCCTCGCTCGTCGGAGAACGGTAGTCCGCTCCTTCTCGACCCCACGCTTCAGGAACCACTGGAGCACCTCCGCCTGGTGCTGCCGATCGGCGAGTACAAGGGGCTGACGCCCCAGGGAGACGCTTCCATAGCCGTGTTCGGGCTCAACACGCGTGGGGTCCTCGTCGAGGGACGCAGAACCGCCTACGAGACTGCCAAGGAATCGGTGGAAATCTGGCGCACCGCCACGGATCGAGGGCGGCACGACAAGGCGGCGCAGACTGTCAGAACAGCCTGGAACCGTCCGCTCGCCGACGTACTCGCCGCGATGTTCCATCAAGCCGGCCATCGATCCGCGGCGTTGTTGTTCGACGGCGAGGAAGAGACTCTGAGGCTGTTGCGGGACCGGGATCTGCGAGCGGCGTTCCTGTCCCGGGCGTGACCTTGGCTCGGAGGCCCCGCTCGCGTGGGGCCACTCCAGGAGAGGGGCGATCAGGAAGCGAGGCGGCCGTCCTTGATCGCGGTGACGAACGACGACCAGCCGTCTGCGGAGAAGGCGACGGCCGGGCCTGCGGGGGTCTTGCTGTCGCGGACGGGGACGGTGGTGTGGCCGTCCGCGACCTCAAGGCAATCGCCTCCGCCCCCACCGCTGTAGCTGGACTTCCGCCATCCGATCAGAGGCGTGTTGTCAGCGAGGGTGGGCCCGGTGCTGTGCATGTTCGTGCTCCTCCGCGATGCTTCTGACGAGCGCCACCGACTTCTGCCGCGGAGCCGCGTCGCCCAAGGCGAGAGTGTAGGACGTGTGGCAGGCCGCAACCAGCGCCGGATCATCCATCAGGCGCCCGGTGCGCAGGCCCTCGACGTACGCCAGGGGGGCCGCGTCCGCGAAGGACAGGAGATAGAGCATGCCCTCCAGGAGTGCGTGCGCGCCGGATGCAAGAGTCAGAACATGAAGGCGCACACGACCGGACTCGGCCATGTCGGCCACCTTGTGCAGTTGCTCCGCCATCACCTGCGGTCCGCCGACACAGCGTCTCAACGCGGCCTCGTCGAGCAGCGCCCACGTTACCGGCGCTGACGGCTTGTCGAGGATCGAGCTTCGTTTGGCGCGCCTGACAACGAACTCGTCAAGTTCTTCAGCGCAGTAGTTCGGGCGGTACGCCTGGTACACAGCCCCCGAGTATGCCTTTGTCTGGAGCAACCCTGGGATGAGCGAAGCACCGTAGTGACGGATTTCCGTTGCTTCCTGCTCCAGCTCAGCGACTTCTCTGAAGTAATGAGGGATCGAGGGGTCCAGATCCTCCAGCCATCGCGAGAAGAACCCGTCCGTGTTCAGCGCCCGGTCGATCCGCTGCGCGTCGTCCGGGTTCGGCAGCCGCCGCCCCGCCTCGAAGTGGCTGATGAGCGTCGGCGAGCAGACGACCAGATCTGCCAGTGCCTCCTGCGTCAGCCCCGCCGCGATGCGCCGCAGCTTCAGCTCCTCGCCGTACTTCTCCCGGGCCGTACGCGGCCTGCCGTTCGCTTTCATCCGCACTCAACTCCTTGACCTGACCGGTGTGCTGTCATGCCCGACCCCCTAGAAGCGTAGCGATCTTTGACCTCACTCTGTGATGGGTTCGCTACACAAAGAAGCGATGTCCGTATGTCGACGCACCTGAGAAGGCAGGCCCCCATGAAGCACGCCCTCACCCGGCTCCTGAAGCCGGCGCTGAGCTCGTTGATCCCGGCACCGCGCCAACGGCACTCCCTGAAGCCGTACCTCCACCCCTACTCGTGCGCCTACGTTGGCGGGCCCACCGTCTACCGCACCGGCGAGCGGCCTCCGCGTGGCGAGGACAGTCCCCTCGTGCGCCCCTACTTCGTGGCGCACGAACGCCAGGTGGCCGAGGCGTTGGCGGCCGAGGCGAGGCGGCGGCGCATGCGGAGCGGGGCGCTGCTGATCGCAGCCCACGGCGTTCACCTCGGCCGGGTGAGCGGGGTCGTGGCATGAGGCTGAGCAGCGAACACGCCGACTGTGCCGAAGCCCCCGCGATGAGGCTGCTGCCGTGGACGGGCACGGGCGGAAAGCCCTGTTACGTCGTCGGGGACGGCACCGGCCATGTCTCGCGGATGGCCGACGATGTCGAGAGCATCCAACTGGACATGGCGGACGAACTCCTCGGGCACGCCGCCGATCTATTGACCGGCGAGGAGACCGTTACCGGTCAGCAGGTCCGGTTCCTCGCCGACCGGCTGACGGAGTCCCTGCGACAGATCGTGCGCATCGCGGAGAGCCGTGGCTCGCGGCTGGACGTGCTCCTGCCGGACCGGCTCGAAACGGCTGCGGAGGGAGGTGCGCGGACCGAAGATCCTCGGTGAGCGGCGCCCCCGCTCACCGACGGGCGGCCAGCACCGCCGCGAGGCCCTCCCGCAGATCGGCGACGAAGAGTTCGGGCATCTCCAGCGACGGGAAATGTCCTCCGGCCTCGGGAGACCGCCACCGCACGATGTTCCGGTACCGCTCCTGGGCCCACGGGCGCGGTGTCTTGTCGATGTCGCGGGGGTACATGGTGATCGCCGCCGGGACGTCCACCCGGAGTTCGGGGTCCAGCGAGTTGTGGCTCTCGTAGTAGATGCGGGCGGCCGACGCGCCCGTCCGCGTCAGCCAGTACAGGGTGACGTTGTCGAGGATGCGGTCCCGGGAGATGGTCTCGAACGGGCTGTCCTCGGTGTCCGTCCACTCGGCGAACTTGTCGAGGATCCAGGCGAGCAGCCCGACCGGCGAGTCGACGAGCGCGTAGCCGGTGGTCTGTGGCCGGGTCGCCTGCTGCTTGGCGTAGGCCGCGCGGTGGCGCCAGAAGTGGTGGGTCTCCTCGGTCCACCTTCGTTCGGTCTCCGTCAGGCCGTCCGTGGGCAGACCGGGCGGGGCCTCCGCGAAAGTGGAGTGGACGCCGAGCACGTGATCGGGGAACCTGCCGCCGAGAACCGTGGTGATGTTGCCGCCCCAGTCGCCGCCATGGGCCAGGAACGTGCTGTATCCGAGCCTTCCCATCAGCTCCACCCACGCGGCCGCGATCTTCTCGGTGCCCCACCCGGTGATGGCCGGCCGGTCGCTGAACCCGAAGCCCGGCAGCGACGGGGCCACGACGTGGAACGCCGGAGCTTCCGCGTCCTCCGGATCTGCCAACTCATCCATGACGTGGAGGAATTCGACGACGCTGCCCGGCCAGCCGTGCGTCAGGAGCAGCGGGGTGGCGTCCGTGCGCGCGGACCGGCGGTGCAGGAAGTGGATACCCAGGCCGTCGATGACCGTGCGGAACTGGCCCACGCGGTTGAGGCGCTCCTCGAAGGACCGCCAGTCGTACCCGGTGCGCCAGTACTCCACGACATCGATGAGGTCGGCGAGCGGAACGCCCTGATCCCATCGGCGGGGGCCGGGCCCGGTGCCCTGCACGGTCTCGGCCTCCGGCAGTCGCGCCGCGGCCAGTCGAGCCCGCAGGTCGTCGAGGTCGGCGTCGGTCGCGTGGGTCTCGTAGGCGTGGACATCGCTGGTCGGGCGCGGCATGAGGCCTCCTGGCCATGGTGGGGACCGGCGTCGATCCACCGCGGACTCGTGTTGATCCGCCACCGAGACGACGCCGACTCATCGTGAACCGGCTAAGACGGTTCTAACAGCCCCCAGGGGAATGCCGCAACCGGCTAAGGTGGTTCCATGCGTGCTGGCTTTCCTGATTTCCGCCTCGGCAGCGTGCTCGCGACGAGCTTCACCGGGACCTTGTCGGAGCGTTTCGGCGACGCCGTGGAGCGCATCCCCGTTCCGCAACGGCTCATCGACTGGCTGGCGGTGTACGGGCTCGCCGTGGACTCCTGCACCCCTGCCCAGCTCGACCGCGCCCGGGAGCTGAGGGAATCGATCCACGCCGCTGCGACGGCCGCCGCGCTGCACGAGCCTCTTCCCGTCGCCCCGGTCCAGATCATTGGCGACCGCAGCATCACTGGGCGGGCCGCTGCGGTCCTGACACCTGGGGGAGAGCGGCGCTGGCGGCTCGACTCCTCCTCCGTGGAGGACGCCCTCAGCGTGATCGCCGCCGACGCGGTCGACGTCATCTCGGGCGAGCGGGACGGAAAGCTGGCCCTGTGCGCTTCCCCGACCTGCCGGGCCGCATTCTTCGACACCAGCCAGAGCCGTACGCGCAAGTGGTGCGACATGAACACGTGCGGCAACCGTCAGAAGAAGGCGCGCTTCAACGCCGGCCGGCGCGAGCCCTCCAGTTGAGAGCCTGCTCCGGCCCGTACGTCGAGCGGGTGGCCGAGGTGATGGCCGCCTACTCCCCGCAGGAGATTTAGCGGTTCGAGCAGTTCCTCGGCGGGGTGCGCGCGACCGTGGCACTCTGCTGGCGAACGAGTACCGGGACGGCGGCCCGGACCCCCGTACTCCGTGAACCACCACGACTTCTTCACGAGATGTGAACGCACTCTCGACCAGAAATACGCAGACCGGCCAGAACGAGCCGACTTCTCCGTCCGATTCGCTCTGAAATAAGCCCCATCCGGCCTCTCTCTTGCCTTGTGGCAACTGTTGTGACGTCAACCAAGGCGGGGCCGAAAGTGAACCCCGGACGGCGCCGTTCCGCGCACTCGAACGCATGAACAGTCAAGGTCGGGAAAAGAGGCGCATGGCGAAACGGGGGGATCATGGAACAGGACGGACCGGGGGAGAGAGCCGGCCTTCGAACGGTCGACCACACCACCCGATGGGCAGGCATTCTGCTGTGCTGGGCCCACGCGGCCGCCATGGTCCTGACCGCCGCCGAGGCCATGATGGGGTCGACTGCCGGCTGGTGGGTCGTCACCTGGGCGCTGACCGCCGTCCTGTTCATCGCCTGGGCCCTTCTCCGGACCGCCCAGAAGAGGCTTCACCGCCAGGCCGCCGGCACCGAGTGCGGGGATGCCGACCCCTGCTGCCCCGAAGAACCCCTCCACTACGACCGCGCCGCATAGCCCACCCGGGGAGCCCCGGCACGCCGCGAGACCTCGGCGAGCCTGCGACAGGCGCGGAACGACCCGCCGGACACACGCTGTCTCCCTGACGGGGCCGGCCCGGCCCGCGAACCGCCCTGTCAGTGCCACCCGGTAGCGTCGGGTCATGTCCAACATGGCCGTCCTCGAAGGTGTCCTGGAGCGGATCACCTACGCCAACGAGGAGAACGGGTACACGGTC